>JAJQEU010000009.1 GCA_021201535.1 Clostridiales bacterium | reverse complement strand
AAACAGGAAGTTTTTTGTTTTTTGTTCTAATTCATGCAAGCTTCCCTGCACACCGGCAAGACTTCTTCGATAGCGTACAGCGGCAGATTTACAAGCCCGTCCTGTAGACAGTAATCTGCCAGCGCGGAACGTACAGCTATTTGAGGACTGTACTTTTCCCTGTAAGTTTTTAAACTTTTAGCGCGAAGATTCATCTCCGCCTTTGCCTCCACGGGAATCACGCTTTCGCCGTCGTCGATCAGAAAATCAATTTCACAGGAACCGCGTTCATTTGTGTAGTAGTAAATATTGATATTCTGCACCGTAACCAGCTGCTGCATCACATACTGTTCTGTCAGCGCCCCCTTAAATTCTGTATATAAGTCATTCCCGTTCAGCAGAACAGACGCTTTCAACCCTGTCATGCAGCCAAGCAGTCCCACATCCACATGAAACAATTTGAACGCTTTCAGATCTTCATAAAATTTCAAAGGGAGTCCGGGCGTGTTCACACGGCTGTTTTTGTGTACCAGACCACAGTCGCACAGCCACATGATGGCGGTCTCAAAATCCTTCGCTCTGCCGCCCTCGCGCACCAGACCATACAGAAATTTTTTATTCTCTTTGGCCAGTTGAGACGGGATACTGTTCCATATCATGCGGATTCTGGGAACGATTTCATTCGGCGCATGTTTCGAGAAATCCTGTTCGTAAGCGGCAAGAATCCGTTCCTGAATCGCGCGCACCGCGATAAAATCCTTACTCTGTGCAAAACAGGATACCGCCTCCGGCATGCCGCCGACAAAATAATAGTATTTTAATGCGTCAGTATAGGTTTGCCTGAATGCCGTAATCATGGAAAAATCATGTGTTTTCAGCAGCTCTGCAAACCGTTCCTCTCCGGTTGCCATCAGAAATTCCTGAAAAGAGAGCGGAAAAAGTTTCAGAAAATCTACCTTGCCCACCGGGAAAGACGTCCCCTCGTGAAGTGCGATTCCCAACAGAGAACCGGCACAGACAATGTGGTATTGGGGCGCATTTTCATAGAAGTATTTCAGGCTGGAAAGAGCCCTCGGAACCTCCTGCACCTCATCAAAAATCAACAATGTATGATCCGGATCAATTTTCTGTCCCGCATAAAGCTCCAGACCGAGCAGCAACCGGTTCGTATCCAGATTCACAGAAAAAAGCTGCTGCATCTGGCTGTTGGAATCAAAATTGATATAGACTGCATTTTGGTAACATGTTTTTCCGAACTCCTTCATCAGCCAGGTTTTCCCGACCTGCCTGGCGCCTTCAATAATCAAAGGTTTCCTCAAAGCATTTCCTTTCCAACGGATAAGTTCTTCCATTGCGCAGCGATACATATCACGACCTTCTTTCTTTATGCATTACAGTATAAATGGACATGTCCGGGACTGACGTATACATCACTATCTATTATAATGGGGAAAACAAAAAATGCAACGAAAAAATGTAGTTCTGTTACACTTTTTACAGCGAATAATGTGTTTTAAATACAAAATATAAACCGTCATGAATCATCGAACAGAAATGAGACGTCACAGGAGATGCCTTTCATAAACCATGTGCCTGAATCGCATATCATAACATTCGCTTCTTCCACAAAATGATCAACGTCAGAATACAGGCTCCCACAATGATAAAGCAGATAATGCTGAACCCGTACGGTGTATTAGACAGGGGCATCCATTTCTCATTCACGTTCATCCCGTAAATACCGGAAATAATCGTCGGTATGGCCATCACCAGCGTGATGGATGTCAGGTATTTCATGACATTGTTCAGACGGTTGTTGATGACTGACGACAGCAGCTCCCGGGTACCGTTGATGATGTCCCGGTAGATCGCGGTCATCTCGATCGCCTGCTTGTTCTCTATAATCACGTCATCCAGAAGCTCCGTATCCTCCGGATACTGTTCCAGCCGTTTATAGCGGGTAAGGCGGTCCAGAACCACGCCGTTCGCGCGCAGGGATGTCGCGAAGTATACCAGTGTGGACTCCAGATTGTGAAGATCAACCAGATCGACATCCTCCGTATTCTCCCCGATGTTCTCCTCAATCGCTTTTCTCCTCCGGTCGACCATGCGCAGCCTGCTCTGATATGTCGTGGCCGTATAGAACAGAATCTGATAGACAAAACGCATCTTTTTCTTTGTGGAAAACTCCTTCACTCTGTTCCGGATAAAATGCTGCAGTATGGGCGTCTCCTCCGTGCACACTGTGATAATGCAGTCTCCCGCCAGAATGATGCCGAGCGGAATCGTCGTAAAATTCTTCCGGTTGGAATTGGTTACCTCTTCCTCGGCCGGAATATCGACAAGAATCAGAGTATAACCGTCCTCAAGTTCAATACGGGAGCTCTCCTCCTCATCCAGCGCGGCCCGCACGTCCGCGATGTCAATATCAAAGCGGTCAGCGATCTCCTGGCACTCCTCCATCGAAGGGTCGGTCAGCCGGATCCAGGAACCGGGCTGAATAAACTTCACCTCACAGATCTCTCCGTGAAATGTCCTGTATGTAGTAAACATCTCCATCCCCTCATCTTTCTATATTCTCCCGGTACAATCCAACACATGAAAGCTCCGGGCATAAATCAGGCTATAGATCTGCCTTCACGCAGATATCCTCCAGACAGCACCGCTCACAATGCGGCTTAGTCCGGGCAGTACAGACCTCTCTCCCATGCAAAACAAGCCGATGACAGAAATTATTCCCCTCCTCCGGCGGCACCAGCTTCCGCAGCGCCATCTCCACCTTCTTCGGATCCTTTATGTGATCCACCAGACCCATGCGGTTCGTCAGCCGGATGCAATGGGTATCCGTCACAATCGCAGGCTTTCCGAACACATCCCCCATGATAAGATTCGCGCTCTTTCGCCCCACGCCCGGGAGCTTCAAAAGCTGGTCAAAATCGTCAGGCACCCTGCCGCCATATTCATCGCGAAGCATACGCATACAGGCGCTGATATCCCGCGCCTTGCTCCTGCCAAGTCCGCAGGGACGGACAATCTCCTCGATTTCCTCCGGCTCCGCCTCCGCCAGAGCCTCCGCCGTCGGATACTTCGCATAGAGATCCTGCACAACCACGTTTACTCTCGCGTCCGTACACTGCGCCGCCAGGCGGACGCTGACCAGCAGTTTCCAGGCATCATCATAATCCAGCGTACAGCCGGCATCCGGATACTCCTTTTTTAAACGTTCTATGATCTCAAGAGCCAGTTCTTCTCCTGTCATATCTCTCATCCGCCTTCCCGTAAAAGGTGTTCACAGGGTTATAAAACCCGGCTGCTTTCGCCCGCAGATCAGCACATTCTGCAAAACACTCACACTTTATTTATCATACCACAAATCATATAACCTTACCAGATAATTTTTCAGACAACAGAACAACAGGAAACATGGACACAGAAGATATCAGTTGCATTTTAATTGAAAAAAGTTTACACTTAAATCCGAACTCATTGTTAAAATTTTGTTGCCTACAGAATCAGGAGATTTTTTATATGCACCATATATTAATCATCGGTGCCGGTTCCATCGGCATCTCGCTGGGCGCGTCCCTACACTCCCAGGACATGAAAATCACATTTCTTGCCAGAAAAAACACAAAAAAAGCCATCGAAACGGATGGCATAAAAAGGACCGGCCTTTTCGGAGAAATCGCCGTCGCAGCCAGAAAAATCAACGCAGTCGCCTCCCTGTCTGAACTGGCTGCTCACAGTGTCGACTATGCGTTGGTGTGTACCAAAACAACAGCGAATGAAGATATAGCCTTCATGGTCTCCGAGAACCGCAAATGCCTGTCCGAAACATCCAAAATCGTCATCTTGCAGAACGGATGGGGAAACGACCGGCCTTTTCTGCGATATTTTTCCGAGAACCAGATCTATCAGGCGAGGGTGATCACCGGCTTTACCCGCACTGCGCCCAACATCAGCCATATCACGGTACATACTGCTCCGATTCTGTTCGGCTCTCTTTACGGAAAAGACACATCCTGCATGGAACCGCTCGCCGACGCGATCTCTGCATCCGGTATTCCCAGTGAAACAACCACTCAGCTGTCTGAGGCGCTCTGGGCCAAGATGCTTTATAATACAACGCTGAATCCGCTCGGTGCCATCCTCCATGTTCCCTACGGAAAGCTGGCAGACACCCAGACAGCCAGACAGATAATGAACCGCCTGATCGACGAAACCTTCCTTGTCATGCAGCAATGCGGATACCGCTCCTTCTGGAATACGCCCGACGAATATCGGGAGGAATTCTACGGGAAGCTGGTTCCGGATACCCGGGCGCACCGCTCATCTACGCTGCAGGATATCGAAAAAAAACAGAAGACAGAGATAGACACCCTGAACGGATGCATCGTCCGGCTGGCCGCGCAGTATGGACTGAATGTACCAACGCATCAGATGATCTGCGAGCTCATTACCGCATTGGAAGATAATTATGCATAAAGATATTATAATGAGACGTGAATCGAAAAATCTGTTTAATCATAATCCACTTTCATCAGGCACAATCCCTTCGCCGGAGCCGTAAATCCTGCCAGCGCGCGCTTCTTCGCCTCCAGCAGATCTGTCATGCTCTCCGGCGTCCGTCTTCCGTATCCCACCTCCAACAGAGTCCCTGTCAGGATGCGCACCATATGCTGCAAAAATCCGGTTCCGTGATACATAAATATCAAATATGATGCTTCTTCGACGATCTCAATCCGATCCACTTTCCGCACAGTGGATTTTTTCATGCGTGGATTGCTGCAGAAGGACGCAAAATCATGTGTGCCAATGAGATATCCGGCTGCCATCCTCATCCGGTCCACATCCGGACATTCCTCCGGAATATAGACGTATCTGCGGTCGAACACCGGCTTTGCCTCACCCACATAGCAGGTATAACGATACGTCTTTCCGATTGCGTTGTATCGGCTGTGAAAACGCTCCGAAGCCTGTCTTATCTCACACACGCAGATATCCTCCGGAAGATATTCATTCATATAATCCCGGATCTCTGCCTCTGTCATCGCTGTCTCAAATCGGGCATTCGCCACCATCGCACATGCGTGGACACCTGCATCGGTGCGACCGGCGCCGATCACCTCAACCGACTGTCCCGTCATCCGGCCAAGCACCTGTTCGAGTTTTCCCTGAATCGTAAGCGGCGTATTGGGCTGATGCTCCCAGCCGTAATATTTTGTTCCGTCATAGGACAGGATCATCTTATAATTCATTTTCATATGGTTCTCCATCATTTCCAATCTGGAAGTCCTGATTTTCGTACACCTGCTGCTATATTCTTTAGATAAACGGCAGAAGCGAAGAAAACATTATACAATTCAACAGACAGGAGGATTCAATTTTGAAAGGATATCCGACAGACAACGGCTACATGGGACTGGTAAACGGAAACTACATGCTGTTCGCAACGGAGGATGACTACCGGGAATACCTCGCCGACTGATCCTGCGCTTCCCACAGCTCCACGCTTCGAGCAGTAAAATGTATCATACAGGCCGCGAAGCTTCCTGTATGACAAAAAATCCGCAGACAGGCTTTTCATATTATATACAAAAGTCACCTGCGGATTTTATCTGTACTGACAATTATATCATGAATCTGCGAGTCATAATCGCGATTCGCCGCTCGTCAATCGTTGCAGGCACGTTGACTCGCTTGCGCTCATTATATCCTGAAGCCTACAGCTGCGTCAGGATAAAAATATCATAAATAGACTGAATCGCCCGGTCAAAATCCTCATTGGATACGCCAATAATGATATTCAGTTCGCTGGAGCCCTGATCGATCATTCGGCAGTTGATCTTCGCATGCGCCAGCGCGGAGAATATCCGGCCTGCGGTACCGCGCATCTGGCGCATGCCGCGCCCCACTACGGCGATAAGCGCCAGATCCGGCTCCACGCTGATGGAGTCCGGGTTAACCGCACGCTGAATACCGGAAAGCACGACCTGTTCATGCTCCTGAAACTCGTCCTGATGCACCAGGATACACATGGTATCGATTCCGGAAGGCATATGCTCAATAGAGATTTGATTCTCCTCAAACACGCTCAGAACCTTGCGGCAAAAGCCAATCTCGGAATTCATCATATCCTTATCCACCGTCACCGCCACAAAACCCTTCTTGCCCGCAATGCCCGTGATCGTAAACCGGGGCTTCCTGCTCGTGGTAGCCACGATCATCGTGCCCGGATCATCCGGATGATTCGTATTCTTAATGTTAATCGGGATACCTGCCTTGCGCACCGGGAAAATCGCCTCCTCATGGAGAACGGACGCTCCCATATAAGCAAGTTCACGCAGTTCACGGTAAGTGATCATCTCTACAACTTCCGGATTTTCCACTACATGCGGGTCGGTCACCAGGAATCCGGATACATCCGTCCAGTTTTCATACAAATCCGCCTGCAGCGCCCGCGCCACAATGGAACCGGTAATATCAGATCCGCCTCTGGAAAATGTCTTCACCCGACCGTCCGCATATGCCCCGTAAAATCCCGGAATCACCGCGTTCTCACAGACTTCCAGTCTCTTCGCCATAAGCTTATTCGTCTCATCCGCGGCAAACGTACCGTCCTCATCAAAAAAGATCACTGTCGCAGAATCGATAAACTCATATCCCAGATAATTCGCAAGCACCTTCCCGTTCAGGTATTCACCTCTGGAAGCCGCATAATCCCGTCCTGCTTTCTCCTGAAACTTCTCCCTGATGACCTGAAAATCCTCATTCAGAGAAAAATCCAGCCCAAGACCGCTGATAATATCACGGTACCTGTCATGGATTGCATCCAGCTTTTTTTCAAAATTCTCTCCCGCCTCCGCCGCTGCATAACAGTCGTACAGCAGATCCGTCACCTTCGTATCACCATCGAAGCGTTTACCGGGCGCTGACGGAATCACAAACCGGCGATCCGCATCTGCACGGATAATATCTCCCACTTTCTGAAACTGCTCAGCGCTGGCCAGAGAGCTCCCTCCGAATTTCACAACTTTTCTCATCATATCTTCCTCGCTCGTTTTTATTTTTATAAATAAATCGCAGCGGCTCAGAACTTA
>JAJQEU010000039.1 GCA_021201535.1 Clostridiales bacterium | reverse complement strand
ACATCAGGTTCCGGTAATCAGACTCACTCAGAAAAATCGGCTGTGAATAGTAACACACTTTCATAGAAAATTTTAATTTATTCTTGACATTTCTGCTTTCAAAGTAGTATAATAACAAAGTCGCCGGCAAACAAGTTTGCCGGCAGGCGAAGGGATCTTAGCTCAGCTGGGAGAGCATCTGCCTTACAAGCAGAGGGTCATAGGTTCGAGCCCTATAGGTCCCATTTCGCAGCAAGAATGAGTTTTAGGTATCTGATTCCGGGAGCTGCGAAATGTGATACCGCCTGGCGGCGGATGCACACGATCTCTTCGAGATCGGCGCACAAAAGTTTATGGCGAGATGGCTCAACTGGCTAGAGCGTCCGGTTCATACCCGGGAGGTTGAGAGTTCGAGTCTCTCTCTCGCTATTGAGAACCCTTTAAAGTCCCCGGATTTTGAAGGGTTTTTGTGTCAGACCGGATAGGTTTATCATTTGCCCGTGATGAAGGATATCATCGCAGATCGAGTGCGATCTTCAGCATCATTCCACCGATTTTACTCGGGGATGTACTGGTTTCGACGGGGTTTTAAAAGCCGGAGAAGCGAGCCGCATGGGATGCGTTAAATGCCAAACTTAAAAATAAACGCTGAAGATAGACATTTAGCATTAGCTGCCTAGTTGCAGCTTGTCTGACCTGAGGCACCTGCACTTCGGGAGCCAGGCATCGATCATGCAGGAAACGACATATACTAAGCTTTGCGTATATGGGCGTATCATGAAGCTACTGAAGCTGTAAACCCGTTGCCGGGTGTGTGGCGGAGGGAATGAAAAAACGGCAACTACGCTCGTAGAAGTACGGTGGCTGAGATTTCGGACAGGGGTTCGATTCCCCTCATCTCCACTAAAAAGGGTATCTGAAACGATGAACGGTTTCAGATACCCTTTTTCATATACAAGGCTGTGTAAGGAGTTTTCCTTAATTATCCTTTTGATCTGTAATTGCCATGGTATATACCTGACGTTTTCTTGCCATCTCATCATTCTCCAGATATTCATCATAGGAAGTGACCTTGTCAATAAATGTCCCGTTCGGCAGGAACTCAATGATACGGTTGGCCGTGGTCTGCACGATCTGGTGATCGCGGGAGGCGAAGAGCAGCACGCCCGGAAACTTGATCAGGCCGTTATTCAGCGCCGTGATGGATTCCATGTCGAGATGATCGGTTGGCTCATCCAGGATCAGCACGTTGGATCCCTCGATCATCATGCGGGAGAACAGGACGCGCACCTTCTCGCCGCCGGAGAGCACGCGCATCTTTTTCACACCGTCCTCGCCGGGGAAGAGCATACGGCCGAGAAATCCGCGTACATAGGTGGCATCCTTGATTTCGGAATATTGTGTCAGCCAGTCCACGATGACCAGATCAGTGTCAAAGATCTGTGTGTTATCCTTTGGAAAGCAGGATTGGCTTGTGGTCACGCCCCATTTGTAAGTGCCCTCGTCCGGTTCCATCTCACCCATAATGATTTTGAACAGGGTGGTCTTCGCAAACTCGTTACTGCCGACAAAGGCGATTTTGTCCTCACGCCCTACAGTGAACGTGACATTGTCCAGAATTTTCACGCCGTCGATCGTCTTGCTGATACCGTCCACGGAGAGAACCTCGTTTCCGATCTCCCGGTTGGGACGGAAGTCAATATAGGGATATTTCCGGCTGGACGGCTTGATCTCATCCAGCTCAATTTTTTCCAGTGCGCGTTTCCGGGAGGTCGCCTGTTTGGATTTTGACGCGTTGGCAGAGAAGCGGGAGATGAACTCCTGCAGCTCTTTGATTTTTTCCTCTTTTTTCTTGTTGGCCTCCTTCATCTGGCGGATCATCAGCTGACTGGACTCGTACCAGAAATCATAGTTGCCGGCGTAGAGCTGTATCTTCGCATAGTCGATATCCGCAATGTGCGTGCACACCTTGTTTAAGAAGTAACGGTCATGGGATACGACGATGACCGTATTGTCGAAGGTGATCAGAAACTCCTCCAGCCAGGCGATGGCATCAAGGTCAAGGTTGTTGGTCGGCTCGTCGAGAAGCAGGATGTCCGGGTTGCCGAACAGAGCCTGTGCCAGGAGCACCTTTACCTTCAGGGCGCCGGGCATGTCGCTCATCATGTCATAATGGTGTTCGTTCTCTACGCCCAGTCCGTTTAAGAGCGTGGCGGCGTCCGACTCCGCGTTCCATCCGTCCATATCGGCAAACTCCGCCTCGAGCTCGCTGGCACGGATGCCGTCCTCATCTGTGAAGTCCTCCTTCATGTAGATCGCGTCCTTCTCCTTCATAATGTCATACAGTCTCTGATTCCCCATGATGACGGTATCCAGAACCGTGAAGGCGTCATACTTGAAATGGTCCTGCTGCAGGAAGGAGAGACGCTGTCCGGGCGTGATCGTGATGCTGCCGGTCGTGGGCTCCAGCTGTCCGTTTAATATTTTTAAAAAAGTAGATTTGCCCGCGCCGTTCGCTCCGATCAGACCGTAGCAGTTGCCCTCGGTGAATTTGATATTCACGTCCTCAAAGAGGGCTTTCTTTCCTATTCTTAATGTCACATTGTTTGCACTGATCATGATTTGCGTCTCCTGAAATATCTGTTTTTCGTTATGCTGAATGTAAACTCTGCTGCCCGGAGATTTCCGTGCCTGTTTATTTTACACAATTGTACAGGCAGATGCAATATAAACATTTTATTGCACGGATAAACAAATCCTGTATTTCTGAACTTCTGGATGATGAGAATCCGACAGACTCATCCAAATGCCCATTTCTTGTATTTATTTTTGTAATTCGAAAAAAAAATTAAAAAAAACGAGGAACTTTTTGTGAAATCTGGTTGTTTTCTACGAATGAATCAGTTAGAATAGTAGTGATTGATTAATAGGGGAAAATGTTTTAATCAATTGAAAACCATATGTGAAAGCTCTTCTGTATTCGGACGTCTGTGCAGGTATTCTGCCCGTCTGACTCTTTATTGACGTTGCTTTCATAAAAATATTTGAGGAGGAATGGAAATGAAACGTTCTATGAAAACCATGGATGGCAATCACGCGGCGGCGCATGCTTCCTATGCGTACTCCGATGTGGCGGCGATCTATCCGATCACACCTTCGTCTGTGATGGCGGAAGCATCGGATGAGTGGGCGACAGCCGGCCGGAAGAATATCTTCGGCCAGACGGTCAAGATTACCGAGATGCAGTCCGAGGCCGGCGCTGCTGGTGCGGTACACGGATCCCTGAGTGCAGGTGCACTGACATCCACCTACACGGCTTCCCAGGGCCTGCTTCTGATGATCCCGAACCTGTACAAGATCGCGGGTGAGAGACTGCCGGGTGTGTTCAATGTATCCGCACGTACGATTGCTACCCATGCGCTTTGTATTTTCGGCGATCATTCCGATGTCTATGCATGTCGCCAGACAGGTGTCGCCATGCTCTGCGAGTCCAGTGTGCAGGAGGTCATGGATCTGACGCCGGTTGCTTACTGCTCCGCGATCAAGGGCAGACTGCCGTTTATCAATTTCTTTGACGGTTTCCGTACATCCCATGAGATCCAGAAGATTGAGACATGGGATTATGAGGATCTGAAGGATCTCGTAGACCTCGACGCGATTCAGGCGTTCCGCGATTCTGCGCTGAATCCGAACCATCCCCGTCAGGACGGTTCCGCACAGAACCCGGATATCTTCTTCCAGGCGCGTGAGGCGTGCAACGTTGCTTATGACGACATGCCTGCGATCGTTCAGGACTATATGGACAAGGTGAATGAGAAGATCGGCACGAACTATAAGCTGTTCAATTACTACGGCGCTCCGGACGCGGATCGTGTGATCATCGCGATGGGTTCCGTCTGTGAGACCATCGATGAGACGATCGATTATCTGGCGGCGAAGGGTGAGAAGGTTGGTCTTGTAAAGGTTCGCCTCTATCGTCCGTTCAGCGCGGATGCACTTGTGGACGCGATCCCGGATTCCGTGAAGCAGATCTATGTTCTCGACCGCACGAAGGAGCCGGGCGCCATGGGCGAGCCGCTGTATCTGGATGTTGTCGCCGCTCTGAAGAATACGAAGTTTGACGCGGTTCCGATTTTCACCGGACGCTACGGACTCGGCTCCAAGGATACGACGCCGGGCCAGATTATTGCTGTATATAATAATAAGGAGAAAAAGCAGTTTACCATCGGTATCACGGATGATGTGACGAATCTCTCCCTCCCGGTGACAGAGAATCCGGTCACGACACCCGCAGGCACGATCAACTGCAAGTTCTGGGGTCTCGGCGCGGACGGTACCGTCGGTGCGAATAAGAACTCGATCAAGATCATCGGCGACAATACCGACATGTATGCGCAGGCATATTTTGACTATGATTCCAAGAAATCCGGCGGTGTGACGATCTCACATCTGCGTTTCGGCAATGACCCGATCCGCTCCACCTACCTGATTTCCATGGCGAACTTTGTGGCATGTCACTGTCCGGCTTATATCCGCAAGTACAATATGGTACAGGATCTGGTTCCGGGCGGCACCTTCCTCCTGAACTGCTCCTGGGATATGGATCAGCTGGAGAAGCATCTGCCGGGTCAGGTGAAGCGCTACATTGCAGAGAATGACATTCAGTTCTATACCATCGACGGCATCAAGATCGGCAAGGAGATCGGACTCGGCGGACGGATCAACACCGTTCTGCAGTCTGCGTTCTTTGCTCTGTCGAAGGTAATCCCGGTGGATGATGCGAACCGTCTGATGAAGGCGGCTGCCAAGGCCACCTACGGCAAGAAGGGCGACAAGATCGTTCAGATGAACTATGACGCGATCGACGCCGGCGCGACCTCTTTTGTGAAGATTGAGGTTCCGGAGAGCTGGAAGAGCGCGGCGGATGAGGATCTTACCGGCGCGGCAGCGACCGGCAAGCGTCAGGATGTTGTAGATTTTGTAAATACGATCCAGAAGAAGGTCAATGCGCAGCAGGGCATTACGCTCCCGGTATCCGCGTTCACCCCTTATGCGACTGGCAATACGCCGTCCGGCGCGGCGGCTTATGAGAAGCGAGGCGTGGCCGTGGACATCCCCGTATGGAACGTGGACAAGTGCATCCAGTGCAACCAGTGCTCCTATGTATGCCCGCACGCCTGCATCCGCCCGGCTGTCATGACAGAAGAAGAGGCCGCTGCGGCTCCGACAGGTATGACTTATAAAGACATGACCGGTCTGAAACAGTACAAGTTCGCGATCACGGTATCTGCTTATGACTGTACCGGATGCGGATCCTGCGTCAATGTATGCCCGGACAAGGTTCAGGCCATCACGATGCAGAACTTCGAGGAGAATGCCGGCACACAGGCATACTTCGATTATGGTCTGGAGCTCTCTGAGAAGCCGGATGTTCTGGCGAAATTCAAAGAGACAACCGTAAAGGGCTCCCAGTTCAAACAGCCGCTGCTTGAGTTCTCGGGCGCGTGCGCGGGCTGCGGAGAGACTCCTTACGCGAAGCTGATCACCCAGCTGTTCGGCGACCGGATGTATATCGCGAACGCGACCGGATGCTCCTCCATCTGGGGCAATTCCTCGCCGGCCACCCCGTATACGGTGAATGCTGAGGGCAAGGGACCTGCATGGTGCAACTCCCTGTTTGAGGACGCGGCTGAGTTCGGTTACGGTATGTTGCTGGCAAACAATGCGATCCGTGAAGGCCTGAAGGAGAAGCTGGAGGATATGGCGGCGAATTCCCAGAAGGATTTCGTGAAAGAGGCGATTGCAGAGTATCTCGACACCTACGGCTGCGGCGTGACGAACGGACCGGCGACGGAGAAGCTGATCGCGGCTCTGACCGAGTGCGGCTGCGACAAGGCGCATGAGATCCTTGCGCAGAAGGACTTCCTCGCAAAGAAATCCCAGTGGGTATTCGGCGGCGACGGATGGGCCTATGATATCGGCTTCGGCGGCGTGGATCATGTGCTTGCTTCCGGCAAGGATATCAACATCATGGTATTTGACACCGAGGTGTATTCGAATACAGGCGGACAGTCCTCCAAGGCGACGCCGACCGGCGCGGTCGCGCAGTTTGCCGCGGGCGGCAAGGAGGTTAAAAAGAAAGACCTTGCTTCCATCGCGATGAGCTACGGCTATGTATATGTCGCACAGATCGCCATGGGTGCTGATATGAATCAGTGTGTGAAGGCTCTCGCGGAGGCGGAGGCTTATCCGGGACCGTCCCTGATTATTGCCTATGCTCCGTGCATCAACCACGGTATCAAGATCGGTATGAGCAAGGCTCAGACCGAGGAGAAGAACGCCGTTGCGGTCGGCTACTGGCATAACTTCCGCTACAATCCGGCGCTCGCGGCCGAGGGCAAGAACGCGTTCAGCCTGGACAGCAAGGCTCCGTCCGGAGATTACAAGGCGTTCCTGAACGGTGAGGTTCGCTACAACGCACTGGCGCGTCTCGATGCGGAGAAAGCGGAGCGGCTGTTCGACGCTTCCGAGCAGAATGCGAAGGAGAGATATGCTTACCTGAACAAGCTCATCAAGCTTTACGGGGCGGAGGAGTAATTTTTATTCAAAGATAACGTGTTGAAGGTCAAAAGTGTTTTTATCGGGATTGTTTCCGGTTTTGAAAGCTGTGGCATAGTCATGTATATGACTATGCCACATTTGTAATGACAGAGCTTGAATTTTTCATTACAAAAGAGTATAATGCAAAAAAAGGAGGTGTTGAATTTATGGCACAGTCGGTAAATATTAATTTTCGTATGGATGCAGATTTGAAAAGAAACATGGAGCAGGTATGCTCAGATATGGGACTCACCATGACAGCAGCATTTACAATATTTGCAAAAACGGTTAGCAGAGAAAAGCGTATACCGTTTGAAGTGACAGCTGATCCGTTTTATTCCGAAAGCAATATGATGCATTTACGACGCGGCATATCTGCTCTCAATGAAGGTAAAGGTGTTGCTCATGAAATAATTGAGGTAGATGATGAAGAAAATATGGTTTGAAGAGGCATGGGAAGATTATTTATATTGGCAGACACAAGTAACAGTTTACAGAAAGGCGTGATTCATGCATTTTAAAGAACACCGCATCGATCAAATTGAAAAAGGCAGCATTGCCGATGAACTCGGGATCTGCCCCGGGGATATTCTGCTTTCCGTAAACGGGAAAACGATACAGGACGTTTTTGACTATCATTATCTGATCAACGATGACGCGCTCACTGTCCTGATCCGCAGGGCAAACGGCGAGGAGTGGGAGCTTGAGATCGAGAAGGATTATTATGAGGACCTGGGCATTGTGTTTGAAAACGGGCTGATGGACGATTATAAGTCTTGCTGTAACAAGTGTATTTTCTGCTTTATCGATCAGATGCCGCCGGGGATGCGCGACACGCTGTATTTTAAGGACGATGATTCTCGTCTTTCTTTTTTACAGGGAAATTATGTGACGCTAACGAATATGAAGGAAGAGGATGTGGAGCGGATCATCACCTACAAGCTCGCGCCGATCAATGTATCTGTCCACACGATGAATCCTGAGCTGCGCTGCAAAATGCTTCACAATCGTTTTGCGGGACAGGCGTTGGAAAAGCTTCACCGGTTTTATGAGGCGGGGATAGAGATGAACAGCCAGATCGTGCTCTGCAGGGGTATCAATGACGGCGCGGAGCTGGAACGCAGCATCCGGGAACTGGCTGAGTTCCTTCCGTATATGGAGAGCGTTTCCGTGGTCCCGGTCGGTCTGACGAAATATCGGGAGGGGCTGTATCCGCTGGAGTCTTTTACGAAGGAGGATGCTCGCCGTGTGCTGGATACGGTTCACCGGTGGCAGGATATCTGCCGCGAGAAGCACGGCAGCCATTTTATTCATGCCTCGGACGAATGGTATCTGCTGGCGGAGCAGCCGTTTCCGCCGGAGGAGACGTACGACGGATACCCCCAGCTGGAGAACGGCGTCGGTATGATGCGTCTTTTGCAGACGGAGTTTGAGGAGTGCCTGCGTACCGAGCAGGAGGATCCGGAAGTACAGAAGAGGAGCCGGCGCAGTTTTTTCCGTCAGGCGAGACGGAACCGGACGAAGCGAAGAGGCGGTCTGGCGGAAGGGATGCCCGGAAAAAATGCGTTTGACATGTATGCGTCGGACAGGGAGATGTCGAGCGGGAGAGCCGGGTATGAGAACGGAAATCGCGACGGCGGTGCGGGAACGGCACAGCCTGAAAAAAGGCGGGTTTCCATAGCGACCGGCCAACTCGCCGCGCCGCTGCTCCGAAAGCTTGCGGCCGAGTTTCTCTGCTTTCACTCCGACGTCGATATTCGTGTCTACGCGATCCGGAATGATTTTTTCGGGGAGAAGATCACCGTGTCCGGGCTGCTGACCGGACAGGATCTGAAAAACCAGCTTGAGGGACAGGAGCTGGGAGAAAAGCTTCTGCTTCCCTGCAATCTTCTGCGCAGCGGCGAGGATGTTTTTCTGGATGATATGACGCTGCCCGAACTGGAAAAGGCTTTACAAGTCCCCATTCATATTGTAAAATCAGACGGGCAGAGTTTATTCGATGAACTGTGTGAAACAGGGTAACTATTCAGGATGATTTTAAATGGACTTTTTTTCGTAACTGTGAAGGTGTGAACAGTTACGAAACAGGAAAACCTGTGTCATATCATGGATCAGATGATCCGGAATATGATCAGAGCCGGAGAAGTAACAGAACTGGAAGGTGAGAGATGAGCAAACCGATTGTAGCCATTGTCGGCCGCCCGAATGTCGGGAAGTCTACGCTGTTTAACGCGCTGGCGGGCGAGCGTATTTCCATTGTGCAGGATACGCCGGGTGTGACCAGAGACCGGATTTATGCTGACGCGGAATGGCTGAACCATACATTTACATTGATTGATACAGGCGGAATCGAGCCGGATTCGAAGGATATTATTTTATCACAGATGCGGGAGCAGGCACAGATCGCCATGGATACGGCGGATGTCATCCTTTTCCTGACCGATGTGCGGCAGGGGATGGTCGATGCAGACGCAAAGGTAGCGGATCTGTTGCGGCGTTCCAAAAAACCGGTGCTTCTGCTTGTGAACAAGGTGGATCATTTTCAGAAATTCGAAGCGGACGTCTACGAGTTTTACAATCTCGGTATCGGAGATCCGATTCCGATCTCCGCGTCGGGGAAGCTGGGACTGGGCGATATGCTGGAGCGGATGGTGGCGCTGTTTCCGGATGCTGCCGCGAATGAGGAGGAGGATGCCAGACCGAAGGTAGCTGTTATCGGCAAACCGAATGTCGGCAAGTCTTCGATCGTTAATAAGCTGGTTGGCGAGAACCGCGTGATCGTTTCCGATATTGCCGGGACGACCCGGGATGCGATCGATACTGAGATTACGCATAACGGAAAAGAATATATTTTTATCGATACGGCGGGTTTGCGCCGTAAGAGCAAGATTAAAGAAGAGATCGAGCGCTACAGCATTATTCGCGCCGTGACAGCTGTGGAGCGTGCGGACGCGGTCATCCTTGTGATCGATGCCGCAGAGGGTGTGACGGAGCAGGACGCGAAGATCGCGGGGATCGCCCACGAGAGAGGCAAGGGTGTGATTATCGCGGTCAATAAATGGGACGCCATCGAGAAGGATGATAAGACCATATACAAGCATACCGACCGGATTCGCGAGATACTGAGTTTTATGTCCTATGCGGAGATCGTGTTTATATCGGCGAAAACGGGACAGCGTCTGATGCAGCTGTTTGACCGGATCGATATGGTGGTTGAGAACAATTCCATGCGGGTCGCTACCGGCGTGCTGAACGAGATTGTCTCGGAGGCGGTGGCTATGCATGAGCCTCCCTCGGATAAGGGAAAGCGCCTGAAGATTTTCTACGTAACGCAGGTGGCGGTGAAACCGCCGACCTTTGTGATCTTCGTGAATGATAAAAAGCTGATGCATTTTTCCTATACCCGTTATCTGGAAAACCGCATCCGCGAGACCTTCGGGTTCCGGGGGACGTCGCTGAAGTTTATCATCCGGGAGCGCAAGGGGGATTCCTGACAGAAAGGATATGATGAAATGATTTTGGGTCGAGTGATCGGTCTTGTGCTGGGATATATTTTCGGATTATTCCCGACCGGTATTCTGATGGGGAAAGCGCATAAGACAGATCTGAAAAAAGAGGGCAGCGGGAACACCGGTATGACGAATTCTATTCGTGTACTGGGATGGAGAGCAGGTGTGATTGTATTTGCCGGGGATTTCTTTAAGGCGGTGGCCGCCATGGTTATTATCTGGGCAGTTTACCGGAATATTTATCCGGATATGGTGAAGCTGCTGATGCTTTATTCCGGACTGGGGGCTGTACTGGGACACAATTATCCCTTTTACGCAAAGTTCAAAGGAGGAAAGGGTATCGCCTGCAGCATCGGAAATGTCATTGCGTTTGACTGGAGAATGGCCCCCATCTGTGCGGCGCTGTTTTTCCTGACCGTCGTACCGACCGGATTTATGTCGTTGGGTTCTCTGGGAATTATCAGCGGATTTTTTATCCAGACGATCGTGTTCGGACAGCTTGGATTTCTGAAAGTGGGCACACAGTTTCTGTCGGAATTGTATGTGATTGCCGCTGTTTTGACGGCGCTGGCGTTTATTCAGCACAGAGGGAACCTGAAACGGCTTGTGACCGGCACGGAGAACAAGTTTGCACCTTCAAAGAACAAAAAGAAGGAGACGGAGGACTGATATGGCAAAAACAGCTATCATAGGGGCGGGAAGCTGGGGTACGGCGCTGGCTGTTCTTCTGGCACATAACGGACACGAGGTGACGGTCTGGTCTGTTTTGGAGGATGAGGTGGAGATGCTCGACCGGGATCGTGAACACAGAGATAAGCTTCCGGGTGTGAAGATACCGGCTTCCATCTGCTTTACCACGGATCTGGAGCGGGCGGCATCCGGAATGGATATGCTGGTGATGGCGGTGCCGTCTCCCTATACACGGAATACCGCACATCATCTGGCGCCGTATATTGCTGAGGGTCAGCTGATCGTGACGGTGGCGAAGGGCATAGAAGAGGATACCCTGATGATCCAGACAGATATCCTGGGACAGGAGATTCCGCAGGCTGAGACGGCGGTTCTCTCCGGACCGAGCCACGCAGAGGAGGTCGGAAGAGGTCTTCCCACAACCGTGGTGGTCGGAGCGAAGTCAAAAGAAATCGCAGAACGTGTACAGTCCTGCTTTATGAATGAGGTGTTCCGTGTCTATACGAGTCCGGACATTCTCGGAATCGAACTGGGTGGTTCTCTGAAAAATGTGATCGCGCTGGCGGCCGGCATGGCGGACGGCCTCGGTTTCGGCGATAACACCAAGGCGGCCCTGATCACCCGAGGTATCGCTGAGATGGGGAGACTTGCCGCGGCGATGGGGGCAAAAGCGGAGACATTAAACGGTCTGTCCGGCATCGGCGACCTCATAGTGACCTGTGCCAGCTGTCATTCGCGAAACCGGAAGGCGGGTATGCTGATCGGACAGGGTTATACCATGCAGGAGGCGATGGATGCGGTTCAGATGGTTGTGGAGGGCGTGTATTCCGCGAAAGCCGCCATTGCGCTTTCCGAGAAGTATCAGATCAGCATGCCGATTGTGGAACAGGTAAATCAGGTGCTGTTTCACGGGCAAAGTGCGAAGGAAGCCGTACATGAGCTGATGCTCCGGGAGCGCAGGACGGAAAGCGATGAGCTGGACTGGCAGTGAGGATAGAAGACCATGCAGAGAATCAAAATAAAATATTTTTCGAATCTGATTGACAAACTGGAGTACATAGACGGGAAATCCGACTGGATTGATCTTCGCGCCAGCGAGACGGTAGAATTAAAAGCCGGAGAGTTCCGTCTGATTCCTCTGGGGGTTGCCATGGAGCTCCCGAAGGGGTATGAAGCGCATATTGTTCCGCGCAGCTCAACATTTAAAAACTATGGCATTCTGCAGACAAACAGCTGCGGCATTATCGACGGTTCCTACTGCGGGGATGAGGATATGTGGCGCATGCCGGTCTATGCGACCCGCGATACGGTGATCCGGGAGAATGACCGCATCTGTCAGTTCCGCATCATGGAAAATCAGCCCGAGATCGTTTTTGATGAGGTTTCTTCCCTGAGCAACGACAGCAGAGGAGGTTTCGGAAGCACGGGGAGACAGTGATTTTTTATATCATCATCTCTGCGGAATAACAGCGTTATTTCGTCAAAATGACAATTTTTATAAATATATGCCGTCAAAACATAGAAAAAAAGCGCAGATTTTTGGGACAATTAGCATAAACACCAAGGAGAAGATGGTAAATTTGTTAAAATATCTAATGACATTTTTAAAAATATTTGATAGAATGTGTTCGTGCAAAAATGTACATAATGTAAAAATGGAGGGTAACAATAATGGCAGAATTATCATTACAGCATATCTTTAAGAGATATCCGAACGGTTTTGAGGCAGTAAAAGATTTCAACCTTGAGATCAAAGATAAAGAGTTTATCATCTTTGTAGGACCGTCCGGATGCGGAAAGTCGACCACACTTCGTATGGTTGCCGGACTCGAGGAGATTTCAGAAGGTGATTTCTACATCGACGGCAAGCGTATGAATGACGTGGAGCCGAAGGACAGAGATATCGCCATGGTATTCCAGAGTTATGCATTATATCCGCATATGACAGTGGCTGACAATATGGGATTTGCTCTGAAACTGAGAAGAATGCCGAAAGAAGAGATTGACAAGAAGGTTCATGACGCAGCCAAGATTCTGGATCTCGAGAAGCTGCTTGACCGCAAGCCGAAGGCTCTTTCCGGCGGCCAGAGACAGCGTGTGGCTATGGGGCGTGCAATCGTGCGTGAACCGAAGGTATTCCTGATGGATGAGCCGCTTTCCAATCTGGATGCGAAGCTGAGAGTACAGATGCGTACTGAGATCGCCGCTCTTCATCAGAGACTGGGCGCCACCATCATCTATGTAACGCATGATCAGACAGAGGCTATGACGCTGGGTACCAGGATTGTAGTTCTGAAAGACGGTATCATCATGCAGGTGGATTCCCCGAAGAAATTATACGATGAGCCGGATAACTTATTCGTTGCCGGATTTATCGGATCACCTCAGATGAACTTTATGGATGGCGTTGTGAAGATCAGCGGCGACAAGGTGACCCTGACTTCCAACGGAGTTGAGTATGTGATGCCTGCAAATAAGGCGAAGGCCTTGAAGGACGGCGGATATGACGGCAAGACGGTGGTATTCGGTATTCGTCCGGATGATATGGATGATTATCCCGAGTTTGTTGAGAAGCATAAGGATTATATGATTTCCGCTGAGGTTACCGGCTATGAGCTGCTTGGTTCGGAAGTGCTGTTGTATTATACGACAAACGGCCTGACGATGACGGCAAAGGTAGATGCCAGCACACCGGCTCGCTACGGCGACCATGTCAAGATTGCGTTTGATATTGACAAGGGTCATCTTTTTGATAAAGAGACGGAGCTTGCTATCTCTCATTAAGTACAGGCAGCATGAGTGCTGATATCCTGTGTCAGCAGTGCATCAGAGTTTTAGAGACTGGGTATGGTTTCCGTACCCGGTCTTTTTTGGAGGATTTTATGGAGTATATGATATCGACTAAAAAGCTGGATCGGATTCTGGAGGAAATGAAGGAGGTCTCAAAAAAGGATTATCTTCTGTTTTCCGCGGAGGGTGAACTTCTGTCCGGCACGGCGGAGGGAAATGACTTTTGTGAGTACGTAAGGCTTTTTACGATATCACTTGCCGAGACACAGGTACAGCAGGGATGGATTTTTTTCCGTGTGGAACTGCACGGCGAAACAGAATATGTGTTACTGTGCAGTGCCGGATATGAGATCGACCGGTCTTATGTGATCGGCAGGATGGCACTGTGCCAGGTCCGCAACCTGTTTCTGTCAATGGAGGAACCGGAGAGCAGGATAAATGGCCTGCGCCAGATTCTGAACGGAGAGATTCCGGATGACAAAATTTCGGAAAAATGCCATCAGCTTCGTCTGAAACCGGGGAAATATATGCTCTATGTGATTCAATATAAAAGTGCGGCGGATTCTGTTCTGGCGGAGACCATGAAAAATCTATTTGTAAACAGCCGCACTGATTTTATGATCGAGATGGATGACACAAAAACCGTTCTGATCAAGGATACAACGGATATTCAGAATGAAAATTATGAACAGTATGCGAGAGTGATCGTTGATAATCTGCAGACAGAGGCAATGGTGAATGTATGGGTCGGATATGGCGATCCGGTCACCTCCTGTGAAAAGATGTACCGGGCCTACCGCAATGCGTGTACGGCTCTGAAGGTCGGCGTCGTTTTTTACAGTGCGGAAAATGTATTCTATTATCAGAAACTCGGCATCGGCAGGCTGATCTATAAGCTTCCGGCGAATCTTTGCGAGATGTTTCTGGAAGAAGTCCTCGGAGAAAATATGGATATTGATTTTGATGAGGAGACGATGGCGACGATCAATAAACTGTTTGAAAACAACCTGAATATATCGGAGACCGCACGGCAGCTGTATATTCACAGGAATACACTGGTATATCGTCTGGAACGGATTGAGAAAAAGCTGGGCCTGGATATCCGTTCTTTTGAAGATGCCATGCTGTTTAAAATAGCGATGATGGTGCGGGATCATCTGAATGAGGTTGTAAATGAATAAAATTTATGCTATCATAGTTTCACCGAATGCATTTCACCGTTTCTGAACCGTATCAGAGCATTCACTATGTATAGCGTTATTTCTACTGCCATTAATTATGGGCTTCATGCCGTGCCTGTCAGGGTGGAGGCGGACGTCAGCGAAGGTCTGCCCTGCTTTGAGATGGTCGGTTTTCTGTCTTCCGAGGTGAGGGAGGCGCGGGAGAGGGTACGTACAGCTTTGAAAAACTCCGGCTTTCCGATTCCCCCGAAGCGTATCACAATCAATCTTACACCGGCAAATATTCGAAAATCAGGAACCGGCTGCGATCTGCCCGTCGCGGCAGCTGTGCTTGCCGCGCTCGGGATTCTGGACGAAAGACTGCTGTCCCGCTATATTGTAGTCGGAGAGGTCAGTTTAAACGGGGCGATCCTGCCGATCAATGGTGTTCTGTCTGCTGCCATTCTTGCAAAGGAGACGGATTGCGAGGGTATCATTGTTCCTGAAAAAAAATGCGCGGGAAGCCTCGATCATCTCCGATATCAAAGTGATTCCCGTAACTGATATTGCACAGTTTATCCGGCTCAGTGAAGACGGGTTTCCGGAGAGTAATGTTTTTTTCCCGACAGAGGATATCTGGGAGGCATCCTACCCGGTTGATTTCAGCGAGATTTACGGACAGAAAATGCTGCGCCGCGCCTGCGAAATCGCTGTGAGCGGTATGCATAACCTCCTGATGATCGGACCTCCCGGCTCGGGTAAAACCATGACGGCGAGACGGATTCCGACGATTCTGCCTGACCTTACAAGGGAGGAGAAGCTGGAGCTCTCGCAGATTTACAGTATCTGTGATCTCCTGGATGAGAAGCGCATCATACGCAGCGAGAGACCCTTTCGAACGCCGCATCATACATCCACACCACAGTCCATTGCCGGCGGCGGTAAGTATCCGCGTCCGGGAGAGATCAGTCTGGCGCACCACGGCATCTTATTTCTGGATGAGCTGCCGGAGTTTTCCCCCCGGACGCTGGAGGTGCTGCGGGAACCGCTGGAAGAGAAACAGATACACATTTCCAGGCTGGATGCAAATATCACTTATCCGGCTGATTTTATTCTTGTGGCCAGTATGAATTCATGCCCATGCGGATACTTTCCTGACCGCAGCCGCTGCAGCTGTTCGCCCAATGCCATCCATCATTATGTCAACCGAATCTCACAGGCGCTGCTGGACCGGATTGATCTGTGCGTGGAGACACAGGAAATTTCCTGGAATGAAATGCAGAACAGGGAACTGTCGGAATCCTCCGCAGAGATTCGCAGGAGAGTAGAGAGGACGCATGCAATCCAGCAGAAACGCTACTGTGATGAATCATACCGCTATAACAGTCAGATATCCGGTTCGGATCTGGAGGTATACTGTGCGCTGGATGAGGAGAGTCATAAAAGGATGGCGGAGAAATATGAAGAGTATCGGTTGAGTGCACGCACCTACAGTAAGATTCTGAAGATCGCCCGAACGATCGCGGATATGGAAGAGAGTCCGGTGATCCGGTGGAGACATCTGGAGGAGGCCTTTCTGTATCGCAGTCCGAATAAAAAATACTGGAGGTGTTGAGATGGAGCGAAAAATAAGCAGCATCATACCGCAGACAAAACCGGTTGATGCGGATAAAATCTGCGAAACCAGAACGGAAAATTTTAAATATGAATACTGGATGGCATCTCTGTATAAAATCAGTGATAACAGGCGGAGACAGGCATGCCATCTGGCGGGAGATGCCGAACAGATGTATACTCTCTCCCCGGATCAGCTGAAAAGTCTGCATTTTTTCTCTGATGAAGAGATCCGTTACATAGTCGAAAGCAGAAGAGCCTTTGACGCAGAGCGCGAATGGAGCCTGTTTCAGGAGAGGGGAATCCGGTTTCTCCCTTACGCGCACGCGGATTACCCGGAAAAACTGCGTCCGATCTATGATCCGCCCTTTGCCGTTTACGTAAAGGGCTGCCTGCCGGATGAATCTGTCAAAAGTATCGCCGTCGTCGGCGCGCGTGCCTGCTCGGAATACGGACGCAGTGTCGCCCGGATGCTCGGAAGAGTGCTGGCGGAACATGGCGCCCAGGTCATCAGCGGGATGGCTGCCGGTATAGACAGTGCCTCGCATGCGGGCGCATTGTCCGTAAACGGACATACGTTTGCCGTGCTGGGCAGCGGATGCGATATCTGTTATCCGAAATCCTCCTCTAACATTTATCACAATATACAGGCCGGAGGAGGCGGAATCATTTCCGAGCTTGCTCCGGGCACACATCCGTTGCCACAGTTTTTTCCGCGGCGGAACCGTATCATCAGCGCGCTTTCCGATGCGGTTGTCGTGGTGGAGGCAAAGACGAGAAGCGGCTCTCTCATCACGGCAGATCAGGCTCTGGAGCAGGGAAAGGACGTCTATGCTGTCCCTGGGCGCTTTACAGATACGCTGAGCGCCGGATGCAATCATCTGATCGAACAGGGAGCGGGTATTCTGGCCGATCTGGATAATTTTCTGAAAAATACAGGTGTTGTTTCGGAAAGAAAGATAAAGGATTCAAATGTGAAAATAAATATGGATTTGCCACTTGAAAAAGAAGAGTATTTATTGTATAGTAATTTGGATTTTAATCCCAAATTCATTAATTCCATCATAGAGGAAACGGGACTGGATATCCTGACGGTCCTTTCTGCTTTGGATTCTCTGAAAAAAAGCATCTGGTGCAGGAAACGTTTCAAAACTATTATTGTAAAAAAATGTAAAGGCGCTGCCGTTATCCGGAAGCCGGCAGGTTTTGCCGTCGGGCCGCGCTGTGAAAGAGGTTTCAGTATGGCGAAAAACCTGGTGATTGTAGAGTCCCCTGCAAAAGTCAAAACCATAAAAAAATTTCTCGGCAAGAACTATGAAGTGGCTGCTTCCAACGGTCATGTGAGGGATCTGCCGAAAAGTACGCTCGGTATCGATGTTGATCATGATTTTGAACCGAAGTATATCACGATTCGCGGGAAGGGAGATATTCTTGCAACGCTCCGCAAGGAGGCAAAAAAGGCCGATAAAGTCTTTCTCGCAACCGACCCGGACCGCGAGGGGGAGGCTATTTCCTGGCATTTGTCTCAGGCGCTGAAGCTGGATGACAAAAATGTCAGACGCATCACCTTCAATGAGATTACAAAGAGTGCGGTCAAGGAGTCATTAAAGCACCCGCGGGATATCAATATGAATCTGGTGGACGCTCAGCAGACCAGAAGAATACTGGATCGTCTGGTTGGTTATAAAATCAGTCCGCTTCTCTGGGCAAAGGTGAAACGGGGGTTGAGCGCCGGCCGTGTTCAGTCTGTGGCGCTCCGTATCATCTGTGATCGGGAGGAGGAGATCAATGCGTTTATACCGGAAGAGTACTGGACGCTCTCGGCTGTTCTGCAGGCGGAAGGGGAACGTAAACCGCTCACGGCGGAGTTTTACGGCGATGAGGATGGCAGAATCACGATTCACAATGAACAGGAGCTGCAGTCAATCCTGCGCGATCTGGACGATGCAGAGTTTCAGATTCTGGATGTCAAAACGAGTGATCGTACGAAAAAACCGCCGCTTCCGTTTCGAACAAGTACTCTGCAGCAGGAGGCGAGCCGTCATCTGAACTTTTCTACGCAGAAAACAATGCGTATCGCGCAGCAGTTATACGAGGGTGTTGATATTAAAGGGAGCGGGACGGTCGGTCTGATCACTTACCTGCGTACGGATTCTACCCGCGTATCGGACGAGGCGCAGCGTCTGGCTGACGCATATATCGCCGATTATTACGGAGAGCGTTATCTGGGCGGACGGAGTCTGTCAGAGAACGTCTCCGCACATGCCCAGGACGCGCATGAGGCAATCCGTCCGACGGACATCAGCCGTTCGCCGGTAATGCTGAAGGAGTCTCTTTCCAGAGACCAGTTCCGGCTGTATCAGATTATATGGAACCGGTTTGTCGCAAGCCGTATGTCGCAGGCCTGCTACGAGACGACCGCCGTACTGATCGGAGCCGGTGCGTACCGTTTTCGACTCACGGCATCACAATTAAAATTTGACGGTTTTCTTTCCGTATATACATTGGATGAAAAAAAGCCGGATACGGTTGCTCTTTCCGGAAACCTGGATACGGGCACTGTTCTCACCAGAAAAAAACTAGAGGAAAAGCAGCATTTCACACAACCGCCCGCACACTTTACCGAGGCTTCTCTGGTAAAGGCACTGGAAGATCTCGGAATCGGCCGGCCGAGCACTTATGCGCCGACGATTACAACGCTGCTCGGACGAAGATATGTGATCAAAGAGAATAAAAACATCTATGTCTCGGAACTGGGCGAGGTCGTCAACCGGATCATGAAGGACGAATTTCCATCCATCGTGGATGAACAGTTTACGGCGAATATGGAATCTCTTCTGGATAATGTCGAGGAGGGGACGGTAGACTGGAAGGTGGTTGTGAGAAACTTTTATCCGGATCTGGATATGGCGGTGAAGGCCGCGGAACAAAATCTGGAAAAGGTGGAGATCGCCGACGAGGTTTCAGATGAGATCTGTGAGCTCTGCGGACGAAATATGGTCATCAAATACGGCCCTCACGGACGATTTCTGGCATGTCCGGGATTTCCGGACTGCCGCAACACGAGGCCGCTTCTGGAAAAGATCGGGGTTCCATGTCCGAAGTGCGGAAAAGAGCTTGTGCTTCGAAAAACCAAAAAGGGGAGAAGATATTACGGATGTGAGAATCATCCGGACTGCGATTTTATGTCATGGCAGAAACCATCAGCCATGCCGTGCCCGGAGTGCGGCAGCTATATGGTTGAAAAAGGAAACAAACTGGTGTGTGCAGGCGAAAATTGCGGGTATGTCTGTGTGAAACAAAAAAAGGAGAGGAAACAGAGCGGGGAGGATATAAATGAGTAGCGTACAACTGCTGGACAAAACACGAAAAATCGGAAAACTGCTTCATAATAATAACACATCAAAAGTGGTTTTTGATGATATCTGTGCTGTCATGACGGATATTCTGTCTGCTAATGTACTGGTCATCAGCAAAAAAGGAAAGGTACTCGGTGTTTCCAAACTGAAGGATGTCACCCTGATTGATAATCTTCTTGAAAATCAGGTGGGCGGACACATTGATGACTACCTGAATGAGAGATTGCTGAGCATCCTCTCCACAAAGGAAAATGTGAATCTGGAAACGCTGGGATTTACTGTGAACAATGCCCGCGGCTATGCTGTGATCATCGCTCCGATTGATATCGCCGGCGAGAGATTCGGGACACTTTTTGCTTATCGGGAGGACAGGCAGTATGATATTGATGATATCATTCTGTGTGAGTATGGTTCTACCGTGGTCGGTCTGGAAATGATGCGCTCGGTTCACGAGGAAAAAGAGGAAGAGAACCGTAAGGTTCAGATCGTTCAGTCTGCTTTCAATACCCTTTCCTATTCGGAATTGGATGCCGTCCGTCACATTTTTGAAGAGCTGGACGGAGACGAAGGCGTTCTGGTGGCAAGCAAGATCGCCGACCGGATCGGCATCACCCGCTCTGTCATCGTAAACGCACTGCGCAAATTTGAGAGCGCCGGTGTGATCGAGTCACGATCTTCAGGCATGAAAGGTACATACATCAAGGTGTTAAATGACGCGCTTTATGACGAACTGAAGAAAGAAGATTTACATTCACACAGCAGAAAATAAAAGCGGGATATCAGCGGCGGCATTGTAGAAATACAGTGCGTGAAAATACAGACAGAAAATATCGGAAAATATAATCAAAAACTCTTGAATCCCATGAGCCGGTGTGGTATACTGTTTCGGTCTGAGATTTCAGGAGTTTCTTTATGCTTTGAGCTGCATGCTGTGAAGGTATTCTTTACAGCATAGAGTTTTCCGCGATTTTCAGACAGACTATATCAATCACATGTGCGGACTGACCGGTATGGTGCCCGGGTGCCGGATGTACCCCGGTGAGCCGGCGGGCTGGATGCACATGGAAGAAAAACCATGGAGGGAAAGACATGAGTGTTATTTCAATGAAACAGTTACTGGAGGCAGGCGTTCATTTCGGGCACCAGACAAGGAGATGGAACCCGAAAATGGCTCCCTACATCTACACTGAGCGGAACGGCATCTACATCATCGACCTGCAGAAGTCCGTTGTCAAGGCAGATGAGGCTTATAAAGCCGTTATGGATATTGTGGCCGAGGGCGGCACCATCCTTTTTGTCGGCACGAAAAAGCAGGCGCAGGACGCGATTGCCGCGGAGGCGCAGCGCTGCGGTATGTACTATGTGAATGAGAGATGGCTCGGCGGTATGCTGACAAACTTCAAGACCATCCGCAGCCGTGTAAAACGCCTGCGTGATCTCGAGAGAATGTCGGAGGACGGCACGTTTGATGTTCTGCCGAAGAAAGAGGTCATTCAGCTCCGGAAAGAATGGGATAAGCTGGAGCGCAACCTCGGCGGCGTGAAGGATATGGAGAGACTTCCGGATATTATTTTTGTTGTGGACCCGAAAAAGGAGAGAATCTGCGTACAGGAGGCTCATACGCTGGGTATCCCGCTGATCGGTATCTGCGATACCAACTGCGATCCGGAGGAACTGGACTATGTGATTCCGGGCAATGACGACGCGATCCGTGCGGTCAAGCTGATCGTATCCACGATGGCGGATGCCGTTGTGGAGGCCAATCAGGGTCTGATCGAGTCAGATGCTGCGTATGATGACGAGGCTGCGGATGAGTATGAGGAAGAGGCGGCTGAGACAGAGGAATAGAATCTCCGTTCGGGTGACGGGGAGCTGCGGATCAGACGGATTCGGAATATCGTATCTGATCTGACGCAGACATAATCATTGAGATTCATTTGGAGGAAATATATATGGCTATTACAGCGGCAATGGTTAAAGAATTGAGAGAGATGAGCGGCGCCGGCATGATGGACTGTAAGAAGGCTCTTACAGAGGCGGACGGCGATATGGACAAGGCTGTCGAGGTATTGAGAGAGAAGGGTCTGGCGAA
Source organism: Clostridiales bacterium (assembly GCA_021201535.1). Taxonomy (GTDB): domain Bacteria; phylum Bacillota; class Clostridia; order Lachnospirales; family Lachnospiraceae; genus Eubacterium_I. The sequence goes on along the minus strand of JAJQEU010000039.1, from coordinate 10,270 downwards.
GGCCGTGAAAAAGGCCGGCAGGATCGCCGCCGAGGGAATGGTTGCCCTGAAGGTGACGGACTGCGGAACGCAGGCAGTTGCCGTGGAGGTAAACTCCGAGACAGACTTTGTGGCAAAGAATGAGAAGTTCCAGAATTATGTGGCGCAGGTGGCGGAGCAGGCACTGGAGACGGAAGCGGCAGATATCGATGCTTTCCTTGCGGAGCCGTGGAAATTTGATACGTCAAAGACCGTCAACGAGGAGCTTGCCGGTCAGATCGCCGTCATCGGTGAGAATCTCAAAATCCGCCGTTTCCAGCAGGTCAAAGAGGAGAACGGTTTTGTGGCTTCCTATACTCACATGGGCGGCAAGATCGGCGTTCTGGTTGATGTAGAGACCGATGTTGTGAACGACGCCGTGAAGGAGATGGCGAAGAACCTTGCGATGCAGGTGGCCGCGCTGAAGCCGCAGTATACCGACCGCTCCGAGATCAGTGCGGATTTTGTGGCGCATGAGGAGGAGATTCTGCGTGCGCAGATCATGAACGACCCGAAGGAGTCCCAGAAGCCGGCAAAGGTGATCGAGGGCATGATCAAGGGCCGTATCAATAAGGAGCTGAAAGAGATCTGTCTGCTGGATCAGGTATATGTGAAGGCTGAGGACGGAAAACAGATCGTCAGCAAGTATATCGAGCAGGTTGCAAAGGCAAACAGCGCGAAGATCAGCGTAAAGGGATTTGTCCGTTTTGAGACCGGTGAGGGTCTTGAGAAGAAGAATGAGGACTTTGCGGCTGAGGTGGCCGCGCAAATGGCTGCTAATTAAAGTGTGTATCGGTTGCCGGAAATCGTGTTTGTTCTGATTCGGAAAGAAAAACGTATTTTGTGACAATATTAAAGAAGCCCATATCAGTTTTGTATATGATTGATATGGGCTCTTTTATTAATTTGATTTTGGTTTTTTATTTTACTTCTCCTCCCGGATGATATCCCGCAGGGTCTGCATCGACATATCCACCGAAGCGATCTCGTCCGCGCACCGTTTCAGCTCACTGCGGATGGTTGCCTCGTGTTTGATCGTGTGCTTGTATTTTAGCTGGTGCTCCAGAGCCGCCCAGAAGTCAATGGCAATCGTGCGTATCTGAATTTCGGCGTAAAGTCCTTCCGCCTTCCCTTCCGTAAACTGCAGGATGAGATGCAGACTGCGATAGCCGTTTGGTTTCGGCCAGGAGATATAATCTTTTTTTGTAATGATCCGGAACAGATTCTGCTTGCAGAGCCAGTCGGCCACGTCATAGACGTCATCGAGAAACGAACAGATGACGCGTATGCCGACAGCGTCATAGACTTCGGTGAGTGCTGTTGCAGAATCAGTGGGCAGTCCGCGCAGCTTCAGTTTCGCGGTCATGCTGTCCGGTGATTTGATCCGGGAGGTGCAGTACAGAATCGGTTCGACGCCGCTCAGCTGATGCTGTGCGGGAAATTTCTCCGCAAGATCCAGTAAATACTGTTTTGCGTATTCCATTCTGGGCAATTCTTCTCTGTAATATTCTTCTAATGTCAAAATCATACCTCCGGGTTCGGTGAACAACTGGATGTTGTTTTTAACGGTTCCGTATCTTCTCGGTTACGAGGAAAAGTTAAAATCGCTGCGCGATTGAGAGCTCTTCGCGTCATGAAATCGGCAGAAGGACTGTGATCAACAGTGATTTTTCATCCTCCGTTGATGCGAAGATTTTCCCTTTATGGGACTGAACCGCCGCAGCCGCGATCGACAGCCCGAGCCCATATCCGCCGGTTCCGGAATTCCGCGACTGATCCGTTCGGTAAAACCGGTCAAATAAATGCTTCAGGTGATCTCTGGAAATAGATTCTGTCGTGTTAAATACTGCCAGGCGGATCTGGTTCCTCTGTTTTTTCAGCGTGACGGATATCCTGCCTCCGGCATCCGTATATTTCATGGCATTGTCCAGAAGTACGGATACGAGCTGACGAAGGGCTTTCTCATCACCCCGGATGGAAATCAGCGGCTGGATATCGGCAGAAAGTGTTTTGCTGCCGGTTCTTGCCGGCCCCTGAAAGGATTGAACCATCTCTTCCGTCAGATCGGACAGAGAGAATTCAATCCGTTTTGATTTTATATCTTCTTCATCCATCCGCGACAGGGTGATCAGATTGTTGGTCAGGTCTGTCATTCGTTTTGTCTGGTGACGGACATCGCTGATCCATTCGTTTTCACCAAAGTCTGCTTCCAGGATCTCCATATCTGCGCTGATGATCGCGAGCGGCGTTTTCAGCTCATGGCCGGCATCTGTGATAAACCGTTTTTGCTTCTCGTGATTTTCCGCGAAAGGTTTAACAATGCGATCGGACAGAAAAAGCAGCAGGAGAAAGACGGCTGCCAGTCCGACGACGGAGACGATCGTACAGGTAAAGACAAGCGTGCGCCAGGTACCGATGTTGTTCCCGCAGTCCAGAAAGATAATCAGAATCCCGGTGTCTGTGTCGGTCACAAGATAACGGTAATCATCGACAAACCCGTTTGTTGTCTGTTTTTCCATGATGGTCTGTGCATATATGGCAGCCATGGAACTGTCCACGGCCGCAATGTTCCCGAGGTCGGATGAGATGATTTCGCCGTCGCCGGTCAGGAGCACGGAAAAATAGCGGCTCTCATAGGGGAGTTCCTGTGAATTCAGACGGCTGTTGGACGATGATGAGTCATTCCGATAATCGTCTGTTTCGGGAAACTCCCCCTCGTTTTCCGCGAGAAGGGCGAGCACCGTGTCGGCGGCTGTGATCACGTTCTGGTAGCTGATCACGGCGATGATGATCATGATGACAGTCAGAACCACAAAAAGAGAGAGCATGGCCGCGGCGATCAGCTTGATCCGGATCTTCTTAATCATGGCATTTCCTCCAGAGCATATCCGTCATTATGATCAGCTCTGATCCGGATATCCGCGTGAATTGCATCCAGCTTTTTGCTCAGATAAGAAATGTAGAGCCAGACAATACTGTCGTCCGCCTCACTGTCTGCACTCCATAGTTTTTCCATAAACCGCCCGGTGGAGATCGTGCTGTTCGGACTGGTCATCAGAAGCTCCAGCATCTGAAACTCCTTATTTGCGAGGCGGAAGCTGCCGGACGGTGTGGACAGCTCAAAGTTTGAGCGGTTCAGCGTCACATTGCCCATTTCCAGCCGGGATCGGACGGAAGCGGTCTGTGTGCGTGTCACAGACCGGATCCGTGCGAGCAGTTCTTTTGATTCAAAAGGTTTGGTGAGATAATCGTTGGCTCCGGCGTCAAGACCGTCTACCTTGTCGTCAATCTCGGACTTTGCAGTCAGCATCAGCACAGGTATCAGGTTACCGTTCTTTCTTACTTTTTTTAAAACGCTGATACCGTCCATCTTCGGCATCATGATATCGAGAATGGCGGCGTCGTAGCTGCCGGTTTCCAGAGCGGCAAGCGCCGCCTCGCCGTCAAAAGCGGCGTCCACCTGATAGCCGTTCCGCTCCAGTATCGTTACAAGTGCCCGGGAGAGTGATCTTTCGTCTTCTGCAAGCAGCAATCTCACAATGTGTCCTCCTGAAAGTAATGAAGTCGGGGTCAAAAAAGCTTTTAACCCCTGTGAACTCTGTGTTTAACTATTTTTTGATGTATCCAGCGCGCTGTACACAACAGCTGCCGCCGCACCTCCGATCAGAGGAGCCACGATGAAGATCCAGAGCTGCGACAGTGCCGTTCCTCCCGCAAAGATGGCGGGCATCAGGCTTCTCGCCGGGTTCACGGAAGTACCGGTCAGAGCGATGCCAAGGATATGTACCAGTGTCAGGGAAAGACCGATCACGATACCGGCTACGGCAGCGTTTTCAACCTTGCTGGTCACGCCGACGATGACGAGGACGAAGACAAAGGTCAGTACAAGCTCTACAAGAAATGCTCCTCCGAGTGTCCCGTTCGTCCAGCCGTCCTGTATCTGGTTCGCGCCAAAACCGCAGTCAAACCCGAACACAACGCCGAGCACGACGCATCCGAGCGCCGCACCGATGATCTGGGAGATCACATATCCCACAAAATCGAGAGCCGAGAGCTGTTTCCGGATCAGCATGGCCAGTGAAACCGCCGGATTGACATGACAGCCGGAAATATTGCCGATGCTGAATGCCATGGCGACAATGGATAGACCGAAGGCGAGAGCCGTTAACAGATAGCCGCTCCCCGCCTCACTGGAGCATCCTACCGCGACTGCCGTCCCGCAGCCGAACGTTACCAGGACAAAGGTGCCGATGACCTCGGCGATGTACTTTTTAAAGTGTTCCATACAAAAACCTCCTTATAAATAATGATTACCTGCCCCCTGTCAGCAATATAACACTCGACCGGAGAGAAGTCAAATGAAACATCGTTCACATTTTGCCCGCGTATGAAACATCGTTCACATTTTGCCCGCGACATTTTCATGGCTGTCAGTTTCAAAATCAGGATAGCCAAGCAGACAGAAATGTGTTATGATTGATGAAATTACGTAATTATTGATGACAAAATAACTCAGTTTCAAAAGTCTGTCCTGTGAACTGTGAAATGACGTGAGGAAATTATGGAAACAAGAAAAATCCTGAATCATAAGATTTACTTATATGTGACTGAATTTTTTTCCGGCATGTCCGTCATGGCGGTGGAGCTGGGCGCGAGCCGTCTGCTGGCGCCTTATTTCAGTTCCTCCCAGATTGTCTGGACGATCATCATCGGTACGATTATGATCGCCATGGCACTTGGGAATATCTACGGAGGGCGTTCGGCTGACAGGCATCCGGATCCGGACCGGCTGTATAAGCGCATCCTCATCGCGGCCATCTGGATTGCGCTGATCCCTGTCCTCGGGAAATATATCATCCTCGGCATCTCGGCGGTGATGATTTTTTCGGTCAACAGCAACTTCCTGATCTGGGCGGCTTTTGCGTCCTGCATGATCATTTTTGTGTTCCCGCTGTTCCTGCTGGGAACGGTGACGCCGTCTCTTGTCAAGTACGCGGTGCAGGATCTGGATGACAACGGAAAGACGGTCGGTTTTCTGAACGCTTCCAACACGATCGGCAGCATCATCGGCACCTTTGTCCCGACGTTTATGACGATTCCGACGGTCGGAGTTACGATCACGTTTTATATTTTCGCCGGCATTCTGCTGGCGATCGCGATTATTTATTTCTGCAGCCGACGGCAGAAGTCAATCCGCGCGGCTGTCGGAGTGGCCGTGCTGATCGTCGCCTGTCTGGTCAGCAGAACGGACAGCTTTGCTTTCTGGGAGGATGATCTGACCTATGAGGGGGAGTCCGTCTATAATTATCTGCAGGTGAAGGAGGACGACAACAGGGTCTACTTATCCACGAATGTGCTGTTTGGCGTTCAGTCGGTCTATGTCAGGGACGGCAGCCTGACCGGGATGTACTATGATTACGCCATGGCTTCCACCATGATGGCGGACGTCAATGAGGCGGAGGAGCTGGATGTCCTGATTCTCGGTATGGGAACCGGAACCTTTGCGACACAGTGTAATCTTTACTTTGACAATCTGAATATAGAGGGCGTGGAGATTGATGAAGATATCACGGAGCTTGCCGTGGAATATTTTCACCTCTCCGAAGATATTCCTGTGTACACCTATGACGGGCGCGCCTATCTGAACGCGGTCGACAAAACGTATGATGTGATCATGGTTGACGCTTATCAGGATATCACGATCCCGTTTCAGATGTCTACGATCGAGTTTTTCACGCTGGTGCAGGAACACTTAAATCCCGGCGGTGTGATGGTGATCAATATGAACATGCGCGGCGGGGAGGAGGGAAATATCAACCAGTATATTTCCGACACTGTGTCCGCCGTATTTTCCGAGGTCTATACGGTGGACTGTTCCGGGAATACGAACCGGGAGCTGTTTGCGTCCGACAATCCGGATATGCTTGCTGTCATGGAGACGAACATTGATCTGGAGACGGACGCGAATCTGAGAGCCATGATGGACACCGTCTCCGACAACCTGCAGGCATATGAGGCGGGAGAGTATCTGATGACGGACGACAAAGCGCCGGTGGAACTGCTCGGCATGCGCGTGATTGATGACCTGATCTACGATGAGGTCAGCTACTATAAACAGATCTTTCAGGAAGACGGATTGTCGGGACTTCTGGAGGAGTTTCAGTAAGATGTGTGCCGTATAAAGTTCGCGTCAGGGGTTATACTTATGTTAAAAAAGTGGAAAAAGCTGAGAAATATGATGGATCACGTCAGTGAAGTGCTGGAAGTCCTGCTTTCCGTGATCATTATCGTGGTTGTTGTGATTGCCATGTTCTTTTTAAAGACGCCGTTTCTGGAATATATCGCGAATCCGAACGCGGACGGCGCCCTGCTGACATTTATCACATACATTCTGAATATTGTGATCTGTGTGGAGCTGTTCAAGGTGCTCTGCAGTCCGGGGACGGAGACGGTTCTCGATGTGATGATGTTTGTGATCGTGCGGCATATGATCGTGCATGACACGACCGCCGTGGAGAATCTGCTCACGATCATCGGAGTCGCCATTATAATCATCATCAAAAAATATGCGCTGCAGAACCAGTGGTGTCCGTGGAAAAAGCGGACGGATAAGTCAAAGGAGGTTGACGGACAATGAAAACTTTAATTGCTTATTTTTCTCTTTCAGGTAATACAAAGCGTGTCGCCGAGCGGATGCAGGCTTTGGCGGGCGGCGATCTGTTTGAGATTAAGGCGAAGAAAAACTACGGAAGTTATGCCAGAGCCATAGCGATCGGCGGGAAAGAAATCGCTACGCGGGAAATGCCCGCGGTGACGACCCATGTGGATGATTTTGCTTCCTATGACCGTATCCTGCTCGGCTTTCCAGTGTGGTACGGCACCTGCCCGCGTCTGATCCGGACATTCGCGTCCGAGTATGATTTCACCGGGAAGGATGTATATGTGTTCTGTACCAGCGGATCGACCGGGCCGGAAAAGTCCGGGAAGGCTGTGAAGGAAATCTGCGGCGGCGCTTCGGTGCATACAGCGATTCGCATCAGCGATCAGGATGATGACGCGATCCGGGCGTGGCTGGAGCAGTGAAAAGGAGAAACGTTATGATGCGAAAACGGATGACGACTTTATTGGCTGTGTCAGCAGCGGCGGCGCTGTGTCTGGCGGGCTGCGGTACGCAGTCGGTTACGGAATCGGGGACGTCGGCTGTCTCCGCGGAAGAGGAGGAAGCACAGATGTCTGCCGCGGATGAGGCAGGCGGTGAGTATGCGGCGGAAAGTGATACTGTGCCGGAGGATGGCGTTTATACGGCGGAGTTTATCACGGACAGCAGTATGTTCCATGTCAATGAAGCCTGCGACGGAAAGGGAACGCTCACAGTGGAAGACGGTGTCATGACCATACATGTCTCTCTGGTCTCCCGGAATATCGTGAACCTTTATTATGGCACGGCGGAGGAAGCACAGGAGGAAGGCGCTGCTCTGATCGAGCCTACGGAGGATGAGGTGACATACAGCGACGGGTATACGGAGACGGTGTACGGATTTGACATCCCGGTTCCGGCTCTGGATGAGGAGTTTTCTGTTGCGATCATCGGCACAAAAGGCGTCTGGTACGATCATACGGTATCGGTATCCAACCCGGTCCGGATAGAGGAGGAGTCCGCGGCAGAGGCGGGGGTTTCCCCGGAATCGCTGAACCTGGCAGACGGAACCTACACCATCGGGGTGACACTGGAGGGCGGTACCGGACGCGCGACTATCGAATCTCCTGCAGTACTGATTGTGACAGGCGGGGCGGCGACTGCGCGGATTACCTGGAGCAGTTCCAATTATGACTATATGATTGTGGGAGAGGAGCATTATCTGCCGATCAGCACAGAGGGAGGGTCGCTCTTTGAAATTCCGGTGGACGGATTTGATTATGCGATGGCAGTGACTGCGGATACGACGGCGATGAGCGAGCCTCATGAGATCGACTATACCATATATTTTGACTCATCAACGATTTCTCCTGCAGAGTGAAGCAGTTGATTTCCGTAGATGTGGTTGCGCCGGGACAGTTCCTTACACAGCCATGTATCAGACACAAAGGAAACGACGCCTGTTGTTTCCTGTAAATTCGGGGCAGACGGATGATGCGGGATTTTGAAGTATACATAAAATACAGGAAAAAAATAACGGCAGAAAAAACACGGCGTGTTTTCTTTTGGGTGCTTCTCGCAGCGGTATTTGCCGCTCTTCTACTGCTGGACGGCTGTCAGGGCGAAGCCGACGCGGATGAATCACAAAACGCGATTTCTGAGACAGGCGCGGCAGCGGATGATATTTATGACTGGGATGATATGGAAGTGCAGGAGGGTGTTTCCCTGAGCTATGCCACGCAGTTTGCCGCCGATCGGTATGAGGGCGGCTATTATCTGATTACGGTTGCCGGAGATACCCGCTATCTGGTGGTCCCAGAGGGGATGCAGGTACCGGAGAATCTGCCGGATGATATCACTGTCATCGGGCAGGGCTCAGACCGCATTTATCTGGTAGCGACCTCAGCGATGGATCTGTTCCGCGTGCTGGACGGGATCGGCAATATCCGTCTGTCCGGAACCAATGCGGACGGCTGGTATATCGAGGAGGCGAGGGCGGCCATCGAGAGCGGGGAGATGCTCTACGCCGGCAAATATTCCGCGCCGGATTATGAGCTGTTGCTCTCTGAGGGCTGTGACCTGGCGATCGAATCAACCATGATCTACCACTCCCCGGATGTTCAGACGCAGCTGGAGGAGCTCGGTATCCCGGTGTTCGTGGAGCATTCCAGCTACGAAAATCATCCGCTGGGAAGACTGGAGTGGGTGAAGGTATATGGGATCCTGCTCGGCAAAGAGGAGGAGGCGGACCGATATTTTGAGGAACAGGTAGCCAGTCTCTCGGATATTCTGGGAGGGGAGAGTACCGGAAAGACAGTAGCTTTTTTCTATATCACGACTAACGGAGCCGCCAACATACATAAATACGGCGGTTACATCTCAAAGATGATCGAACTTTCCGGTGGGGTATATGCGTTTGAGAATCTGACCGGCGATGAGGACAGCGCCGTTTCCACCATGAATATGCAGATGGAGGATTTTTATCTGGGAGCGAAGGATGCGGATGTGCTGATCTACAACAGCTCCATCGACAATGAGCTGACGACGATGGACGAGCTTCTGGACAAAAGTGAACTGCTGGCCGATTTCCAGGCGGTGCAGGACGGAAACGTCTGGTGTACCGGAAAAAGTGTTTTTCAGGAGACCACCGGGTTTGTCGCGCTGATGATGGATATTCACGCGATCCTGACGGATGAGGATATACCGGATGAGGAACTGAACTATCTGTACCGACTGGAGTAGGGGAAAGAATGCAGAAACGTACCGTGCGCTGTATGGCCGCCTTTCTGGTTTTGGCCTTGCTGCTGTTTCTATTGTTTATGATAAATATAAAAGGCGGAACCGTGGAGCTGTCCTTCCGGGAATGTCTGGCTGTTCTGTTCCGTCAGAACATCGGCAGCACGGAAGCCGCGGTTGTGTGGGAGATTCGCCTGCCGCGCGCCATCGCCGCCTTGATTCTGGGTGGGGCTTTGTCTGTCTCGGGTTTCCTGCTGCAGACTTTTTTCGGGAATCCGATTGCGGGACCTTATGTCCTTGGTATATCCTCCGGAGCGAAGCTGGTGGTGGCCCTGGTCATGATCTTTCTGCTGGGAAGGGGGATCATCATCAGTTCCGCCGGTATGATTCTCGCGGCTTTTGCAGGCTCGATGATAGCCATGGGACTGGTCCTGGCTGTCTCAAAGAAAGTCAGCAGCATGGCCATTCTGGTTGTGTGCGGCGTAATGATCGGATATATTTGCTCAGCTATCACTGATTTTGTGGTGACGTTCGCTGAAGATTCCAATATCGTGAATCTGCACAACTGGTCTCTGGGAAGTTTTTCAGGTACTTCGTGGAGCAATGTCCGGGTGATGACGGCGGTAGTTGCAGTGACATGGATTCTCACTTTTTTTCTCTCAAAACCCATAAGCGCCTATCAGGCGGGGGAGATTTACGCGAAAAACCTCGGGGTGAATATCCGCTTCCTGCGTGTTTCCCTGATTCTTCTGTCCAGCATATTGTCGGCCACCGTGACCGCGTTTGCAGGACCGATTTCTTTTGTGGGAATCGCGGTGCCGCACCTGATGAAAAGCCTCTTTCACACGGCAAAACCGCTGATCCTGCTGCCGGGCTGTT
>JAJQEU010000058.1 GCA_021201535.1 Clostridiales bacterium | reverse complement strand
GTACTTTACGTGCGGCAGATCCTCCCGCTCTCCTGCATCTGATTGTAAAATCCCCCTGCTTTGTCTTGTTGATTGTAAAAGCACGGATTTACAATGAAACGTAAAGAGCTTCAGAATCTTCAGAAATAAGAATAAGAAATCATATGCTTTTATGCAAATAGCATAGCATAATTTTTCGTGGATTTCAATTTGAATTTCAAGTTCAATTCAGGCTTACGGATTCTCCGTTGCTTTTCACGGGATGAGAAAAGTAACGGCGCATGTTCCGGATCTTCTCCGGCACATGCGCCGCCTTTTCCCGTATATCTTACCTTTGAGCTTTGTCGCTTATGAACCGTTTCGCCAGGAATCGTCCCGCATGGCATAATCGAACAGCCTGCATACATAACACATATCGCTCATTTCATGCTAACGTACCTGTACAGACAGGCTTCGTATTTCCATCACTATAACAAAAAGAACTTTAATATCCACCGCAGTCCCAGATACTGTCTGAGACACCGGAAAATATTCCGGTAATATTCCGTAAACTTTTCATACTCCTCCCCGGTAATACCGTCCGCGCTGTATTCGGAGCGGACAAAAATGTCTGTAATCTCATAAAAATCTGCGTGAGACGTGACAAAGGATGCGAGATTGACTTCCGCTCTTCTGGCGTATTCATACGGCGTCTCCTCCCGGTTTTTTCCCTCCCTGATCTGACCGAACTTGCGCAGAAAGAGATGGTACATCGCCGAGATCTGTTCCTTCCGGGATTTTTTCTGAATCCTCTGCAGCCACATCCGGTGGGAAACCACTTTCAGCACGATTGCGGCAGCCGCCAGAATGACAATTACAAGAATTGTCGTCCATATGACTTTTTTCAGACGGTTATAGCTGATCGCGTCCAGTTCATCGTTCTCGGCGTCCTGCGAGAACAGGTTCGACGCATTGTCCATCTCGGAGTCCTCGTCGATCTCGTCTCCGACGATTCCCCCGTCGTCGTCCGCCGCAGTCTGGCTGCTCTCAGAGCCGCTGACGCCGGGTACCTCCTCGATCACGTCCGATTTGTGATCCGGATCCATCACCTTCACTTCGCTCGCCAGCCCCATCCGGTCGAGCGGCGTCTGCGTCATATCATGTGTGAACAGCTCCAGCTTTTTCGCGGGCGGGTTTAAGGGACTGACGATCCCGTAAAACGCCCCGGTTCCGATGAGGAACGCGGCGAGCACGCAGACCAGCGCCACCAGCGCGGTCCGCCCGAAGGAACTGTTCCGGTTTCCATAGTGCAGCACCTGATTCTGATAGTTTTTCAGCGCCAGGTTCACCATGCAGGCGATCAGAAAGAGTGCAAGCCACAGGAAATGATTGTTGTGGTAGAGATACTGGATCAGCGCGGCGACCAGTGCGCCCAGCGGCATCAGAACCAGGGTTCCGCGCCGTGTGGATGCCAGAAGCCATACCCCCACGATCACCACAAAGCAGATCATGTAATACAGATACGGGTTCGGGCTGTCCGCGGTATCCGTAAACGCCGTCAGCATGTTCCCGCTGACGCTCAGGTAAACGAGCACGATCACGATGGCGGCGACAAAGCCGATCACACCACCCGCCATGGTCCGTTTCCCGAAGGACACCAGCCAGAGGATGACATTTAAAATGATCACGACAGCCAGAAGCAGCGGCAGATTGTATTGCTGCTCCTCATTCACATAAAATCCGAGAAAGCACATCTGCGCGAGGCTCCAGGACATCACGCAGCAGAGCAGAAAACTGTACACGGAGCTTTTCAGATATCTAGGAAACACGGCGCTCACCTCCCATCAGCTCCTGCGCCTCCCCGATCACATAGTAGGGAATGCCCGCGTAATCCAGGCCGCGCAGAGGCTTTAAGTATTTCTGCCGCTCCTCACCCGTCAGTATATTGGGAAGGACAACAAACAGGATCGGATTCTTCCGCCTCGCCTTAATATCCATCAGCGTCCGCGGCAGCTGCGGCGTGACATTGCCGGTGATGAAAGCGAGATTGCTCTTCGAGTAAGCGGCGTTCCCCTCCTCGCGGAGCAATTGTAAAGCGCTCTTCTGCAGCTTCTCCGCCGTGATCTTCGGCACATCCGCGACCAGCTCCGCATGACCTTCGTCATTGCGTGAGATATAGCGCCTGCGACCGCCGTTTTTATTCAGATAGAGGAGCTCCGCCTCCATGCCGTTCCGGCGCGCGTAGGCTTCCGCGGAGAGCGCCGTCTCCACCACGCCGTCGAACACGGACATCATGCTGTCCCTGTCCCAGGACGGGCACTGGAAGTCCATGAGAATGGAGACGCCCATATTGCCGTAGCTCTCAAACTGGCGGGTCATATAGTGCTCGGTCCGGGCAGACAGCTTCCAGTGAATATTTTTGATCGGGTCGCCGATGACATACTCCCGGACGCCGGTATAGTCCGTGCCGTCCATGGAAGTCGGCTTCAGCATGTTCCGGCTCTCCGAAAATGCGCGGTTCGAGATATTCAGCCTGGCCAGGTCATAGACTTTCGGCGCCACCTGAATCTCATAGCGGCTCGTGTTCGGCAGTGTTTTCTGGAAAAAACCGAACAGATCCTGGATGACCACTTTATTCAGACCCGCCTCGTAGGTTCCGATGTGCTCGAACTGCACGTTGAACTCGAAGATCCTGTCCTCAAAAGGCGACAGCGTGATGGTCGTGGAGGTAATATCGTCCTCTCCCCCAAAGAGATCCGATATATAGAAAAACACCTCCAGCTTCGGATAGACCAGCGGCGACCGGTTTTTCACCCGGATGGAAAAGGCGCTCGCCGTCCCCCTCCTGCAGTTATTGAATTCCGATTTTTCCTCAAAGACCAGCGCGCGCCGCAGGCACTGCAGGTAAATGAACGACAGTGCGATAAGCAGCCCCACCATAAAGACCGGCAGATATCCGATGACCGTATTGACAAATACGGCCGGCACCACGGAGACGGCGAGCAGCACCGCACAGGTGACTGTCAGCCGGATTTTCCTCCGGCGCTCCAGATTTTTGACTCGGCGGCGCCGGACACGTTTATCTTTTCGGTATGCCCCCGGTTTCGTTTTTACCGGGCGTTCGATGTTCAGATCCATACTGTCCCACCTCTAGATCGGCTGATATTTGTTCTCGTTGGTCGGCACGGCGATGCTTCCGAGGATTTCGTCCATCACCCGCTGCGGCGTCTTGCCGTCGATCTTTGCCTCCTGCATCAGGGTAATGCGGTGGCAGAGGACGAAGGGCGCCAGATATTTCACATCATCCGGCTGCACATAATTTCTGCCACGATAAAGGGCATACGATTTCGCCAGGTTAAAGAGCGCAATGCAGCCGCGCGGGGATGCGCCGATCTGGATATCCGCATAATTCCGTGTGGCGGTGACGATCTGCACGATGTAATCGATGATCATGTCGTGGACAAAGACCTGTTCCGCCAGTTCCCGCACCGCCAGAATATCCCTGCCCTTTACAACCGGGCCGATCGCCTGCTTCGAAGCCTTCCCCATCTTTACGACCTTCGCCTCCTGCTCGAAGGATGGATAACCGATGGAAATCTTGATCAGGAAACGGTCGATCTGCGCCTCCGGCAACGGGTAGGTGCCGTAGGACTCCAGCGGATTCTGTGTCGCGAGCACCATGAACGGCTCCTGCATGGGATAGGTGTGCCCGTCCACCGTAACCTGGCGCTCCTCCATGACCTCCAGCAGCGCCGACTGGGTCTTCGCGGAAGCGCGGTTGATCTCGTCCGCGAGGATGACATTGCTCATCACCGCGCCGGGACGGAACTCAAAATCCCGATCTTTCTGGTTGAAAATCGAGAATCCGGTCACGTCCGACGGCATGATATCCGGCGTGAACTGGATGCGGGAGAACCCGCAGTCGATCGTCTTCGCCAGGGAAGTGATCAGGCTGGTCTTGCCCACGCCCGGCACATCCTCCACCAGCACGTGCCCGTTGCTCACCATGGCGAGCGTCACCAGCTCCACGGCCTCCCGTTTTCCTATGATGACAGTCTCGATATTATCCATAATGCGATTCAGAACGGAACTGCCCTGCTGTACCTGTTCCTGTGTTAAGCTCATATCCGCTTCCTCCTTATTTTTGTACCTGTGGCCTCCCCATAAGTTCCACCCTTTAAAGGTCGGGTATCTTTCTGCTTCCTCCTGCTGTCTGTTTTGTACAATCTATATCTCCCCATTTTCGCCCTGTGGGCGATTTTCTGTTTTCTGCTTCCGCCCTTAAACGGGCGGACTTCTTGCAGACTATGTTTCCGGTACACACAATCGCATCCGCACTCCCTGTCGAATCCCACTCGTCGAATCCCACCCGTTAACGGGTGGGTTTTGGCTGGGTTTGAAAGTGGATTTTAGGTCTCCGGTGCACACAATCGCATTCTTACGCCTTGTTTGTTGATATATTCCACGACTCCGATACCGACGCCGTAGGCATCCCGCATATTTTTCTCCGTTACCACGTCCACCGCGCTGCCGTACAGCAGCGGGCTGCTTCTTGTAAGCAGCGCCACCTTCGCGTTGCAGTAAAACGGATGGTCGGGGTTGTGCGTCGTCATGATGACCCCGTAGCCGAGATCCGTCAGCCGGCGTATCTCATGGAGCACCCGGATCGTATTGCCGTAATCCAGATTTGCCGTCGGCTCATCCAGGACGAGGAAGCTCGGCTGCTGTGCGAGCGCCCGCGCGATCATGACCAGCTGCCGCTCCCCGCCGGAGATGTCAGTGTAGTAACGGTTCCGCAGATGATGGATCCCCATATCCTTCATCGCGTTCTCCGCGATCTCGTAATCCTGCCGGTCCGGCTGCCCGAAATAGCGTGTGCTGTTGACCCGGCCCAGAAGAACCACATCCTTCACCTCGTAGGGGAAGGGCGGGTTGTGATACTGTGCCACATAGGCCATATATTTCGCCATGACAGCGTGCGGCCATGCTCGTATGTCCTTTCCGTCTATGCGGATCTCTCCGTTCAGAACCGGCATAAACTTCAGAATACTCCGGAACAGTGTCGTCTTTCCCACACCGTTCGGTCCGAGGATACAGCAGATCTCCCCGGTATCCACGGAAAAATTGATATCCTCGAGCACCGGCTCCGCGACGTCGTAGCCGACGCTCACGCGTTTCAGTTCGAGTTTCATCACTCCCACCCCCTCTTTGATTTCGCCAGAAACAGCGCGAAGATCGGCGGCACCATGATGTTGACGATGATGCTGATCGGGAAATACTGCCCCAGCACGCGCGGCATCAGGATAACCACGCCCCGGCAGATCATCAGAAGCAGCGCCCCCAGCAGCAGGTTCGCCCAGAACTGTTTCCGGAAATCCGACCCGAAAAAGGCTCTGCCCATATGAGGTACCGCCAGCGCCAGCATGCCGATCACGCCGCAGTGAACCATCGCCGCCGTCACCATAAAGGTGCCGATGATCAGCGTGATAAACCGGAAGATGCCGGAGTCAACTCCCAGCCCCTTCGTCTCGTCCGGTGTGAAGGATACCACATTGAACGAGAACCGCAACAGATACATGGGGATGACGCTCGCGCTGAACGCGATCAGCAGCCAGAGGATGGAGATCCAGTCTGTCTGCAGGGATGTCCCCATGGAGACCATCTGGTAGATAGCGAGGACGTCGGTATCCATGCCGTTCGTATAGCCGGACAGCACCGCTCCGACGATCTGTGAGAGAGCGACGCCCACGAGAATCAGATCCTCCACAGCGAACCGCCCTCGCCCCGACGCCAGCTTGCCGAAGAGCATGATGGCCGCCAGCATAATGGCCGCACCGAGATAGCAGATGAGATAACGCTCTTTTGTCATGTTCAAAGCCGCACCGCCATAGACGACAACCAGGTAGAGCATTCCCGCCTGCACCCCGGTGTTGACCCCCAGCATTGTGGGCGCCGCCATCGGATTGCGGAACACGTTCTGAAAGATATTGCCGGAGAGCGCCAGCAGCGCCCCGCAGCCCATCGCCATAAACAGGCTTTTAATATTGGAAAAGGTGTGTGAGTACCCGACCGGATATCTCTCAATGATATCCAGTCGGGGCTGATTCGTGACCGTCGCCCAGGCATAGGCGAACCAGGTCCGGATACAGCTCCACGTGTAGGCCGGAGGTTTCCAGGCCGCATAGTTATAGGCGTTCATAAACACCAGAAAAGCTGCAACGGTAACCAGAACAAGGATCAGCATATTCCGCCGGAACAATCGGTTGTCCTCTTTTTTAATTTCAATCGATTCTTTAAGCCCAATCCGCATGGCTCTGCCTCCTGTTTCGTATGATCATGAAGAGGAACACGGCACCACCCACAATGCTGGTATAGTCGCTGACATGCGCCGACGACATCCAGGAAATCGGCGGAATCCACTGACAGATCAGCACAAATATACCGCCGATCATCACGCAGCCCGGCAGCAGATAGCGGAAATCCGAGCCGACCACCCGCCGCGTGATATGCGGGATGATCAGACCGACAAATCCGATTCCGCCGCAGGCGGCGATGATCACGGCTGTCATCACCGTGCAAAGCGCCATCATGATATTCCGGGTGCGACTCACGTTGATCCCCATGGCACGCGCCTCATCCTCACCGAAGACGATCAGATTCAGCCGCTTGGCCGACAGGATCAGAAATGTCACGACGGCCGCGACCACCACCACCACGATCCACACCGCGCCTTCGCTCATACGGCCCGCCATGGCCGTCTGCAGCTGCGCTGCCTTCGAGCCGTAAGGATCTGTCGTGTTAACGTACATCTGTATATACTGAGAGACAGTGCTGACTGCCGTGGAAAACACCATGCCGACCACAATCAGCGTCACCATGGAGATTCTGCCGCCCCGGCTCGCCAGCTTCGCCACGCCTCCTGTGAACAGCACCGCCCCGAAGCATCCGATCAGAACAAAGAGGAACTTTCCGGCCCCCAGCGAGCTCATACCGGTGAACTCACTCAGCTGATTTCCGATCCCTCCGCCGAACCACGCCGACCCCCACATAATGTAGATGGTCGATCCCAGGGTGCCTCCGCTCATCACCCCTAAAGTGGTCGGTGAAGCGATGGAATTGCGGAAGCTGCCCTGGAACACCGCGCCGGTCACGGAGAGGCCAGCGCCTACCGCCAGCGCGCATATACCCCACAGGATATCGCGGAGCTTCTCCTCAACCGAAAGCCACTCGGTATAGCCCAGCGTGTCTGATAAATCCTGGCCGGAAAGGATAATGCCAAGACTCTGCACACTGGATCTGAGCTCATCCGCGTACTGTGCCGGCGACATACGAATGGTAAAGATATAATCCAATGAATTGGCAACCGGGAGCGGCACGATCACATAGATGATATAGACAGCCGCCGCCGCGATGAGAAGCTGCAGCAGCTTTTTTTTACGGGGCTCCATGCCCTTTCTTCGCCGATAATCCTCCCGGTACGGATTGCTCTGTATCTGTTCTTCTTCCTGTTTGAGTTGTATTTTACTACCCATCTTCACAATCCGCCTGTCTGTATCTGCCCGATGCCATCGAGCCTGTCATTGTTACCGCTTTATACTAACCTATTTATTTAGGTATGACAAGTATCTATTGTCAAACTGCTTATGCACATTTTACAATTAGTTATTTCAGTTTTTCATCAGGGCGAAAAAAAACGATGCCGGAGTTTCATCCGGCACCGCCTCCTGATCTATAATTATCTTGTAATCACGTAGTCAACTGTAACCCCTGTATCTGTCAGGGCGTTATCCCATCTCACGACATACCAACCGGCATCCTGCACCACATAATCCACGGATCCGTCGCCCAGAGTGGCTGGAACGCCGGTTTGCGGTTCTTCAAACAGCCGATAGATATATACACTTCCGAATACGCCCATATCCATGTCCTCATCCATACTGCCGACCAGGGTCGGGCGGATCGCAGACGCCTCAAACGCAATCCGGATCTGACCCTTTTCTTTCAGATATACCAACCGGTACCCGGAGCTGCCTGCCCATAGATGACGACTGCCCCTCAGCTGCATATGGTCATCAGCCCTCACGCCTGACCAGAGCGCCGTATGAGAGACAAGGTGGTCGGTCGTCACCTGTATCACTGCCTGCCGCCCCGCCTGCCAGATGAGAAATGCCGCGCAGACCGCGAGCCCGAGAGCCAGAACAGAAGATCTCCTCCGTGGCAGAAATCCCGCTTCACAACCGGCAGGTCTGTATCGGGTAAATCTTTTCATACGCAGGATCCTCGTTCGGATGGCGGAGGATTCTCCGCCGCCAAGTGCCATCACTGTCCCGTACTCCGACCCTTTCGCTTCCCCGGCACAGCGCACCACCAGATCAAAATACTGTCTGGGCGACCAGACGGAAACATCGCTCGCGCATACGGAGATATCACACATGGTCTCGCTCCAGTCCTCCATTGCCGCAAGCATCCGCTTCGGCTGCTGCTGAAACCAGCAGATCAGGCTTATGATCGCCGCCAGCCGTTCAGCGAGAAGATCATGGTGTTTGACATGAACGATCTCGTGCTCCAGAATCATCCGTATATCCTGAGCCTCAATACCATCCGAAGGCAGAAGTATCTGACGCCGGAATATACCAAAGATAACCGGAACCGTAATCTCAGTATTTTCATAGACAGACACTGATTTATAGACATCCTGCCGTTTGCATATGTCGACAAAATACTCCTGCATCCATTTATCTTCGATCTCCACATTGTGTTCGCAGATCCTGCAGAAAGTCCGGATTTCCCGAATATAGCGGCAGACACTGACCGCTGCGCCGGCTATCCAGAGCAGCGCCGCCGCAAAAATCAAAAACACCGCAATCTTCATAGGGGAGAATATCTCCGACTGCCCCATTCCGGCAGCCAGCGCACGAAAACCTCCTGCAAAAACTACGGCCAGACCCGGCAGGATATAAAACAGCAATCCCAGCCTGAGCCATCGATATATACTGATATAATCTGACTTCTCCTCAAGACAGCCCAAGACCGCCGACCAGACCTTCATGTAGAGCGCTCCGGTCAGCGCGTTTGTCAATACGATCAAAAATATCAGATCAGTCAAAATCATTAATCAGATTCCTCAGCTCTTCTTTCTGTTCCTTCGTCAGTGGATGATCTTTATTAAATGCCGCGACAAAGCCTGCGGGAGACTGATGCCCCCATGTATCTGTAAAACGCGCCATCTCCATCTGCCGAAACTCGTCCTCCGGGATCAGAACTTCATACACATAACTCCGTCCCCGCCGCTTCATCCGTATAAAGCCTTTTTTTACCAGTCGCTGGAGATAGCTGGTCATCGTCTGCGGCTTCCATGGCTTCGGAAGCTTCCGGTTCATCCGCTCCAGAATCATTCCCATCATCAACTCCTCATCTGAAGCCCAGATTGTCTGCATGACCATAATCTCCACTTTTGTCAATTCCTCGTTCGTTGTACCCATAAATACCCCTTTTGATTGTTTTTTATGTGCAAGCGCACCTTAATTCTGTCTATGAAGGACGCTTTTACAGTAATACTACCCCCAATCGGCCTGTTTGTAAAGAACTTTCTACAGATCTCAGTGATCCACCCATACCCCATGTCCCTGTCGCAGGCATTCTGAGAATTCCTTTCAACAAAACAGCCGCATCCGGAGAAGATGCGGCAGTTTTGCGTCTATGCCTTGCAGCATAAACAGGAGTTTGGTTTTTATGAAGGTTTGGTATTTATATAAATGAGATATTTCGTATATACTGTTCTTTCTCAAGAACAATTGTATAATACACTGATTTTTTGCACATTTCCAATACATAAAACCTTTATTGTAATAACAAAAAGTTATTAATCGGCACATTCTCACATAGTCAAATAAAAGAACGGACAGAATGTACAAAAAAATCAATACATTCTGTCCGTCCCTTACTGCTACATGCACATACATTCGACGGCATTGTCCAAAAATGCGCAAACATTTTATGCAAACCGTATATCCGCCTCGTTTGCCGCCATTACACCAGCTCGAGTACAACCTCCATCGCCGCATCGCCCTTGCGCGGTCCGATCTTTACGATTCTGGTATAACCGCCCTGGCGGTTTTTATACTTCGGCGCGATCTCCGTAAATAATTTATCCGGCAGATCCACTTTCTTCGTCTCTCTTTTCTTAGCGCCTTTCTCAACAACCGGATAAAATACCTTCAACATCTGTCTTCTGGCATGCAGACGGGAGGGCAGATCTTTTTTGATCTTCTTGTCAACCTCGTCGTAAACGGTGACTCTCTTTCCATCTACCACTTCCTTGACTCTCTTTCCGTCCTTGTCCTTGCGGGCAACCTTTGCCTTAACGGTTACCTCCTCATAGTTGTCAGCCTCTTTGATCGCCAGCGCAATCATCTTCTCCGCAAGCTTGCGGACCTCCTTCGCTCTGGCCTCCGTCGTAACGATCCTGCCGTGATACAGCAGCGCCGTCACCTGATTGCGCAGCAGCGCTTTTCTCTGGTCTGATGTTCTGCCTAACTTACGATATTTTGCCATTTTATAATCCTCCGTTTTTGTGGTACATCTGACAGCGCCTGCGGTCTTATCCGTCAGATGCCCGCACCCTGTTTTGTGCGGTATTCCTCCACTGATCTGATTTCATCATGAGCCGGTATCCTGTGTCACACATCCCATACGCTGCTAATACAGCGAATCAGATACCGGTCGCCCGACCGGGCATCGCTCATCGGACCTATATGCCCTGCCGAAACTGACATGATCCTGTCCTGTGTCACACGCTGCTCTCTGCGGCAATGCAATCAGCAGGATCAGCCTTACTCTTCACCCTGATTCAGCTGCAGTCCCAGCTCTTTTAACTTCGCAAGAACCTCTTCCAGGGACTTGCGCCCCAGATTACGCACCTTCATCATATCCTCCGGTGTACGGTTCGTCAGTTCCTCCACGGTGTTGATGCCCGCCCGCTTCAGGCAGTTATAGGAGCGCACAGACAACTCCAGTTCATCGATATTCATCTCCAGAACCTTCTCTTTGGCATTGTCTTCCTTCTCTATCATCACTTCAGCGGTCTTCGCATTCTCCGAGAGGTCGATGAAGAGGCTCAGATGCTCACTCAGAACCTTCGCAGCAAGACTGACAGCCTCATCCGGCTCTAACGTCCCGTTTGTAAAAACATCCAGTGTGAGCTTATCATAATCCGTGATCTGCCCCACACGTGTATTCTCCACAGAGAGATTCACGCGCTCCACCGGGGTGTAAATGGAATCAACCGCAATCACGCCGATCGGGGTATCTTCCGTCTTATTCTTCTCTGAACTGACATAACCGCGCCCCTTTGTGATGGTGAGCTCCATGTACAGCCTGGAATCTGTACCGCCGTTCAGATGCGCGATCTCAAGCTCCGGGTTCATGATCTGAACATCCGGATCCACCTCAATATCCGCCGCGGTCACATCTCCTTCTCCTTCAAATTCGATGTAAGCAACTTTTGACTCATTTGTCGGACTGGTATTCTTTAATGCTAAATTCTTGATGTTCATGATGATCTCTGTCACATCCTCCTTCACACCGGGGATGGAACTGAACTCATGCAGGACACCGTCGATCTTAACCTGACTGACCGCTGCACCGGGCAGGGACGAGAGCATAATTCTTCTCAGGGAATTGCCAAGTGTAGTGCCATATCCTCTTTCGAGCGGTTCTACAACAAATCTGCCGTACTTCTTGTCTTCTGAAATTTCAGCAATCTCAATTCTGGGTTTTTCAAAATCGAACACGCAGTAGTCCTCCTTCTAATTATAGTGATACCGCTTACATCAATTATTTGGAATACAACTCGACAATCAGCATCTCGTCCACAGGAACATCGATCATCTCTCTGGTCGGCAGCTCTTTTACGACGCCTTTCAGATTC
The DNA here is from genome assembly GCA_021201535.1 of Clostridiales bacterium. Classification (GTDB taxonomy): domain Bacteria; phylum Bacillota; class Clostridia; order Lachnospirales; family Lachnospiraceae; genus Eubacterium_I. Next base: position 20,207 of record JAJQEU010000058.1, on the reverse strand, counting down.
TCAAGGTCGGACTCCAGCCACTCCGGTATGATACGTCCCTCCGTCTTCTCGAGAATATCCTTGTATCTCTGGGAGCCCTTGGACTTCTCCCGAATCTCGACCGTGTCGCCGGCCTTTACTAAATAAGAAGGAATGTTCACGCATTTCCCGTTCACAAGCACATGCTTATGATCCACGATCTGACGCGCCTCTTTCCGGGTTCTCGCCATCCCGAGACGGAAGATGACATTGTCCAGTCTGGACTCCAGCATGATCATGAGGTTGTCGCCCGTCATGCCCTTCATCCGGTCGGCTTTCACATAGTAGTTGTGGAAAGGCTTCTCAAGAACACCGTAAATGAACTTTGCCTTCTGCTTCTCCCGTAACTGAAGACCGTACTCGGAAACTTTTCGATTTGCTCTCTTTAACTGTCTTTTTGATTTCTTATCTATTCCTAAATATGTCGGCTCCAGGCCAAGTGATCTGCATCTTTTAAGAACAGGTACTCTGTTTACTGCCATAATAGATTCACCTCCTGATTAGACTCTTCTGCGTTTTGGCGGACGGCAGCCGTTGTGCGGCACCGGCGTCACATCTGTGATGCTTGTTACAGTGAGACCTGCTGCGGAAAGCGCGCGGATCGCCGCTTCTCTTCCGGAACCGGGTCCCTTTACGAAAACATCCACGGTCTTTAAGCCGTGAATAAGCGCTGCCTTTGTAGCAGTCTCAGCCGCCATCTGTGCAGCATAGGGAGTAGATTTCCTTGAACCTCTGAATCCAAGACCACCGGCACTTGCCCACGATAAAGCGTTCCCCTGGGTATCCGTCAATGTCACGATCGTGTTATTAAAGGAAGCCTGAATATGTGCCTGTCCGCGTTCAACGTTTTTCTTTACACGCTTTTTTGTCACTTTTTTTGCAACTTTTTTAGCCATAATTAAACTAACCTACTTTCGTCTTTATTTTTTCTTGCCTGCTACTGTCTTCCTCGGACCCTTTCTGGTTCTCGCATTGGTCTTTGTATTCTGACCACGGACCGGAAGACCCTTTCTGTGACGGATGCCGCGATAACACCCGATCTCCTGAAGTCTCTTGATGTCCATCGCAACCGTTCTGCGGAGTTCGCCTTCTACGATGACTCCTTCTGATTCAATGGCGTCGCTGAGCGCCTTGACCTCTTCTCCGGTCAGGTCCTTGCAGCGGGTATCGGGATTGACATTCGCGGCAGCAAGCAGACGTCTTGATGTTGAAACACCGATGCCGTAAATATAAGTCAAACCGATCTCTACACGTTTTTCTCTTGGTAAATCTACACCTGCGATTCGAGCCATGTGTGTTTACACCTCCATACTGATTTTACCGGACAATGTCCTTTCGTCGTTGCACACAGCGATTTCACCCGTTCCGTGAACAGCAGAGTTTGAGGGATCCCTGCTGCAGCCGCACACGAAAAAGGTCTCAGGCACGCTGCCGCCCTTCTGATTCAAACAGATCCTGTTTCAAATCGGTGCTCTGTGGCAGAGTCATCCGGGGAGAAACGGATTATGCAGTCCAACCTGCTCTCATCATCTATCCGCAGATGCCATCCCTGATCCACCCCCCCTGAACGAAGGCGACAAAGGACATGATTCATAGAAAACTGCGGTCGCATGATAATTAACCCTGTCTCTGTTTGTGTTTCGGGTTTTCACAGATAATCATAACCCGACCCTTTCGCTTGATTACTTTGCACTTTTCGCACATTGGTTTAACTGATGCTCTTACTTTCACAGTAAATCCTCCTTTCCGCCAACATAAAAAACTCCATGTTCAGAGCTTTCGGCTTTCTGAATTGTGCCCGGTGGAAATTCTGCAAATATGCGCAATTTCCCCTTGGTTTCTCAAAGCGTCGCTCAAAATTATAACACGGAGTTTCTTCTATTGCAAGCCTTTTTTGTTTTCAGGACAATTTTTATGACTGCTTTTCTGCTATTTATCTCTCCAGATAATCCGACCTTTTGTCAGATCATAGGGGGAGAGTTCCAGCGTCACCTTATCACCGGGTAAAATACGGATAAAATTCATACGCAGCTTCCCGCTGATCGTTGCCATGATCTGGTGGCCGTTCTCCAGTTCCACTTTAAAAAATGCATTCGGAAGTTTTTCGACCACTACGCCTTCTACTTCAATTACATCTGCCTTTGACATATTATTTCTCCTGATTTCCTCTATTCACATAAAGCTTCAACGCACGTTTTATTTCCAGATCTCCCGGCGTCTTCCCTGATAACAGTTCTGAGACATCCTCCGGAATATTCCGGATCACCTGAATATGTTTTTGATTTTTTCGTTTCGGTTTTTGTAAGGTACGGCAGACGCCGTCCGCCAGATAAACAGAATCTCCGTCCTCTTTCAGGATGACATAATATTTCCCTTTGTCATGCCCCGATTTTGACATCGCCAGTTTTTTGTCGCCGTTGTCCATGAAATCATCTCGCCTTTTCTAATTACAAATGGTTCTGCTTCCTGCGGCGCACCGCCTCTGTCAGTCCTGTTCCGACAGTTCCTAACGTCTGTTTTTCTTCGTCTGTCAGCGTCAGGATCTCCGGGTCACCGTCGGTGATCAGAATCGTATTTTCATAGTGGGCGGACAGGGAACGGTCACGAGTCACGACTGTCCACTCATCATCCAGCCAGTCTACTTCCCAGGTACCTGCATTCACCATCGGTTCAACAGCCAGCGTCATACCGCTGCGAAGCCGGATACCGCGGCTTTTCTGTCGGAAATTCGGAATCTGAGGATCTTCGTGAAGAACAGAGCCAACGCCGTGTCCAACCAGATCCCGCACCACGCCATATCCGAAACTCTCGCAATAATCGCCGATCGCGTTGGATATCTGATGAAGATGATTCCCGTTTTTAGCGTATTTGATTCCCTCAAAAAAGCTCTGACGGGTGCGCTCAATCAGAAGACGCGCATCCTCGGTAATCTCACCGATGGCATGTGTCCGCGCCGCGTCCGAATGATAACCTTTGTAAATACACCCCATATCCAGACTGACGATATCTCCCTCCCGGAGAATTCTCTTTTTGCTGGGAATCCCATGAACAACTTCTTCATTCACGGATACACATACAGACCCCGGAAACCCGTTATAATTCTTAAAATTCGGAACACAACCGTAGCTTCGGATCATCTCCTCCGCCTTACGGTCTACATCCAGAGTCGACATGCCCGGCCGCAGCTCCTTTCCCAGATCTTCATGTACCTTTGCTATAATTCTGCAGGCTTCGCGCATCAGCTCGATCTCCCGGTCTGATTTAATTGATACTGACATATCCGCCTCCCATATGACACCTGAATTTTCTTTGATACCAGGATACCAAAGCCATGAATTCAAATGCAGGCATCCGATACATGACTTTTGAGCCCGGCATCGTTTCATCTTATGCTTCCAGCAAAGCGATAATATTCTCAAAAACCGTCTGCATCGGCTGCGTGCCGTCCACTGTCTTAAGAATCCCCTGCTGTTTATAGTAGTCGATCAGCGGCTGCGTCTGGGCGTGATACACATCCAGACGTTTCTTCACCGTCTCCGGCTCATCATCTGCCCGCAGAACAACCTCATTCCCGCAACGGTCACAGATTCCCTCCACTTTGGTCGGGATGTTGACGATATGATACGTCGCTCCGCAGTTCACACAGGCTCTCCTTCCGGACATCCGGGTGATGATATTCTCATCCGGCACATCCACATCCACCGCGAAGTCCATACTCTCACCGCGCGCCTTCAGCGCGTCGGTCAGGCACTCCGCCTGGGGAATCGTTCTCGGAAATCCGTCCAGAATAAAGCCGTCTTTACAGTCTTCGTTTGAAATCCGGTCAACGACAAGGTCACACGTCAGCTCATCCGGGACAAGAAGTCCCTGATCCATATAAACCTTTGCTTTCTGCCCCAGCTCTGTCCCCGCCTTTAAATTCGCGCGGAAAATATCACCGGTGGAGATATGCGGAATCCCGTATTTATCCGCAATCATTTTTGCCTGTGTTCCTTTGCCGGCGCCCGGCGCCCCTAACATAATAATCTTCATGCGTATTCTCCTTTTCTGTGACACAGAAAGCTGAAGATACGGCTTCCCGCCCATCTCCAGCTTTTGCGCCGATCATTCATTTAAAAAACCTTTGTAGTTCCGGACAAGCATCTGTGACTCAATCTGCTTTAAGGTCTCAATGATAACACCGACGATAATGATCAGAGATGTCCCGCCGAACGAGATGTCCGCGTTAAACACGCCCTCAAAGAAAATCGGAATAATCGCTACAATCACCAGACCAACCGCGCCGATAAATATAATATAACTCAGCACATTCGAGAGATAATCGCTGGTCGGTTTGCCCGGCCGGATGCCGGGGATAAATCCGCCCTGTTTTTTCATGTTGTTTGCAATCTCCAACGGATTAAACGTGATGGAGGTATAAAAATACGCAAACGCGACAATCAACAGAATATAAACAATCAGACCGATATTGTAGATCGGTGTGTTGAAAGTGAACCAGTTGGACTGGGTCAGCATGCCCAGAATCTTTCCGCCGATACCGGTTCCGCCGGTCTTGCCGAGCATCTGGCAGATAATCACCGGGAACATCAGCAGTGACTGCGCAAAGATGACCGGGATAACGCCTGCGGTATTGACCTTCAGCGGGATATGCGAGGACTGTCCTCCCACCTGTTTTCTTCCCATCACCTTCCGGGAATACTGTACGGGAATCCGTCTCTCCGCCCCCTGCAGCACCACGACCAGTACCACGACCAGTACAATGATCGCCACAATGATCGCCGCGTTCAGGATCGCGTTCTGCAGCTCTTTTCCCTTTACAAACTGCTCAAATAAGGATGTCAGATCAGACGGCAGACGGGAAAGGATATTGATTGTCAGGACAATCGAAATGCCATTTCCGACGCCGCGCTCTGTAATTCTCTCGCCGATCCACATGATCACCGTGGAGCCGGCTGTCAACGTAATCACCGCCATGATCACGCTCAGTGCATTATAGTCAGTGAAAAGCCCCTGTCTGCCAAACGCGATGGCCATGGCCACAGACTCCATCACCGCCAGTGCGACAGTAAGGTATCTCGTGATCGCGATCAGCTTCTTTCTTCCATCCTCCCCATCTCTCTGCCACTCCTCAAACTTCGGGATGGCGATCGTCAGAAGCTGGACGATAATCGACGAAGTGATATAGGGAGTAATGTTCAACGCGAACACAGACATGTTCTCAAAGGAACCGCCGGTAACCGCATCAAAAAAACCAAATGCATTACCCGAATTTTCCGAAAACCACTCCGCGAAATACTCTGCGTTGATACCGGGCGCCGGGATCTGAGAACCGATACGCACGACAACCAGCATCAGAAGAGTGAAAATGATTCGATTCCGTATTTCCTGAATCTTAAATGCATTGCGGATCATCTTCAGCATTAGATCACCTCTGCTTTTCCGCCCAGTGCTTCAATTTTTTCTTTTGCTGAACCACTGAAGGCATTTGCCTGAACAGTAAGTTTCTTTGTAAGCGCCCCATTACCCAGAATCTTAACTCCGTCCTTCGGATTTCTTACAATGCCCGTCTCAACCAGAGTATCAACAGTCACTACTGTATCGTTGTCAAATACTTCCAGCGATGAAATGTTTATACCGACGATATCCTTCGAGTTCCTGCAGGTAAATCCTCTCTTCGGAAGACGTCTGTATAAAGGCATCTGTCCGCCTTCAAACCCCGGTCTCGGAGCTCCGGAGCGGGCTTTCTGGCCCTTGTGGCCGTAGCCGGCCGTCTTTCCGTTTCCCGAACCATGCCCGCGGCCCCTGCGGAAACGATCTCCATGCGTCGAACCCTCCGCCGGTTTTAAATTCGATAATTCCATCATGACACCTCCTGTCTGTTCGATTTGCTGTTAGATTTCTTCTACTTTAACCAGATGTCTGACCTGCTGAACCATCCCTCTGATCGCGGGATTATCCGGCAGCTCCACGGTTTTGTTTAATTTGCGAAGACCTAAAGCCTCCACGGTCTTCCTGTGCTTCGGAATCGCGCCGATGGTCGATTTCACAAGTGTAATTCTTAATTTATCCGCCATTGCTCCATCCTCCTCTTAACCCAGTATCTCTTCTACCGATTTGCCGCGCAGTCTGGCCACCTCTTCCGGAGATTTCAACTGACTGAGCGCCTGAATCGTAGCAAGCACAACATTCTGTTTATTGTTGGAGCCCAGAGATTTTGTACGGATGTTTTTGATTCCGGCAAGATCGCAGACATTACGCGCGGGACCGCCGGCGATCACACCGGTACCATCCGGAGACTTCTTCAGCAGAACGGATGCGCCGGTATGCTTTCCGGTGACATCATGCGTGATACTGTTATGCTCATCCAGCTTTACTTCGATGAGATGCTTCATGGCATCCTCTTTGCCCTTGCGGATTGCTTCCGGAATCTCCAGAGCCTTCCCGAGACCGGCGCCAACATGGCCGTTGCGGTCGCCGACTACAACCAGTGCCGTAAAACGCATGTTGCGTCCGCCCTTGACAACCTTTGTGACACGCTTGATCGCCACGACCTTTTCTTCCAATTCAAACTGATTCGGATCTATGATAGTCCTTTTCATCGTCGCTCTACCTCCTGTTAAAAGTTTAATCCGGCTTCACGCGCCGCATCAGCCAGAGCCTGAACTTTACCCTGATAGATATAGCCGCCTCTGTCGAAAACCACTGTCGTGATACCCTTCTCCAGTGCTTTTTTCGCAATAGCGGTGCCGACTGCTTTCGCTGCCTCTATATCATTCGTATGCTCCAGATCCGCCTGTATCGCTTTCTCCATGGTGGAAGCTGCGCAAAGTGTGTTGTGAGCCGTGTCGTCAATAATCTGAGCATACATATGCTGATTGCTTCTGAAAACGGCCAGACGCGGTCTCTCAGCAGTACCTGCCAGATGATTGCGCATCCTTCTGTGTTTTTTCACACGAACTTCCGATCTTGATTTCTTATTGATCATACTCTGTCACACCTCCCTCTATTTCTTGCCGGTCTTACCGACTTTACGCCGGATAACCTCATCCTCATACTTGATACCCTTGCCCTTATACGGCTCCGGTGCCCTCTTGCTTCTGATCTCGGCCGCATACTGGCCTACCTTTTCTTTGTCGATGCCTTTCACCGTGATCTTGTTTCCATCTACCACGGATTCAAGACCTTCCGGATCCGTCATCTCCACCGGATGAGAATATCCGAGGGTCAGTGTCAGCTTCTTTCCGGACTTGGCAGCCCTGTAACCGACGCCGTTGATCTCCAGCGTCTTGGTATACCCCTGTGTCACACCGATGATCATGTTGTTGATCAGTGTTCTGGTCAGACCATGCAGGGACTTCATTTTCTTTAAATCATTCGGTCTGCTGACAAGAATCTCAGCACCCTCCTGTCTGATCTCCATCTCCGCAGGCAGCACCCGCTCGAGTGTGCCCTTCGGACCTTTTACAGTCACATGATTATTTTCTGCGATCGTAACCGTTACATCGGCCGGAACCGCGATTGGCATTCTTCCTATACGTGACATGCCCGTACCTCCTGTTTATATAATAGAATATGTGACGGCGCCTACCAGACGAAAGCGAGCACCTCTCCGCCTACCTGAAGGCGTCTCGCCTCCTTGTCGGTGATCACGCCCTGGTTTGTGGAAAGAATCACGATACCCAGACCCCCGAGTACCTTCGGAATCTCATCCTTGCCCGCGTACACGCGAAGCCCCGGCTTGGAAATCCTTTTGAGACCGGTGATAACCTTTTCTTTCTTGTCCGCACTGTATTTTAAAGTAACACGGATGGCCTTGAAATCACCATCATCAATGATATCATATTTTGCAATGTAGCCTTCCTTATATAAAATCTCGGCGATCGCGAGTTTCATTTTGGATGAAGGAATATCTACTGTATCATGCTTTGCAATGTTTGCATTACGGATTCTCGTAAGCATATCTGCGATTGGATCGTTTGTCGTCCTCATGCCCTTACCTCCTTACCAACTTGCCTTTTTCACTCCCGGAATCTCGCCTTTGTAAGCCAGTTCACGGAAGCAGATTCTGCAGATACCGTATTTTCTCAGTACCGAATGCGGACGTCCGCAGATCCTGCAGCGGGTGTATTCTCTGGTAGAGAATTTCTGTTTGCGCTGCTGTTTGATTTTCAAAGATTTCTTAGCCATAAAATTCCCTCCTGTTATTTCGTAAATGGCATGTTGAAGAGTCTCAGTAACTCGCGCGCCTCTTCGTCCGTCTGCGCGGTCGTGACAAAAATGATATCCATGCCGCGCACCTTGTCGATCTTATCATACTCGATCTCCGGGAAGATCAGCTGCTCCTTGATACCGAGCGCATAATTCCCTCTGCCATCGAAGGAATTCGGATTCACGCCGCGGAAGTCACGCACACGCGGCAGCGCGAGATTGATCAGACGGTCTGCGAACTCGTACATTTTCTCACCGCGCAGGGTTACCTTACATCCGATCGCCATACCCTCTCTGAGTTTGAAGTTCGCGACAGATTTCTTCGCGATGGTTTTGATCGGCTTCTGTCCGGAAATTGTCTCCAGATCCTTCATGGCGGACTCCAGAATCTTCGCGTTCTCTTTTGCCTCACCGACGCCCATATTGATCACGATCTTCTCGAGCTTCGGCACCTGCATGATATTTTTATATCCAAATTTTTTGACCATAGCATCTATGATCTCATTCTGATAAATGTCTTTCAGTCTACTCAACTTGATGGACCTCCTCTCTTACGATTAATCGATCACTTCGCCGGTGGATTTGGCAAAACGAACTTTCCTGTCTCCGTCCATCTTAAACCCGACTCTGGTGGGTTTTCCTTTATGAACATACATAACATTTGAAATGTGAATCGGCGCTTCCTGCTCCACAATGCCGCCCGCCTGATTTGCCATAGTCGGCTTTGTATGTTTTTTTATCATATTGATACCCTCGACGGTCACGCGGCTTCTTTTCGCGTCAACTGCGATCACTTTGCCTTCTTTGTCCTTTTCCTTGCCGGCGATCACTCTTACGGTATCACCTTTTTTTATTTTAAGCATGAACCGCTACCTCCTATAATACTTCCGGCGCGAGAGATACGATTCTCATGAACTGCTTCTCACGAAGCTCTCTGGCAACCGGTCCAAAAATACGGGTTCCTCTCGGAGTCTTGTCATCCTTGATGATCACGGCAGCGTTCTCATCAAAACGAATATAGGAACCGTCCTTGCGGCGGATCTCCCTCTTTGTGCGGACAACGACAGCCTTCACAATATCACCCTTTTTAACAACTCCGCCTGGTGTTGCATCTTTTACCGTAGCAACGATTATATCACCAACGTGTGCATATCTTCTTGTAGAACCGCCCATAACACGAATGCAAAGGATCTCTTTTGCGCCTGTGTTATCAGCCACTCTCAGTCTGCTCTCCTGCTGAATCATACTGGCAGCCTCCTTCCAAATAATCAGGCCTCTTATCTGGCCTTCTCCATAATCTCAACCAGTCTCCATCTCTTTTCTTTGGAAAGAGGTCTGGTCTCCATCACTCTGACCTTATCACCAATACCGCATGCATTGTTCTCGTCATGAGCTTTTAATTTATAGGTTCTCTTCACAATCTTGCCGTAAAGCGGATGTCTGACTCTGTATTCCACAGCAACTACGATCGTCTTATCCATCTTATCGCTCACCACTTTGCCGACACGTGTTTTCCTAAGATTTCTTTCTTCCACGGGAATTCTCCTTTCAGGGTCTCAGCCGGAAACTACTCAGCCTTCTCGGCGATCACAGTTTTGATTCTGGCAATATTCTTCTTCACTTCTTTCAGTCTCGCTGTATTCTCAAGCTGATTGGTCGCATTCTGGAATCTGAGATTGAAAAGCTCTTTTTTTGCAGCAACCAGCTGGTTGTTTAACTCAGCGGGGCTCTGTGTTCTTAATTCTTCTAAATATTTTGCAGATTTCATTCTATTCACCGCCTTCTAACTCTTCGCGTGAAACAATCTTGCACTTGCAGGGCAGTTTATGCACGGCAAGGCGCAACGCCTCACGGGAAACCTCTTCCGACACGCCGGCAACCTCAAAAAGAACACGGCCCGGCTTCACGACAGCTACCCAATATTCAAGCGAACCTTTTCCTTTACCCATTCGGGTCTCAGCCGGCTGGGATGTGACCGGTTTGTCAGGGAAGATCTTAATCCAGACTTTACCGCCACGTTTCATATGACGCGTCATCGCGATACGGGCTGCCTCGATCTGGTTTGATTTGATCCAGCAGGGCTCCAGAGCAACGATGCCATACTCGCCGTATGTGATCTTATTGCCTTTTGTAGCCTTTCCTTTCATACTGCCCCGGAACTGTTTCCGATGCTTTGATCTCTTTGGCATTAACATTATTTATCTCTCCCTTCCACTGATTTTTTCGGAAGGATCTCACCTTTGTAGATCCAGACCTTCACGCCAACCTTGCCGTAAGTGGTATCTGCCTCTGCAAATCCATAATCAATATCCGCTCTCAGTGTCTGAAGCGGAATGGTACCTTCACTGTAAAACTCGGTACGCGCCATATCGGCTCCGCCGAGACGTCCTGCTACGCAAGCCTTGATGCCCAGCGCGCCCGCTTTCATTGCCCTGCCCATGCAGGATTTCATCGCGCGGCGGAAAGAAATACGGTTCTCAAGCTGAGCGGCGATGTTCTCCGCCACAAGCTGCGCATCCTTATCCGGACGCTTGATCTCTTTGATATCAACGATCAGCTTCTTGTCTGTTAATTTCTGAAGTTCTTTTTTTACTTTCTCGATCTCAGCACCGCCCTTGCCGATCACGACGCCCGGTTTTGCCGTATAGACAACGACCTTTACGCGATCCGCCGCCCGCTCGATATCAATATTGGAAATGCCCGCGCTGTATAATTTTTTCTTTAAAAACTTCCGGATATTATAATCTTCTACCAGACAATCGGCAAAATCTTTTTCCGCATACCATTTAGAACTCCAGTCTTTGATAATGCCGACTCTCAGTCCATGAGGATTTACTTTCTGTCCCATGCTTTAACCTCCTACCTTTCATTGAGAACGATCGTAATGTGGCTCGTTCTCTTCTCGATCCTGTATGCTCTTCCCTGTGCCCGCGGACGAACACGCTTCATCGTGGGGCCTTTGTTCGCATAACACTCTTCGATATAAAGGTTCTCTGCGCTGAGACCCTGGTTGTTTTCCGCATTCGCAATCGCGGATTTTAATAATTTCTCGATCACGCCGGAAGCGTATCTCGGATTGTACATCAGGATGGCAAGCGCCGTGTTGACGTCCTTGCCGCGGATTGCATCCAGTACGAAGCAGGCCTTTGTCACCGACATTCTCGCATAAGATAACTTAGCGGAAGGTCTGGTATCCTTCTGTGCATTTCTCTCACGTTTGATCTGTGATCTGTGTCCTTTTGCCATGGATAGTACCTCCTTTTAAATTACCTTACTCTTGATTTCTTCTCATCTTTGCCATGGCCTCTGTAGGTCCTGGTGGGTACGAACTCACCGAGCTTATGTCCGACCATGTCCTCTGTGATATAGACAGGCACGTGTTTTCTGCCGTCATGAACTGCGATTGTATGTCCGACCATCTGCGGAAAGATTGTGGAACGGCGGGACCACGTCCTGATGACGGACTTGTCTCCGGAAGCGTTCATTGCGTCAATCTTTTTCAGTAAACTCTCGTCTGCAAACGGTCCTTTTTTTAATGAACGTGACATTTTTTACCTCCTATTTGATCGCTCTGCCGTCTCTTCTTCTTACGATATATTTATTCGACTGCTTGTGTTTCTTCCTGGTCTTTAAGCCAAGCGCAGGCTTGCCCCAGGGGGTAACAGGTCCCGGACGTCCGACAGGGGATCTGCCCTCGCCGCCGCCATGCGGATGGTCGTTCGGGTTCATGACAGAACCGCGGACGGTCGGCCGCACGCCCATATGACGTTTCCGCCCCGCTTTGCCGAGGTTGATCAGGTTGTGATCTGCGTTTCCGACCACACCGACGGTCGCGCGGCAGTCGATCGGAACCATTCTCATCTCACCCGAGGGAAGACGAAGCGTAGCATATTTCCCTTCCTTCGCCATGAGCTGCGCGCTCATGCCCGCTGCGCGGACCATCTGTCCGCCCTTGCCCGGATGCAATTCTACATTGTGTACCTGCGTACCGACCGGGATATTCGACAGCGGAAGACAGTTGCCCACATGGATCTCAGCTTCCGGTCCGTTCATCACCTGCATACCGTCTGTCAGTCCCTGCGGAGCAAGGATGTAGGCCTTCTGACCGTCTGCATAACAAATCAGAGCGATATTGGCCGTGCGGTTCGGATCATACTCGATGCCGATCACCTTTGCCGGAATACCGTCTTTATTTCTCTTAAAATCGATGATTCTGTATTTTTTCTTGGCGCCGCCGCCATGATGTCTCACCGTGATCTTGCCCTGATTATTCCTTCCGGCATGTTTCGGCATGGAAACAACGAGAGACTTCTCGGGAGTCTTCTTTGTAATCTCGGAAAAATCGGACCCCGTCATCTGCCTTCTGGAAGGTGTATATGGGTTATATGTTTTGATTCCCATAATGAATCTCCTTTCATATCAAAATAATGCTGTTGCTTTCACAAGACTTACAGACCTGCGAAAAGCTCGATATCCGCGCTCTCCGGTGTCAGCGTGACAATGGCCTTCTTGGTCTTCGCTGTCTTTCCGTAGGTCATACCGCGTCTCTTGGTCTTGCCCGGGCAGTTCATTGTCCTGACTTTCTCTACCTTCACGCCGTCGAACATCTTCTCGACCGCTTCTTTGATCATCGTCTTATTTGAATCCGGATGAACCAGGAAGGTGTATTTCTTCTCACTCATGAGATTCATGGACTTCTCTGTCACTACCGGTTTGAGAATGACGTCATAATACTGTACGTTTGCCATTATGCATACACCTCCTCGATCTTTGCCACGCCGGCTTTGGTCGTGATCACGGTATCATATTTCAGAATATCATATACATTGATCGTGGACACAAGAGCTGTCCGGATATTCGGAACATTCGCCGCGGACTTCTCAATGATGAAATCCTTGTCGTCCAGTACGACCAGTGCTTTAGAAACCTTCAGGTTGTTCAGCACTTTTACAAAATCTTTTGTCTTGATTGCGTCCAGCTTCAACTCATCGAGTACAACGAACTTCTCATCCTGTACCCGGCTGGTGAGCGCGGATTTTAAAGCAGCTCTCTTTTCCTTTTTATTGATCTTAAAAGAGTAATCTCTCGGTTTCGGCGCAAACACAACGCCGCCGCCCGTCCACTGCGGGGATCTGGTCGAACCCTGTCTCGCGTGACCGGTTCCCTTCTGTCTCCAGGGCTTTCTGCCGCCGCCGCGAACCTCGGAACGCGTCTTCGCGCTCTGTGTTCCCTGCCGCTTGTTTGCCAGCTGCTGTACAACTGCCATGTGCACCAGGTGCTCATTGATCTCTACACCGAAAACAGCATCGTTCAGCTCCAGGGAACCGACTTCACTGCCTTCCATATTATAAACAGATACGTTAGCCATCTGTATGTCCTCCTTTCTCAAATCCGGTTAAGCCTTGACGGTTTCCCTGATTGTCACTAAAGATTTCCTGGGACCGGGCACGGAGCCTTTGATCAGAAGCAGATTGTTCTCCGCATCCACGCGGACCACTTCCAGATTCTGAACCGTAACCTTTACAGAACCCATATGACCCGGCATGCCTTTTCCCTTGAACACCTTGCTCGGCGAGGAGCAGGCACCGTTGGAACCCTGATGGCGGTGGAACTTGGAACCGTGCGTCATGGGGCCTCTGTGCTGTCCGTATCTCTTAATCGTTCCCTGAAAACCTTTTCCCTTGGAAACCGCGGTCGCGTCGATTTTATCTCCCTCGGCGAATATGTCAGCCTTAATCTCATCTGCCAGATTGTAATCCGCCGCGTTCTCGAACTTAAACTCACGCACATATCTCTTGCTGCTGACGCCGGCCTTCTCAAAGTGGCCTTTCTGGGGCTTGTTCACGCCGTGTCTGTGCCGGATCTCTTTTTTCCCCTGGGCATCCCTGCTGACAACCTTTTCCTTCTTGTCAACAAATCCCACCTGCACGGCACTGTATCCGTCGTTATCGATCGTCTTGATCTGTGTCACATAGCACGGACCGGCCTGCAGCACGGTAACCGGAATCAACACACCGTTCGGATCAAAAATCTGTGTCATTCCGAGCTTTGTAGCTAAAATAGCTTTCTTCATTCTTTTTACCTCCTGTTTTTCCTACAGCGGAGCGCTCGCGCGCTCATTCTAGAAGCAGGATTGCTTCCATTACTTAGCAATTCGCCATTTCAGCTCAGAAGCTTCGCTTCTTCGCTGTCGGGCATTCGCCCTATAAAAACGTCGTCTGAAAATGCAGCCTGCAAGCAGTCTCATTTTCTTCCGTCGTTTTTGCACGGCTCATTGCTATTTCATCTTTATATCAATGCTTACGCCTGCGGGCATCTCCAGCCTGCTCAGCGCGTCGACCGTCTTCTGGGTCGGTGCAATGATGTCGATGAGTCTCTTGTGGGTCCTCTGCTCGAACTGTTCACGGGAATCCTTGTACTTGTGGACAGCTCTGATGATCGTTACTACTTCCTTTTTCGTAGGAAGGGGTACCGGTCCGCTCACCTGGGATCCGTTTTTCCTGACAGTTTCGATGATTTTCTTCGCGGATGCATCCACCATCTCGTGATCATACGCTTTCAGAATGATTCTCATGACCTGATTTGCCATAAAAAAAGTCGCCTCCTTTTCGCACTTTTGATTCAGTACGACAAGCGGTGACTGTACACTCCCCCGTGTGTTTCATCTCGTTCCCACACGGCATTCGGCCTCTCGGCTTCCTTTCGTACAGTGACTTGTCGTCAGTTTCCTAACTTGACATTCGCTCCACGGAAAACCTGCCACGAAGGCAGCAACCTCACGCTTCTCAGCTATCAATGTCACAGCATGAACAAGTATAAGGGATTGTGCGTCGGATTGCAAGCGATTTTTTTCTTTAAAGACAAATTTTTGAAAAAACCATTGTATTTTTTTTAGTACAATCCTGTATCCCGGCATTTTCGTGAATTTCATTGTATGTAATTTTTTAAAAATCAACGAATTCAATTTCTGATATGATCAAATGACAGAAGAACGACGTTTTTCTTGCCATTTCAGCAAAATTTGTCTAAAATAAAAAATATAACTTCGCAGGGGGAGATTCTTATGAAAAAAATGAAACGCTTTTTATCCGTACTTTTATGCGCATGTGCAGCAATGCTTCTTATGGCCGCTCCGGCCCGGGCTGCCTTCGTCTATCCTTATTCCGGCAGCCATTCCTGTAACAATACTGCCATCTCCGCGGATTACAGCTGGGTCGGCGCCTGGAGCACCAGTCCCGTGGAAGTAAATTTTTCAAAAATGCTGTCTCTCACCAGCCTGGAAGGCAAACTGAGCGTGAGCAATCTCACTTTCCGCACCGTTGTCCGGACTACACTGTCCGGCGACAGCATCCGTATCACGCTGTCGAATGAATACGGCACCGGCCCGCTGACCGTCAACGCGGTGACCGCAGCAAAGACATCCACATACTCCGACCGATCCATCGTGCTGACAACGCGGTGTACCGTCACATTCGACGGATGTCAGTCCGTGACCATTCCCGCAGGGGAAACCGTGACTTCGGACGCGATTCCTCTGGAGGTGGCGGCGAATGAATCCATAACCATCAGCTCCTGGCTGAAAGACAGCCGCAATATGAAGACATTCGGACTCATTGGCGGAAAAACATATGTCTCCGGCGGCAATGACACGAATCAGTATATGTCTGCGGGTCTGGAATTGTCCGCATCCATGGATGTCGGAGACTATCAGGTGATTCCGATGCTGACCTCCGTGGAGGTGGACAATCCGGAAGCGTCCTCCGTCGTAGTCATCGGTGATTCCACTCTGGCCAATGACATTCCATATCTTCTGTCAGATAAGCTGCAGAATGCGGGCATTACGAATACCGGGGTGCTCCAGCAGGCGATCAAAGGAAACCGTCTGGTCGCGGACGGAGCAGGGACGCTCGGCATGATTTACGGAGAATCCATGTTAAATCGCTTCGAACGGGATGCCCTGAATCAAAGCGGGGTGTCCGTGATCCTGATAAAAGTCGGCATGAATGATATAATTCATCCGAATTGCGAAAGTATGAAGGGGATTGCCCCGGAAACCACCACAGAAGAAATGATTGCCGCTTATAAGGAATTGATTGAGGCTGCCCATGAACGCGGCATCCGGGTTTATCTGTTTACCCGCACGGCCTGGAATGGATATACCCGCAACATTTCAGGCACAGATGATATTCAGTGGTCCGAGGAACTGGACGCCATGCGCGTGGAACTGAACGAATGGATCCGGAGTGAAGATAATCCGGCGGATGGCTACATCGAACTGGACAGTCTGTGCGAAGATGAAGCCTGCACCACACTGAAGAGCGAGTATACACTCGACGGCGCCCATTTATCGGATGCCGGGCAACAGGCGCTGGTCGATCTGATTCCGCTTGATATTTTCCAATGACAGGAATGTCCGGGGCAAACGCATTTGCCCTTATGATACAGGTACAACAGGTTACATGATAGAGTTCATACATGAAAAAGGCTGGTTCGACATATGTGGATTGCAGACAACTGGAAAGATTACGAAGTCATCGATTGTTCAAGCGGAGAAAAACTGGAACGCTGGGGGCAGTATACGCTGGTGCGGCCTGACCCCCAGGTCATCTGGGACACTCCGAAGACTCATCCCGGCTGGAAAAACCGAAATGCACATTACCACCGCAGCAGCAGAGGCGGCGGCGAGTGGGAGTTTTTTGATCTGCCCGAGCAGTGGTCCATCCGTTATCCGAAGCTCGATCTTACCTTTCATCTGAAACCGTTCCGTTTTAAACACACGGGTCTCTTTCCGGAGCAGGCCGTCAACTGGGACTGGTTCTCCGGGAAGATCGGACAGGCCGGACGGCCGGTCAGAGTTCTGAACCTCTTCGCCTACACCGGCGGGGCCACCCTCGCCGCGGCAGCTGCCGGCGCGCACGTCACGCATGTGGACGCGTCAAAGGGCATGGTACAGTGGGCAAAGGAAAATGCCGCCGTCTCCGGTCTGGCCGATGCGCCGATCCGCTGGCTGGTGGACGACTGTGTGAAGTTCGTGGAACGGGAGATCCGGCGCGGGAATACATACGATGCCATCATCATGGATCCCCCCTCCTATGGGAGGGGACCCAAAGGAGAAATCTGGAAGATTGAGGACGCCATCCATCCTCTGGTAAAGCTTTGCACGCAGATTTTATCGGAGCAGCCGCTTTTCTTCCTTATTAATTCTTATACGACCGGGCTGCAGCCCGCCGTGCTCGCCTACCTGCTCGGCACGGAGATGAGAATATGTGGCGGCCGGATAACCGCGGAAGAAATCGGTCTTTCGGTATCGACAAGCGGACTCGTACTGCCCTGCGGGGCATCAGGCAGATGGGAAATCTGACATTTCCCCTGCCCCAACGAGTCAACTCTGAACTTTTTCTATGAAAGTGTCGTGAATAGACAGACAGATGGGCATGCTTGCATGGCCAGATGGCTGGATATTCGACGACCAAGACGGTATGAGCAAGTAGCGCGATAGCGCGGATTGCGAACGGCCCAGGCCGCCCTCTCTTGCCGCTATGCGGCAATTCACCTTGTACCGGCGGCGATGACGGGAGCACGAAGTGCGGAGTCATCGACTTTCATAGATGTTGGCGCGCTGCGACAGTAGCGCATGGGGGTATTAATGTAATCACCAGCTCATTTTTCCCGCAGCCCCTTCCGGTACTCCATCGGACTGACGGAATAAATCTGCTTAAAAGCGTCCACAAAACGACGCACGTTATTGTATCCCACCTGTTCCGCAATCTCGTACGTCTTGTCGTCCGTCTCCCGGAGCAGCCGCAGCGCCTCCTCCATGCGCAGGGACGTCAGATATGCCTTATAATTCTGCCCGGTCTCTTTTTTAAACATGGCACTGAAATAATTCTGGCTGACGCAGGCCACATCGGCCAGCTCTTTGATGGAGAGATCCTCGGTATAATGTTGGCGGATGTATTTTTTTACATCCTCGATCAGTACCTTCTCCTCTGATTTTCCCTTCTCATAAATCCGGTTCAGCAGATCTTCGTAGTGATTATGGATACATTTCTTCAGAGCGGACATGGTAAACTGTGCCTCCACTTTTCTCTGAAGTTCATCCTGCATTTTTTAAAAATCTATATCAAGAAGTTTGTACTGGTTCAGCTTTGCACCGAGATCCCCGGTAAAGTGCATGGTCCGCATGACAACAGCGTTCCAGTTCCTTTCAGCAGTATTATCAGCTCTGTTCCTCTGTCCATGATCGGATTGCCGCGTTCTTCCGCCGTGAAAACATCGGTTTTGAGCTGTGCCGAGGGGTGAACCACTCACAGATGATGGGTATTTTTCCAAAAAGCCATGCGGATGATTTTCCGGAATATTATCTGCTCCCGGTCACAGAGCGGATCGAACAGGAATACGGTATCCGCCTCTGCATCGGTGTCGGCCTGCATACGGATCAGCTCAGCCAGCTGAAAAACTCTTACAAAACATCTCAGTACGCGTTTGACCTGCATTTCTTTGAACCGAACCGGGTGATCACGTTTCAGAATATCCACAAGGATTTCACCATTTCCCCCGATGAATATTACGATTATGTGGAAAAGGCCTTTCGTTCCATCCTGTCCCGGGACACAA
The DNA here is from genome assembly GCA_021201535.1 of Clostridiales bacterium. GTDB lineage: Bacteria > Bacillota > Clostridia > Lachnospirales > Lachnospiraceae > Eubacterium_I. The sequence goes on along the minus strand of JAJQEU010000058.1, from coordinate 1,364 downwards.
AGGCGCTTGACCGGATCATCGACGTGGTGGATCTGATCGGTTCCATCCACTACGGGAACTGGCGCGCCGTTTCCATGCGCACCATGGATTACACCGGCGTCCTGGTCTCCCGCCTGTTCCGCTACCACCTGCTGGATGGAGATTTCTTCAGCATGCAGAACCATCTGCAGGACAAGGTATTCCGTGTGACCACGCTGAATGAACTGAAGGACTGTATCCGACAGCATTTCGCGGAGCTTCTGCCGCAGGTGTACAAAACAGAGCGCCCGGCAGGCAAGACCGTGATTGAGAAGGTTAAAATGTATATGGAAGAAAACTACATGGAAAATCTGACCATCAAAGAGCTGTCCGACATCGCCTGCGTGAGCGTCAACTATTTCAGCCATATGTTCAAGCGCGAAACCGGGAAAAATTATAAGGCTTATCTGACCGAAATACGGATGCAGAAAGCACAGGATCTCCTGATGGAGACGGATTTCATGGTATATGAGATCAGTGAGATGGTAGGATATAATAATACCCGAACCTTCGTGGACGCCTTCAAACAAACTTACGCCATGAGCCCCATGGAATTTCGAAAAAAGCGGATTGCAGGGAAATCCGGCACAAATGCACAAGAATCATTTATCTGAATTTTTTTCATATGAAAATGTCGGAGAAAAAACAAACAGAAAAAGCTTCCGGAACACAACAATACCGGAAGCTTTTCCTATGGCTTTATAAAAGGTGTTTTTCCTTACTTCGGCTGCTGGATCAGTTCAATCAGCACACCGTTGCAGTCGCGGATGAACATAACCGCGTCGTCGCCCATGCGAACCTCATGCGCAATGTCCACGCCGTTTGCCACAAAACCTTCCTTCAGCGCATCCATGTCGTCCGTCGCGAACGCCACATGCTTCGTACCGACAGTCTGAAGATCCGTGTTCGGTGTCAGGCGATCCTCCGGGATCTGTTTCGGCTCGTCATATTCGAACAACTCAATCTGATAGCCGTCCTTCTCGATAAAACAGATCTTCGCTTTCAGCGGAGGACAGTAACCGTCGTCCTTCACCAGTTCAAATCCGAGATTCTTTTTGTACCACTCCAGCGACTCCTGCATATTGTAAACGCTGATGCCGGTGTGGAGTACCTTCGTCACATTGCTCGCTGCCATATCAATACCTTCTCCTTTCCGTTTTTGTTATAATTCCATTCACGGGTTCCCTCTCCTCTTTGCGCAATCTGTGTCCGGGCACTTATGCGTACCGCTATCGCGTATACGGATGAAGTGTTCCCGTCAGCTGTATCATAGAAAGTATATCACTTCTCTATCCCCGTAAACATGACAATTTCTGTGAAAAACAGGAAGTTTTTTGTTTTTTGTT
>JAJQEU010000007.1 GCA_021201535.1 Clostridiales bacterium | reverse complement strand
GCGGTCAGTCGCCGTGATCACGATGCTGACCTGCTCGCCGAGGATCTTGTAGCCGTCGTCGGTCGCGATCTCGGTCAGGGCATATTCGTCAGCCTCAAGGCCGTAGATGACAAGGGATATTTCCAACGCAGAACAGACATATTCTCAAATGTATCGGAAGTATCATTTGGTTATTTCAGACCTTTAAACTGCTGATCTCTGACCTGAGGGAAAAAGGGAATTTTCCCTTCTTCCCTCCTCAGAGGGAAAAAGGAAAATCTCCCTATTTCCCCAGGGAAGAAATAGGCTTATATATATAGATATTTCTTCCTTCCTTTACAGAAAGCAGGGAAAAAGGCGTTGCTTAACGCCTTTTATCCCTGCTTGTCTGTAAAGGGAAGAAAAGCATATAAGGCTTAAAGATAACCAATGGGCGATTCGGTTATGTTCTGTCTGTCATACGGGTCTGAAATAACCACGGGGGGATGGATGCCTGGCATGGATATGGTATGTACTTTGAAATAGTCAGAAAGACTGATGATGAAAGATAGTAAAATTGATTTTCTATATAAGCCAAAAAAGAAGTTCCGTCACCATAAGAAGTGATGCTAACTAATCGTTATTCTTTAAAAACCCTTCTGTTGATAACAAGCTCTTTTTCATGTTATTTGCCCATGATAAATCAAAATTTGCAAGAATATGCGCGCGGCACAAATTTGGAAGCTGGTAAAAATTAATGAATTTCAAAAAAAATAATCAGACAAAAATATGCATATTTAATAATCCAATACATTTTAAATTTTGCTTTGGTGGTAATAATGCACTAATATATTCCCGCTTTCTGTTGCAAATGTATATGTTTTAGATAAATCGACCTTTTTTTAGGGCGGGACAGGATACACCTTAAAAGTATAGACCCGGTTAACTCACAGCCAAACCGTGCAGGAGGTGTAGAGATTGTCGAAGCGTGTAAAAGACAGCATCCGTGGACCATAGGCGGATTTCTGATAACAGAACCAGGAACTTATTGTCAGATTACTTATCATTTTGTTTTATAGGAGGATTATATGAATATTATCAAAGGTATTATGGAGTCATCGCTCAAAGTTGTGATTTACGGCATTGAAGGAGTAGGCAAGTCAACGATCGCGGCGCAGTTCCCGTTTCCGCTTTTCATCGATACGGAAGGCAGCACGCAAGCGTTAGATGTTGCGCGGTTTGAGGCGCCGAAGCGCTGGCAGGATGTCCTGGATATGGTCCAGTACGTGAATGATCACCCGGATATCTGCAAGACGCTGGTTTTGGATACAGCAGACTGGGCGGAGAAGATGGCGGCCGAATGGCTGTGCGAGAAGAATCGCTGGGATGGCCTGGAGAGTGCCGGGTACGGCAAAGGTTACACCTATGCTGCGGAAGAGTTCGGGCGGCTGCTGGATCTGTTGAATAAGGTCGTCGAGAAAGGTATCAACGTTGTGGTGATCGCGCACTCGCAGCTGCGGAAAGTTGAGCTTCCGGACGAGATGGGAGCGTTCGACAAGTACGAGCTGAAGACATCTAAGAAGGTTGCGCCGCTGATCAAAGAGTGGGCAGACGTGGTGCTGTTTTGCAACTACAAGACAATGGTTGTTAATGTGGACGGCAAGAATAAGGCGCAGGGCGGCCAGCGTGTGATGTATGCCACGCATACTTCGTATTGGGACGCAAAAAACCGCTTCGGCCTGCCGGATGAGATGCCGCTGGATTACAGCGCGATCAGGCATGTGGTGGAGCGTACAGTAGCCCCGCAGGAGACCTGCCGGGACAAGCTCCGGCGGCTGATGGATGAAGCAGCTGTCACGGAGGCAGATATACAGCAGGTCGTGGCTGCCAGGGGGCATTACCCGGCGGAGACACCGGTAAGTGATTACCCTGATAAGTTTGTCAATGGCTGGATCATTAAATACTGGGGCCAGATCGTAGATATGATCCACAATACCGCAAAGGAGGAAGTAAATAATGCGTAGTCGTAATTTGGAAGGGATGTCTGGCTGCCTTGACTGGGGCGACCCGATCAACGATGGCAATCGTAGTATGTATAACCTGTTGGATGAGGGGGATTATCCCTTTACTGTGACCGAGATGCGTCGGGGGCGCACCTCGGGTACAGGGAAGCTGCCGCCCTGCAATAGGGCTGAGCTTACATTATGCGTAGAGCCTGAGCCGGGGAAAACGGTCAACGTAAAATGTGACCTGATTCTTCATACGAGTGTTGAGTGGCGCCTGGCAGCGTTTTTCCGCTGCATCGGCGCGAAGCGTAAGGGTGAGCAGACAGATATGGACTGGCAGGCTGTGAAAGGCGCCAGAGGCTATGGGCATTTTAAGCCTAAGGCATTTACCGGCAGGGATGGCAAAGAGCACAAGGTTAACGAGTGCACGAAGTTTTATGACTATGACGAGCGTAATTTTAAGCAGGATGAGCCGACAAACACCGCTGAGGAAGACTTTTTGACGGTCGATGAGGGCGAGGAACTGCCGTTTTAAACCGCGGCGAGAAGGGAAGGCGGGGCATCATCCCCGTCTTCCCTCTGCCCGCTGAATGTAACTTTAGATGGATTATCACAAAAGAAAGGATATACGCATGATTAAAGCAGAGACGATCATGGACGCGTTAAATCACATTGATGTTGCAGCCTGCAGTTACGATGAATGGAGACAGGTAGGGATGGCACTCAAAGAGGCCGGATTGGGGTGTGACACATGGGATAACTGGAGCAGAAATGACAGCCGCTATCACTTTGGTGAGTGCCAGAAAAAATGGGAGTCTTTCCGCGGTTCCTCAAACCCGGTCACGGCTGCGACGGTCATCCAGATGGCGCAGGAGCGCGGCTGGAAGTATCTTGATAATGGAGCAATGGATTGGGACGATAAGATCACGGTGGATATGCCGGCACAGGCTTCGGACAGTAATCGGAACCAGACGCTTCCTACGGCTCCTGTCCTGCCTGAGAGGAGCAGAAAACCGGCGGCTTTTCCCGCTGTAAAGATGCCTGCCCCGCCAGAGGATCTGCAGGGATCCGGGGAGGCGATGCGGTACCTGCAGACATTATTTGACCCGTCGGATCATGTATCTTATGTCACATCTGATGTTTGGAAGGATATGGACGGCAGCTGGAAGCCGAAGGTAGGATGTTACGACCGTACAGCCGGGGAGCTGGTCTCACAGCTTGAAAAGTATCCGGATGATCCCGGGGCTGTGTTTGGCGACTGGCAGGAGAAAGCCGGTGCCTGGATCCGCTTTAACCCGGTAGATGGCTTTCCGCCGGACAAGGAGGCTGGTGAGAAAGGCTTATCGGACAGACATATTACCAGATTCGACTATGCTCTTGTCGAGTGCGATACGATCTCTGTAGAGGAACAGTATGCTGCATATACGGCTTTAGAGCTTCCGATAGCCTGTCTGGTTCACAGCGGAGGAAAAAGCCTTCACGCAATTGTCAGGGTGGATGCCGCGGATGAGGCGGAGTATTACAAGAGGGTAGAGCGGCTGTATGCGGTTCTGTCGGAGCGTGGTGTTGAGATTGACCAGCAGAATAAGAATCCTTCCAGGCTTTCACGGCTGCCGGGCGTGACAAGGAACGGGAGGCGGCAGTATCTGGTCGCCACAGACATGGGAAAGAAGTCCTGGGCGGAATGGGAGGCTTATGTATCAAATGGCCTGGGCGCAGAACCCGTCGTTCCCGAACTGGACGTATCTCCTGTGCATGAAAATCAGACGGTCATGGAAGAGCCGATTCCTGAAGAAGCGATATCTTCCGGGGAAGAGGATGATCTGGATTTGCCGCCCATTGAGTGTCTGGCTGATTATAAGGGGAGAATACCGGAGTTGCCGGAAGCGCTTATTGAGGGGATTCTCCGTAGATCCCACAAACTTTTAATATCGGGTCCAAGTAAAGCAGGAAAATCGTATTTGCTTCATGAATTAGCCATTGCGGTGGCAGAAGGTAAAGACTGGTTAGGTTTCCGTTGTCGTCAAAGCAGAGTGCTTTATGTTAATTTGGAGATTGACAAAGATAGTTGCATTTGTCGGTTTTTCAAGATTTATGATGCGTTGAATTATGAGACAGAGCATATCCGAGATATCGATTTCTGGAATCTGAGAGGCCATGCAAAACCGCTTGATGAACTTGTGCCGATAATCATTAAAAGAATCAAAGCAAAAAATTATGGGTTAGTAATAATTGATCCGATTTATAAAGTGCTAACCGGCGATGAGAACTGTGCGTCAGATATGAGTTACTTTTGCAATCAATTTGACAGAATTTGTAATACAGTCGGGTGTGCGGTAGTTTATTGTCACCATCATTCCAAGGGGAGCCAGTCGAATAAGAAGGCCATTGACAGAAGCAGCGGCAGTGGAGTGTTCGCGCGAGACCCAGATGCTGTCCTGGATATTATCAAGCTGGCATATCCAGGCGAAACAGATCAGGGGCCAAGTGCATGGCGTCTGGAGGGGAGTCTCCGGGAGTTTGCAGATTTCAAACCGGTCAATTTCTTTTTTGACTGTCCTGTGCATTATTTGGATACGGCCGGGAAATTGGAACAATGTCCGACAGAAGGGAGCAGCGGTGCGAATCTGCAGAAAAGCCCAAAACGATCGTCCCCGAAAGAGCGCAGGGAGAATCTTGACCAGGCATATGATGCATTGGCAAAGAATGGGGCGGTAAGAGTGTCGGATTTGGCAGAGTTTATGGGGCTCACAGAAAAAACGGTCCGTACACACGTCAGAGAGTACAAACAGGATTATGAAATCGACCACAGTATAGTTATTTGTAAGCATAAGAAACAGCCCCCGGAAGGGGAATAGGCTTATATAGATATTTCTTTTTCTCTTACCATTACAGGAGAAAAGGCGTAGGTTTACGCCTTTTTCCCTGTATGGTAAGAGGAATGAAAAGACAAAATGCTCAGGAGTAAAGTGATGAGGTTGGAATTTTTTATGGCGATGGTGCCGCCGACGGTGACGGCGCAGGAACATAAGGTCAGGGTTGTGAATGGCAGGCCGGTCTTTTATGACACAGCGAGGATCAAAGCCGCACGGCGGCAGCTTACAGAAGCACTGATTACCAATAGGCCGCCGGAAGCAATGACAGGTCCGGTAGAACTGTCAGTATGCTGGCATTTTCCGAGGGGCAGGCACAAAGATGGAGAATACCGGGTTACGAGGCCTGACACGGACAATCTGCAGAAGCTGTTAAAAGACTGTATGACTACAGCGGGCTTTTGGAAAGATGATGCCCAGATTGTCCGGGAGCATGTGGAGAAACGCTGGGCAGAGGTTCCTGGCATAAATATCCAGGTGGAAGAGATACAAGTATAACGATATGAGGCTTTTCAAATTTTTACAGGAGGAATGTACAGATGCAAAGCGAATACAAGTGGCATAGCAAATTCGGGATAGAAAAGATAGATGTGATTTTGGAAATCCTTCAGGACCTTAAAGAGGAAATAAAAGAGCTTGATATGCAGTGTGCCTGTTTGCAGGAGGAATCCTGGCAGTATGACAGACTGTGGGAGAATGCTGTGCAGTTTATCAGAGAAAAAGACCTGAAGGACGAATATGATGAGTGGATCAGAAGGAGTGCTTGAATATTGTGCTTCTAGTCTGACAAGAAATAAATATTTTACATGATAGAAGGGAGTCGGAGCCGCTGGCCAGCGTAAAAGGATATCCTGGCTCCCTGAAAAATTATGGATGAGATGTTGAAATATGCTGTAGAAAACGGTATGATTGACCTGTCACATATACAGGAATGTATAGATTTGAGACAGAGAAAAGAACTATTAGAAAAACACCCTTACAAAGTGTATGAGGGTAAAGATGGCAAATGGTATACATATTTGCCAGATGAAAAGAAAGGACGAGTATTTAGAAAGCGGGCAACAAAAGAAGAAATTGAAAACGTGATAGTTGAGTATTGGAAGGACAAAACGGAAAATCCAACGATCCAGGAAGTGTTCACGGAGTGGAATGACAGGCGGCTGGAATTGAAAAAGATTTCCCCGGCTACGCACACCCGGAACAAACAGATCTTCAACCGGCATTTCCGGATGTTCGGAGAGCGTAAGATCAAATCGCTGTCGATGGAGGATTTCATCGAGTTCCTGGAAGAACAGATTCCGGAATTTGACCTGACGGCGAAAGGGTATGCAAACCTTAAAGGCGTCACAAAGGGGCTGCTCCTTCGGGCGAAGCGCAGGAAGCTGATCAGTTTTTCGCCGGACGAGGTATTTGAAGAAGCGGACGTGTCGGAAACGGAATTCCGCAAAGTCGTGAAAGAGGACTACGAGGAAGTGTTTGACGAGCGGGAGACCGACCTGATGGTGAGGTACCTGATCCGGCATGCCGATATCTGGAACCTGGGAATCCTGCTGATGTTCATGACCGGTATCCGCGTCGGCGAGCTGGTGGCACTGAAATGGGAGTGCTTTAAACCGGACGTGATCTACATCCGGCGGACAGAGACGCGCTATAAGGAGGGCGACGGCCCGTACAAATGCGCGATAAAGGACTTCCCCAAGACGCAGGCCGGATGGCGTGCCGTTGTCATACCGCAGGCGTACCAGTGGATTTATGACGCGTTCAGGAACCTCAACGCAGGCATTGAAAGCGAGTATATCATGGTCCGTGAAGATGGAAGCCGCCTGAACACGAACTGCATGAGGCACCGGATGTACAGGGTCTGCAAGGAAGTGGGGATCCTGCCGCGGTCGCCGCACAAGATCCGGAAAACATACTGTTCAATCTTATCTGATTATAAAGTCAGCGAGAAATTGATCATCGACCAGATGGGCCATACGAGCATCCTGATCAGCAACCAGTTTTACAACCGGAACCGCCAGAAGCTTGCCGAAAAAGAGAAAATAATAAGCGCTATCCCTGAATTCCAACAGAAATTAGCGCTTGTTAAGTAGTCAACAGGTAGTCAAAGGTAGTCAACGCAAAATGCCAGAAACCCTTGATTTTATTGACTTTTTTGAGAGCGCGAGACGGGACTCGAACCCGCGGCCTCGACCTTGGCAAGGTCGCGCTCCACCAACTGAGCCACTCGCGCATGTGTGCTGAACACAAGTCATACTCTACATCATTTTTACCTGTTTGTCAAATGTTTTTTGAAAAATATCATAAAAAATTTCGGCAAAAATGATTCTGAATAATTAGCACTTGCGGATTCATACTTTT
>JAJQEU010000004.1 GCA_021201535.1 Clostridiales bacterium | reverse complement strand
AGTACCGCTGCATCGTGACGGACGAGAACGGGAACAGCGTCATCAGCGAGGCGGCGACCCTGAGCCTGCCGTCCGCGGGCAGCATCGTGATTACCGCGCAGCCGTCCGACTGTGCGGGCGCAGCAGGGGATACAGCCACCTTTACCGTGGAAGCGACAGGCAACGGTCTTACTTACCAGTGGCAGTACCTGAATGCCGGTGCCTCGACCTGGAGGGATTCCAGCATGACCGGAGCCGCGACGGCGACACTCTCCGTACCCATCACGGACGCACGCGACGGCCAGCAGTACCGATGCGTGATCACGGATGAGGACGGGAACATGGCAGTGAGCAACGCGGTGACACTGAGCGTTGAATAGACACAGGCAGACGACTTGTGAACACAATTTAAAAGCATGTAAGGGCATAAAAAACATGTAGGAAAACAGATTTCTTCGGGATGTTTTCTGGAGAAGGACGGGTCTGCCGCACGATGTGATTCGTGCGGCAGACCTTTTTTCAGCAGGATAATTACTACTCAGAGGGTGGGCTAACAGAAAATCAAAAAAAGTAACATGCAGAATAGTTTATGACAGATGATGATATAGGCCGGGGTTGCTAAGTGGGCGGCTTTTTGGTAATATACCAGTAAAACAGAATGATCGTGTACAGATGTAAGATTTGAGGTGGGCGGAGTGGGAAAACTGAGAATGCCGATTGGGATAGAGAATTTTGCCGAGATTATTAATCAGGGATTTTATTACGTTGATAAGACAGGCATGATAAAGGAATTGCTGGATAATTGGGGCAAGGTGAATCTCTTCACGCGCCCGCGCCGTTTTGGCAAAAGCATAAATATGAGCATGCTCAGATGTTTTTTTGAGATTGGTACAGACAGGAGCCTGTTCGATGGACTGGCAGTTTCAAAGGATACACGGCTGTGTGAGGAATACATGGGGCAGTACCCTGTGATTTCAATATCTCTGAAGCAGGTGAGCGGCGTTTCGTTTGAAGAGGCACGGCAGCAATTGTGGAGTTCTGTTGCTGAGGCAGCAGAACAGCTGGATCATTTGCAGGAAAGCGGGAAGCTGAATGCCCGTGATAAAAAAAAGATATTTGATCTGAGCGAGGGAAAAGGAAATCAGCAGGAAGGGCTGAGATTGATGTCAAGAATGCTTTATAAGCATTATGGCAAAAAAGTTATAATCCTGATTGATGAATATGACGCGCCGCTGCAAAAAGCATATGAAAATCACTATTATGATGATATGGTTGCGCTCATACGCCAGATTTTCGGTTATGCCTTAAAATCAAATGATTCTTTATTTTTCAGTGTTATGACCGGATGTATGAGGATCTCGAAGGAAAGTATTTTCTCGGATCTGAATAATCCTGTCATTCATTCGATCAGCGACGAGCAGTTTGATGAGTGGTTTGGTTTTACTGATGCGGAAATGGTTCAGATGCTGGGTGATCTCGGCCTGGCTGAATACTATGACGCCACCCGGGAGTGGTATGACGGATACCGATTCGGGCAGCAGGATGTATATTGTCCCTGGGATGTTATCAACTGGTGCAGCCAGCTTTTGAACACATCGGATCGTATTCCGCAGAATTTTTGGGTAAATTCCGGTGGGACGGATATAATCCGGCAGTTCGCTGAACAGGCTGACAGCATAACCCGCGACCAGATCGGCGCTTTGATAGAAGGACGGGTTGTCCGCAGAAAGCTGGCACCGGATCTGACATACAGGGATATGATGGATCAGCCGGAGAACATATGGGGTGTTCTGTATACATCGGGTTATCTGACACACCGGGCACGATATGAGGACGGGAGCTATGACCTGTGCATTCCGAACCGTGAAGTAAAAAATATTTTCATAACGAAGATTGATGCCTGGTTTTCTGCAAAGGTCCTTGATGACGGGGACGGGCTGGAAGAATTCTTTATGGCCTTTACGTCCGGAAACGCTGAGACTCTGGAGGACTGCCTGAATTACTGCCTTGGCGAGTCTGTCAGTTATCTGGACGGCGGAAATTATGAGGATAAGGAAACCTTTTATCACGGTCTGCTGCTCGGGATGCTTAGCACCAGAAGAGGCTGGGAGATCAGATCCGAGCGTGAGGCAGGCAATGGCAGGGCGGATATAACCGCGTTTGACCTGCGCAGGAAAGAAGCATATGTGATAGAGGTAAAGTATTCGAAGCACAATGAGGATCTGACAGCAGATGCGCGGGAAGCGCTGAATCAAATGAACAGGCTCCGATATGATCAGTATTTCAGTCAGCGTTCGCTGAAAAATATCCGGCATTACGGAATTGCGTTTTGCCTGAAGCAGTGCAGGGTTCTGACAGAGTAATATCTATATCCTGCATTGCCTGATACGCAAATCACAGACTTTAAAAGCCACGTCGTAGTAAAGAAGGAGTATCTACAGCAATTAAAGCATACAAGTCGTTTCCTGAATAAGTTAATGCGAAAAAGGAAATATACAATAAATTATTATTCTGCTACAATAAGAACAATTGCATACGAAAAGAGTTCATTTTATGGCAGGAGGTGACGGAGATATGTTTGACACGGAGACAGAGAATTTTATTCTGGGATCGAAGATATTTATTGGTTTCAGTCAGGAAGATTTTCGAAATCTTTGCGAACATATCACGGAGGCTCCTGAGAAGAGATTTCTGCGGGGAGAGACGATTCTTTCCGAGGGGGATATGATCAGATATGTCGGCCTGATCATATCCGGAGAGGTGGAGGTCAGCCGGCTGCTTGTGAACGGAGAGTTTTTCCTGGTCAATAAGCTGAGCAGAAGGAACACGATTGGGATTGACACTGCCTACAAGGTCGGACACGCCAGCGATTATTTTTATACAGCTGTGACTGATGTGGAGTTTTTCCGGATTCCTCTTAATGATGTGATCAAGGAGGGGCATATTGATGAAAATCTGAGGGTTCGTCTCGTGACAAATATAACGATTATTCTCACACAGGAGAATCTGAGGATCAATATGCGGCTGAACATCCTGTCGGAGAAAAGCCTGCGGAGACGGATTTATCTCTACCTCAGTGATAAAAAAAGAGTATACAAAAAGAATTCTTTTACCATTCCGTACAACAGGGAGGAGATGGCTAATTTTCTCTGTGTCAATCGTTCTGCTCTTTCGAAAGAACTGGCAAAAATGAAGGAGGATGGGATTCTGGATTATTACCAGAACAGCTTCCGGCTGCTGAAATGACTGACACAGACGATGGTTTCTGCTTTCAGTTCAATTGTCCGAACGCGACAGATAGACCTTGTAGCCGGTGGTGTACATGGAGCCGAACTGTCCTCCGGTCAGGATACGGTCTGCCTGATTCAGGTCACGGAAGACGAAGCCGGACATATCGTCCACGCCGTGAGAAAAAAGCAGCGGTGTGAGCGGTGTGGCGGGGCCGACCAGGACAGTCCAGGCATTTTTTGACAGCTCCAGCAGCCGCGGAAGCCTTTTGTCGGTCAATGTCCCGCAGGTGAGAAATACATAGTCGGCATCCGGAATCAGATATTCACATGCGGAGATCGGATAGTCTCCCTTTTGTGGATCCAGCTCCAGTATGGAGAGATTGCAGATGGGTTCGATCAGGGTTTCGAGATAGGGAAAGTGGCCGACGACGGCGACATTTTTATTCCGGACCCGTTTCTGATAACTGATAAAAGGATCGTTCATGCGATCCTCTCCGGAGCGGGCGGTCGGAATGCGGATGCCGTTCTGAATGGCCTGTTCCATGGAATTATAGTAGCAGTTGATGGCCGCTATGCCGACAGACGCCTCGATCATGTTCCATGATTTGGCGCAGCAGGCGATATCTTTGAGCGGCTTTCCGGTCCAGTCTGTTTTGAAACGGGGCATCCGGCTGTCAATGGGATACATGACGCCGATGCCGCAGTTATCTTCACAGGATACGTATCCCCAGGAGGATCCGATGCGCACGTCTTTCGCGCATATGTTCCCGGGAATGTTTTCGATGAGTTCGTCATATAACTTCCACATAATAATCTCCATTCCGCCGCCCTTTGGCGGGCCGTTCCTTACTGTATATGCATGTCCCTTACGGTAATGCGCTCACCTCTGCGCAGGTCGTCCCTGACGCAGTAAAGGACTGTGTCCATCTGCTCAATGATAGCCAGACCGGCGCGTTCCTCTTCTGTCGTGCGTAAAATGCCGGAGATACCTCCGTTTTTGATGACGATGCGCCGGGAGGCATTCAGGGCGAGTACCGGATCATGGGTGGAGAGAAACACGATCCTCCCTTCCTTTGCCAGCAGACGGATCGCTTCATGCCGGTTGATGCCGGCATTTTCAATCTCATCCACCAGGATGATCGGAGAATTGCTGATGCAGGCTGTGTCAGCAATCATCAGAGCCCGGGACTGTCCGCCGCTCAGCTGTGTTACTTTCGTGTCGAGGTCAAACGGTTCTCCGGACAGCCGGATGGCACAGTCAAAACAGGCGTCGATCTGTTCTTTCGTGTCAGGACGGAGGCGGCAGCGCGCGTGCATTTCCAGAAAATCGCGCACTGTCAGATCCATGACGAAATTCATATTCTGCGTCAGCTGAGCGACCAGCCTGTGCTGTGTTCCGAACCGGATTTCATCCGGGACCGGCGCGTGGTTCAGCAGAATGCGGCGCCCTGTGGGTGTGTCTCCCTGTGCCAGACATTCGATATCCTCCAGAAGACGGCTTTTTCCGGAGCCGGTAGGTCCCACGATGCTGATGACCTCGCCCGGGGAAACCTCCAGCCGGCATTCTTCCGGACAGTCGGATTTGTCGTTCCCGCCGATGAGTGTCAGCGTCTGAATGTCTGCGATGCCTTTATCCGATGTGGTAAAGTGATCGAAGAACAGCAGAAACTGATCATACACTTCCATCGGGGTCAGCTCAAAATCGGCAAGCATATCCGGGTGAAGACCCAGGATGGCGTCCTCTGGCGGAAGAGAAAGCTCAAGGGAGGAAAGACGCAGATTTTCAAAGAAATCACGGAGTATGGGCCATGTCTGCAGCAGCTCTGCAAGGGTCATGTTTTCAGGCGGCTTCTGAATGCGGTTGCTCATGCATATCTCCTTTAATAAAACTCCATTTTTTTCATGGTTCCGAGCTGGTGTGATTCCCCGATTCTCGTCTCCCCTGTGCAGTAGGAGCAGATGGAGGATGGTGTGGTAAAGCGCAGCTTCATGTCCCGGACGGTGTCGGTCTCCGCGGTCTGCCGGATATAGCCCGCAAGCGGCAGTATCCCCTGTCCGGTAATGCCGTTTACAAACAGGACGCGGGCGTTCGGATTGACCTGCGAGATGTTGAAAGCAAACACCTCGCGTTCCGCCTGAGAGACAATATCACTTTTGGTGATGACCGCGACGTCGGCTGACTTCAGCATGGGTCCGACTTTTTTCGGTGTTTGAATACCGGCCAGGCTGTCGATGACGCAGACGGCCGGGACCGCGCGTATGTACGGAGAACAGCGGTTGCACAGGCCGGCGCTCTCTGTAAAAAGGAAATCAAACCCGGAGGCCTGTCCCCATTCGACGGCCTCCTCGATATTGCTGACAAAGAAATGATCCGGACATATTTTGCCGGCATAGCCGACGCAGGCCGGAATGCCGTGCTGCTGATAGCGTTCCCGGTCAAACGAGGTGAGACAGTCGAATTTTACCACCCCGGAGGAAAAACCGGATTTTTTCAGATGCAGGATCGTCTGTATAATGACAGACGTCTTGCCGGACGACGGCGGACCGGCAAATGTAATCAGTCTCATGGCTGCCTCCGAGTTCATCATATTTTACTTATTATAGGAAAAATATCTCTGCTTTGCAATCTGTCATGCTGAAAATTATAACTTGTATTTAATTTTCATATTGTTGCCATGGCAACAGCGCAGATCGAAGGAAGATAGTATACTGACAACATGTTCGTTTGTGTGAGGAAGCATTGCCCGGCTTACAGAGGGAGAATTTATGCAGATAAAAATAGATCATATAGCACGAAAAGCTTTCGGGAAAGGAAAGCACAGAAAGAAAATCTCGGTCTTGCTTGACGGGGATGAATACTCGGTGCTGAGAGAGAGAGCACACAAAAATGATATGCAGACGCCGCAGTATCTGTACAACCTGCTGCGTTACGCCATGTCGGATGATTCCTGGATTGACTGATTTCAGAAATCATGATGAGGATGAGCTGTATTTGTTATATGTCATTCCCTGACCATGCAGGGTCTTTCCCGGCGAAGCAAGGTGTTGCGGGGTCAGACCGAAAAGCTGTGTGAATGGCGTGTGAGAGTATGCGGTATGATTTTGGGGGAGATACAATGTTTAAGTGGAGTGATGAGAGTATATTGTGGTATCTGGCGGCATCGGAGTGGACCGGATATCATGCTCTTCTGACGAAAGAGGCTTCTGAGTTTCTGAAGCCCGGAGACGAAGTATGCGACGTCGGCTGCGGACCGGGCTGTCTCGCTGTGGAGCTGGCGCCTCTGGTACGGCGGGTGACTGCCGTTGATGTGGATGAGAGGGTGCTGCAGTGTATCCGCGAAAGGTCTGCTGAGCGGGGAATAGACAATGTCAGTCCGGTTCTGAGCGATTACGCGGATCTGCCGGAAAACTGCTGTGACGTGGTGGTGGCCTGTTCCTTTGGCGTCATGGAGAAGAACGCTTATGAATTTATGAGACTGGCGCGGAGACGGATGATCGTCATAAAACGGAAGGATCCGCCGGTGGAAGAGGGATTTACGACGGCATACGGGCGCAGGTATAAATCATTTGACGATGAAAAATATCTGGATGAGCATCAGATCTCTTATCGGCTGTATACGTTTGACGGCGATTTCGGACAACCGCTGCATGACCGTGAGGAAGCGCTTCGTTTTCTGGACTATTACGGGCTTAACGGAGAGGAGTCCGCAGATGATTTTCTGGCACGGTGTGAGATCACGGATCCGGAAAGCGCGTACCGGTATTATATTCCGAATAAAAAGGAAGTCCATATGCTGATTATCGAAAAAGTAGATCTGATGTAACTGTGAACGTATTGAACAGTTGTGATCTGATGTAAATTCAGTATGGCAGGAATAACTGCCGGGTATCAGGGACGCCGAGAGGCGTCCTTTTATTTATGATTTCATCAGTTTTCCGTTGCCATGGCAACGGAAACAAAGGAAAAAGGGTGTTAAAATCCGGTCTTAAACACTTTTAGAATAAAAAAGGAGTAGAATCCCCTTATTTTTC
>JAJQEU010000046.1 GCA_021201535.1 Clostridiales bacterium | reverse complement strand
CGACGGTTGAATTGATAGGAAGTAAATGGAAGCTGCTGATATTGCGAAACCTGCGTTCCCGTCCCTGGAGGTTTAATGAACTGCGGCGCGATTTGGAGGGAATCAGTCAGAAGGTATTGACAGACAGCCTGCGGTCTATGGAAGATGATGGGATTGTGATTCGTACTGTTTATGCTGAGGTTCCGCCGAGAGTAGAGTATTCTCTCAGTGAATTGGGGAAGTCAATGAACCCCATCCTTGACGCTATGGAGGCGTGGGGGACGGCTTATAAGGAAAGTTTGGAAAAGAGTTGTTAAATAATAATGTGGCCTGACGGTTTTTGAAAATGCCGACAGGCCTTATTTTTATTGAAAACGCACATAAAACCTGTTTACTTTTCTTCAAAAACTGGTATAAGATAAACAAGGAAGGGCGCTGGACGTCCAGTGGACGTCCGTTTAGCGCCGACCGAAGCGAAGCGGAGAGTGGTGAGATGTTTCATAAGAATTTGAAATTTTATCGTCTGAAAAAGAACATGACGAAGAAGGAACTGGCCTCTTTGGTGGGCGTCAGTCCGATGTCAATTACGTATTATGAAGAGGGCGAGAGGAAGCCGGGAATGGACGTGATCAAGTCCCTGGCGAAGGCTCTTGATGTTCGGGTTTCGGATTTCCTCGTGAACCGGGATGAAAACCTGGTATTTACGCACGGGGAGTTCTGCCCAGCATGCGGCTCCGCCGTACGCAAGAACAGCAAGCTGCCGGAGAAGCAGCAGGAGTATATCAAGGCGTCCGTGGAGGAGTATCTGAACCGTTTTTACCAGACGGTGGATATCCTTGGGGGCGAGGTGCTGCCGGATGCGCCGGACAGCCACAGGGTGGAACTGCATGAGGATCCGGAGCAGGATGCTGTTGCCATGCGGAGGTATCTTGGAATCGCGGAATTCGGTCCGGTGGGGAATCTGGTGGAGCTGCTGGAGAATAAAGGGATTCTGGTGTATTTCTGCGACATTGACAATGATGCTTTTTCCGGGATGAACGGGCTGGTGAATGACAGGCCGTATATGATCATCAACCAGAATATGACGCCGGTGGCGGAGCTTAAGAAGCGGATGAAGTAAGACTTTGAATGGTTTGTAGCAGAATATGATTGAGAGTGGCCTGCTGGCTGTCCTTTGTGGGATGTCTGGCAGGCCTTTTTCTATGCTTGTATCTGCATAAGAAAATTGGACGAATGCAGGAATGCCTCACGCGGCAATCTGAGATCCGCAAATTTTTTTTGATTGATTTGAATGAAAATCGGAATGCGCTTCCTGTGGGTACTTAGACCTTCAGAAGGAATCTGGAGGTGGAGCATGGAAGAACTGAAAAAGGCGGATGTTTTTGAGACGGAGTTGGACAGGCAGACAAGGGAGAATATGATCCGGTTTGCCCGGTTTATGGCGCGGATGGCCGGGATGATGTGGATTATATTCTGGTGTTCAAGCTTTCCCGGTTCGGAAGAAATGCGGCGGATGTGCTGAATTCTCTGCAGTACATTCAGGACTTTGGTGTGAACCTGATCTGTGTGGAGGATGGAATTGATTCCTCAAAGGATTCCTGGAAGCTGACCATCACGGTTCTGTCGGCTGTGGCCGAGATCAAGCGTGAAAATATTCTGGTGCAGACGATGGAGGGGCGGAAGCAGAAGGCCAGAGAGGGCAAGTGAAACGGCGGCCAGGCACCCTACGGATACCGGGTTGATTCCAAAAACAGTACGCTGGTGGTAGAACCGGATGAGGCAGAGATTGTTAAGATTATTTACGATAAATTTGCCCATACGGTGACGGAGAATAAGAAGCTGAAAAAGAAGAAGAACGCATAGCTTTCCCGGTCACTCGACAAAGTCACGGAAGAGAGTGTTCTGAAGAAAATCAATGATGCCAGGCTTAAAAGCGATTATGATGCGGCGGTAGCGGTACTGGACCGAATCCCGCCGGAGATCCTAAACGCCTATGCCCGTATGCCTGTCAGAAAGAGAGGTGCAGCACATGAAGAAGTATTATGATAACGCTAAGGATAATGCGGCATTCGAGCGTTGTGTAAATGTGATGGCGGATTTGATTTTGAAATATGGGCCGGGCATTTTGGAGAAACACAGAAAAGAAGGAGCCGATAAACAGACGAAAGGATCACAATACAGGTCAGATAGCTTGAAAGCAGCATAAAAATTTCCTAAATACAGCAATTACACGTTGTGTATTTATTGAAGACGTGATATGATAAATACACAATGTGTTTGCTGTTTACAGGAAGGGAAAGATATTATGGAATGCAAAGAAAAAATAAAAGAGCTTCGGGAGTGTACAGGTATGAACCGGAAGGAATTCTGTGAATATTTTCAGATTCCTTATCGTACTGTCACTGAGTGGGAACGCGGGAATCGCCATGCTCCGGAATATGTATTACGGTTGCTGGAGTATTACATCCGGATGGAGAAGCTGGATGTAAAAAATGATGGGAAAGCAGTAGCAGACAGAATTTTCGAGAATGACTAAAGGAGGAAGAACCTGGATGGCAGGGAAGACAATAAAGGAGACGATTCACGCAAAGGGATTTGATATCAGTATTTACACAAATGATTTTGAAAATGAATTTATTTCGCTGACGGATATTGCGAGATACAAGAGTGAATCACCGCATGACGTAGTTAAGAACTGGCTTCGCAATCGAGAGACGATTGAGTTTCTGGGTATATGGGAGAGCCTTCATAACCCGGATTTTAAACAGGTCGAATTCGACCTGTTTAGAGGACAGGCAGGACTGAATGCGTTTACAATGTCACCGACTAAATGGATTGAGGGAGTGAATGCGATTGGTATTGTAACAAAGTCAGGACGTTATGGGGGAACATTTGCACATTCGGATATTGCATTTGAGTTTGCTTCATGGATATCTGCGGAATTTAAATTGTATATTATCAAAGACTACAAGCGATTGAAATCCGATGAAAACAGCAGATTGTCATTAGATTGGAACCTGAACAGGGAGATCGCAAAGCTAAATTACCGGATTCACACCGATGCCATTAAGGGAAACCTTATTCCGCCGGAATTGACGCCGGAGCAGATTTCCTATACTTACGCCAGTGAAGCAGATTTATTGAACGTCGCATTATTTGGCCAGAGGGCCAAACAATGGAGAGATAAAAATCCGGGCAAGAAAGGGAATATGCGGGACGAAGCAAATCTGAACCAGCTTTTGGTTCTGGCGAACATGGAAAGTTATAATGCGGTTCTGATTGAGCAGGGCAAGCCACAGTCAGAGCGACTGGTGTTGCTGCGAGAATTGGCAGTAAAGCAGATGAAGACATTATCTTCTCTGGATACAACGCAGATTTCATCACTGCCGGGAGGGGAAAAGAAGTGAAAAAGAAAACAAAATGCTATATTTACACAACGGTGAGTGTTTGGCTTTGTAAATGACCCGGATGAATTTCTGTTGTAAATGACCCGGATGAATTTCTGCTTGACAAATACATTTTTTCCTTTTAGAATTTAAAAACATATCATACCGATATAAATACCAGGATATGATGAGGAGAAAATTTCAATCATGATTTAGAGAGAGGCGGGGTGAGGCAATGACATTGATTCAGTTGTCTTACATCATTACCATAGCGGAGACGGGCTCAATGAACAGAGCTGCTGAAAAGCTCTTAGTGTCTCAGCCATCGTTGACCAATGCGGTGAAAGAATTGGAAAAGGAGTTGGGAGTCACGCTTTTGTATCGGAGCGGGCGTGGCGTGGTTCTGACGAATGACGGAATGGAGTTTCTGCCGTATGCCAGAGATATATATAGTAAATACCAGTCGCTTTTGGGAAAATATGGAAAAAACGGCACATACAAAAAGAAATTCGGTGTGTCTTCACAACATTATTCTTTCGCTGTGAAAGCTTTTGTGGATATGGCGAAAGATTATGATATGTCACAGTACGAGTTTGCAATCCGGGAGACAATGACCAGAGAAGTGATTCGTGATGTCAGCACGATGAGAAGCGAAATCGGCATTTTATATCTCTCGAATTTTAATCGTAAGGCTATGACAAGACTGATGAAATCGGCAAATCTTGAGTTCCATCATCTTGTGGATTGCCGTGCTTATGTTTATTTGTGGAAGCACCATCCCCTTGCAATGGAAGAGAGTATCGGGATTGAACAGCTGGCAGACTATCCCTGCCTGTCCTTTGAGCAGGGGAGTGACAGCACGTTTTATCTTGCAGAGGAAGTACTCTCAACAAATGAATATGCACAGAGTATTAAGGCAAATGATCGGGGAACAATGCTGAATCTGATGGTTGGCCTGAACGGTTATACCCTGTGTTCCGGCATTATCTGCGAAGAGTTGAATGGTGATGATTTTGTAGCTGTGCCTTTCAGAGAAAATGAAGAAGCGTCGGATACGATGGAGATCGGTTTTGTCCTGTTGAAAAATATGGTTTTAAGTCCTGTAGGAGAAAAGTACGTCGCGGCAATCAAAAAGTATCTTCGGGATATATAGGGGTGAGACATATGTTTTTTAAAGGGACGTCCGTTGCACTGCCCCTGGTGTGCCAACCCGGAATCTCAAATCATGAGACCGGAGGTATATCTGGACGAGCACAAATGCATTCGGAACGAGGGATGCCGTTTGTGTGATGGAATCTGCTCCTGTCATGGGTGGCGTGATCGGCAGCCTGCAGGCGATGGAAGTGATCAGATCCGGATTATCTGCGTTAGAGTAGAATGGAAAAAGTCTTCGGAGTGAGTCTTCAGATTAACCATACCGGTACATACCAGTTTTTTTCATCAACAGGAAGCAGATCGTTTGCCATGCAGATGACGCTTCCTGTTCCTATTTCTGTTTTCAGATTTGTAAATACCTCAAGAATAGACAGCCATTTTTTTGCTGTCGGCGCGGAAATGCCGGCTGCTGTTGCCAGCTCTTCGTAAACAACCGGTTTCGAGGTATGCGCGGCGACAATGGTCATAAAATTATAGAACTGCATCTCATCCGCTACCTGCACGAGGACGCGGATATCTC
Organism: Clostridiales bacterium; assembly: GCA_021201535.1. Classification (GTDB taxonomy): domain Bacteria; phylum Bacillota; class Clostridia; order Lachnospirales; family Lachnospiraceae; genus Eubacterium_I. The sequence continues at coordinate 27,493 of JAJQEU010000046.1, read as the reverse complement.
TCTGAAGGTACGTATCTACACAGGAGCGGTAATAGGCTTCCCAGTCTATCTTCTCGTTCGCGTAAAGCTCCGGCATGGAAGCTTTAAAAATTCTCCTGTAAATATCATTTAGTCCTTTTGGTGTTCGTTCCGATAAGCGATTCATCAGGCAGGTTGAATCTGTCTGGAACGGCCTGCTGGGCTCCTGATAAATCTCAGCGTCTGACAATCCAAGGAGATTTACGATGCCAACCCGTCCATATAGATAAAAACTATAGCGGGTTATTTTTTTTATGTATTAGACATAAGTTTTACCGAATGATATTATTGCATATATAACATATATATATACTATGATTTAGGGGGAATTTATGAAAATATTTTTGAAAGAAGACGATTTTAATCAGATTGTTAAATTTGCGAAGACCAGAGTGCCGGAGGAAGCCTGCGGGCTCATCGCAGGGACAAAGACGGAGGCAGAGAAGAGGATTGAAAAGGTGTATTTCCTGACGAATATCGATCATACCAGCGAACATTTTTCACTGGATACGGCGGAGCAGCTGAGCGCTGTAAAAGATATGAGACGATTGGGATATAAGCCGCTCGGAAATTGGCACTCTCACCCGCAGACGCCGTCCAGACCCTCCGCGGAGGATATTCGTCTGGCTTATGACAGCACGGCAAGTTATCTGATTCTGTCTTTGGCAGATGCGGACAACCCGGTGCTAAATTCTTTCCATGTGGAGAATGGATGTGTGGAGAAAGAAGAGCTCGTAATGCTATGAGCCGTGCGTCTGAGTGCAGATAGGAGGAAAAACGATGGCAAAAGAAAAGCCGAACATTATATTGATACTGACAGACGATCTGGGATACGGCGATCTGTCCTGTTTTAACCCGGAATCAAAAATCCGGACAGAGCATATAGACGCGGTAGCCGCAGGCGGCCTGCGCAATACGGACTGCCATGCGTCTTCCGCGCTCTGCACGCCGTCGCGCTACGCGCTGCTGACCGGGCGGTACAACTGGAGATCCCGATTAAAAAGCGGCGTGCTGCCGGGCCAGTCCAGCCCTCTGATCGAGGAGGGGAGGGAGACGATCGGAACGTTTCTGAAAAAGCAGGGATATCGCACGGCGTGCGTCGGAAAATGGCATCTGGGGATGAACTGGACGGTGAAGGACGGTTATACCCTGCCATCGACATACCGGGATCCCAACGGAGATCAGGATAAATGCGCGGCGGGCATCGATTTCACTGCGCCCATTGCGGACGGTCCGAATACGCGCGGGTTTGACTATTTTTTCGGACTGCCGGCGTCGCTTGATCAGCCGCCTTTTGTATACATCGAGAATGACCATGTGCTGACGCCGCCGGATCATATGACCGGTGTGCGCAGGCTGGATCGCGTGGGGCCGACACAGCAGACGGAGGTGGAGTACGGACCGGCAGCGCCGGATTACGATCCGGCAAAAGTCGTTCCGGATATGGACGCGAAGGTTCTCTCGCTGGTGGATGAATATGCGGGGAAAGACCAGCCGTTTTTTATTTATTATCCGACTCCGGCCGTACACGGACCGCTTTTGCCTGCGCCGGAGTATCAGGGAAAATCAGGAATCGGCAGGTACGGAGATTTTGTCCTGCAGGTGGATGGCTTTGTGGGAAAACTTGACGAAAAACTGCGTGAGAAAGGGATTGCAAAAGATACGATCCTGATTTTTACCAGTGACAACGGCTGTTCCGGCATCGCGGATTTCCCGACTTTAAAGGGTCTGGGGCATAACCCGAGCTTTATTTACCGGGGAAAGAAAGGCGACATCTGGGAAGGCGGCCATCGCATTCCGTTTATCGTGCGTTGGCCGGGACATGTGCCGGCAGGTGTCGAGCGAAGCCAGATGATGTGCCTGACTGACGTCTTTGCCACCATCGCGGAGATTACCGGCTTTACATACGGAGACGACGCGGGAGAAGATTCATTTTCGGCGCTGTCCATCTGGCAGGGCGGAACAGAACCCATCCGGGAGGATATGATTCATCATTCCGTATTCAATTATTCCCTGCGAAAAGGGAACTGGAAGCTGGAATTCTGCCCGGGTTCCGGTGGAATGGGACCGGACGCGAAGGTTCCCGCGGGAGGCATATACGGGGACGACACCCCATATCAGCTCTATGATCTTTCTCAGGACATCAGGGAGCAGAAAAATCTTTACGGGCTTTGCCCGGAGATTGAGAAAGAACTGACAGAACGGGCGGCAGCTTATATAAAAAACGGTCGTACCACGCCCGGAGAGCCGCAGAAAAATACGGAAAGTGCAGACTGGCCGGGGCTGGAATGGCTGCCGCGCTAAAAGAAACAGAAAAGGAAATATAAAACATGGAGCAGGCGCTTGAAACTCACCATATAGACACCGATGTATTGATCATCGGCGGCGGCACGGCAGGATGCTATGCCGCCCTTACATTGAGCCGGAACACCGACCTGTCTGTTCTGGTTGCAGAGAAAGCGAATATTCGGCGCAGTGGCTGTCTGGCGGCAGGCGTCAACGCCATTAACGCTTATATCACGGAGGGCAGGACACCGCAGGATTATGCGGAATATGCGGCGAAAGACGCGGCCGGAATCGTGCGGCAGGATCTTCTGATCACGGCTGCTGAACTGTTTAATGAGGTCACCGCGGACCTGGAGCAACTGGGGCTTGTCATTTTAAAAGATGAAAATGGGAAGTATGTGACGCGCGGAAACCGCAATATCAAGATAAACGGCGAAAATATCAAGCCGATTCTGGCGGATGCAGTAAATCGCGCGGAGCGTGTGACTGTTATCAATCACCTCAATATCACAGATCTGCTGACAGACGGGAATACGGTCTTTGGCGCCGTTGGTTTTTCTGTGATGGAAACGAAGGCGTATGTGATTCGCGCAAAGGCTGTCCTGGTGGCGACAGGAGGCGCCGCGGGACTCTACCGGCCGAATAATCCCGGATTTTCCAGACACAAGATGTGGTATCCGCCGTTTCTGACCGGCGCCGGGTACGCAATGGGAATCCGGGCAGGCGCGGAAATGACCTCTTTTGAGATGCGCTTTGTCGCCCTTCGCTGCAAAGATACGATCGCGCCCACCGGTACCATTGCCCAGGGAGTCGGCGCCAGACAGGTCAATGCGAAAGGATTTGTATATGAAGACCGGTATGGCCTCACGACGAGTGAACGTGTATATGGGACAGTGATGGAAAACAGTCTCGGAAACGGGCCCTGTTATCTGAAAACCGGCGGCATCTCCGGGCAGCAGGAACAGGAACTTTTCAAAGCCTATCTGAACATGTGCCCGTCTCAGACACTCCGGTGGATGGAGGCGGGAGCAGGTCCTGCTGACCGGGATGTGGAGATTGAGGGGACGGAGCCCTATGTTGTGGGAGGCCATACGGCCAGCGGATACTGGGTGGATACCCGGCGGGAAACCACGATCCACGGGCTTTTTGCTGCCGGGGATGTCGCAGGCGGATGTCCGCAGAAGTATGTGACAGGCGCTCTGGCAGAGGGGAAGATCGCTGCGGAGAGTATTGCTGACTATATCTCTCAGAAGGTTACAACAGGAAATGTTACAGACGATGCTTTCCGGAAAAATAATGAAATTGAGAACATTGCAGGAGAAGCTGCTGAGAAAGCAGAATCCGGGTCGGATGAAAAACTTCAGCTGCGGATTCGGGAAATCCTTGACGTCTATGAGAATACACTGTCCGGTGCAAACACGATTTATTCCGCGGAGAATCTGGAAGAGCGGATGCAGAAGATCATGGATGAATACGCCGGTGGCATCTCCTCGCGCTACGGCTACACAGAGAGGCAGCTTCGCCTGGCGGATGTGGAAATTGACCGGCTGACTGCACAGGCAAAGTACCTGACGGCAGCAAATATGCATGAACTGCTTTTTATATATGAACTTCAGGATCGGCTGACGGTATGTAAGACACTGATTTTCCATCTCCTGAACCGCAAAGAGACCAGATGGCATGTCTTCGGGGAAAATCTGGACTACCCTGAGACGGATCAAAAGTATTTCGCTTACCTTAATTCCAGATACAGGGTGGGGAAACATGAAGCCATCTGGAGAGGTATTGTGAAAGATAACATATACAGGTACACGGAGCTTCCGGAGAACGTTGAAATGAAAGAAAGTACGTGAGCATACAGAAGCAGAAGAATATCTGATATATGGTTGTGAAGTTGGAATGGAAAGGCGTACACAGGGATACAGAGCCGGCGGATGAGACCGGTTGTATCTTGCGCTGATAGGGAAGGGGAGATTGTGAATGAGTATACAAATAAACAGGGAGCGCTGTGTCGGCTGCGGAAGCTGTGCCGAAGTATGTCCGGGGACACTGATTTCCCTGGCAGAGGGGCGCGCCCGTATGGATTATCCGCGGGACTGCTGGGGCTGCGCTTCCTGCGTCAAGGAGTGTCCGACCGGAGCCATTGAGTTCTTCCTCGGTGCGGATATCGGCGGAAGCGGCAGCGTGATGAATGCAGATAAAAAAGGCGAAATCCTGCGATGGACGATTCGCAAAATCGACGGAACGGAGGTGGTCATTGACATAAATCCAAAAGATGCGAACGCATATTAGCCAGAATTTGAAGGAGTCAGATTATTATGAATGGATTGTCACATTTGGATGAACTGGAGGCGGAAGCGATTTATATTATCCGGGAGGTGGCTGCGGAGTGTGAAAAGCCGGTGATGCTTTATTCCATCGGGAAGGACAGCTCCGTGATGCTGCATCTGGCGCTGAAAGCGTTTTACCCGGAAAAACCGCCGTTTCCGTTTTTGCATGTCAATACGACATGGAAGTTTCACGAGATGATCGAGTTTCGCGACAGAAGAGCAAAGGAACTCGGAATCGAGATGCTGGAGTACATCAACGAGGACGGTATCAGGGCGGGAATCAACCCGTTTGACCATGGCGCAAGCTATACGGATATTATGAAAACACAGGCGCTCAGGCAGGCGTTGGAGAAGTACGGATTCACGGCGGCTTTCGGCGGCGGCCGCAGGGATGAGGAAAAGAGTCGGGCAAAAGAGCGAATTTTTTCCTTCCGCAATGCCGCGCAGGCCTGGGATCCGAAAAATCAGAGACCGGAGGTGTGGAAGCTTTTTAATACAGAACTGAATAAAGGAGAGAGTATCCGCGTCTTTCCGATTTCCAACTGGACGGAAAAAGATATCTGGCAGTATATCAGGAGAGAAAATATTCCGATCGTGTCCCTGTATTTTGCCGCGGAACGCCCGGTGGTTTATCGGGACGGCAATATCATCATGGTGGATGATGAGAGGATGCGCCTGCTTCCGGGCGAGGTGCCGGAGATGAAAAGCGTCCGTTTCCGCACGCTGGGCTGTTACCCGCTTTCCGGCGGCGTGGAATCCTGCGCAACGACTCTGGATCAGGTGATAGAGGAGACCTTAAGCTCTGTCGAATCGGAGCGGACCAGCCGCGTGATTGATAAGGACGGCGGAAATGCCAGCATGGAAAAGCGAAAGAGGGAGGGATATTTCTGATGAACAGTTTGTTGAAATTCATTACATGCGGAAGCGTGGACGACGGGAAATCCACTCTACTCGGACATATCCTTTACGACGCGAAGCTTTTGTATGCCGACCAGGAAAAAGCGCTGATTCTCGACAGCAAGGTAGGCTCCCGCGGAGGCGAGATTGATTATTCTCTTCTTCTGGACGGACTGACCGCGGAGCGGGAACAGGGTATCACGATTGATGTGGCCTACCTCTATTTTACGACAGAAAAAAGAAGCTTTATCGCTGCCGACACGCCCGGCCATGAGGAATACACAAGAAATATGGCGGTCGGCGCCTCATTTGCAAAGCTGGCTGTGGTCATGGTCGATGCGGAGCACGGCGTTCTGCAGCAGACGCGGCGGCATGCGCGCATCTGTGCTCTGATGGGCATTCGCTATTTTGTTTTTGCAGTAAACAAGATGGATCTGGTGGATTACCGAGAAGAGCGCTTTTGTGAAATAAAAAAAGACGTTGATGCGTTATCCGCTGAACTTGAACTTGCCAATGTGAAAATCATACCGGTCAGCGCTACACAGGGAGACAATATCACACACGCGCCGGGTCACATGCCGTGGTATCAGGAGGAAAGCCTTTTGGAGTATCTGGAAACGGTAGACGTATCGGAAGATGAAAATCGGGATACATTCTATCTTCCCGTACAGCGGGTGTGCAGGCCGGATCATACGTTTCGCGGATTCCAGGGGCAGGTGGAGAGCGGTCGCGTGACGAAAGGACAGGAATTAACCGTACTTCCCGGCGGGGAATCGGCCAGGGTAAAAGCCATACATATCGGGTTTAAGGAAGTACCGGAGGCATATGCCGGGCAGGCGGTCACCGTACAGCTGGACAGAGAAATTGACGTGAGCCGGGGCTGCGTCCTTGCAAATACCGCAAAACTGCCTGCGGCAAAAAAATTTGGCGTCACACTTCTGTGGATGGACGATGAGCCGCTTCTTGTCGGAAAAGAGTATCTGGTGAGGATAGGTACGAAAAAAATTGCCGGCGTGGTTACCGCCATCACATATAAGACGGATGTAAACACCGGAGAACACCTGGCAGCGGAACGCCTGGAGAAAAATGAGATCGCACTCTGCCGTCTGGAACTGGCGGAAAATATTGTGGCAGACGCCTTTGTGAGCAATAAGACGCTGGGTGAACTGATCCTGATCGACCGTGTCAGCCACGCGACGTCCGCCTGCGGCGTCATTGACACTGTGGGAGAAGAGACGGAAAAGCCGTATTTTGAAAAAGGAAATATCCGAACCGATGGTTATATCTTTGAGGAATTTTACTTCAATATAGAAAATGCACTGCTTTCCAGAGCAAATGAGGGCGGAAAAACTTATCACGTGGGCGATGAGGTACCGGTAAAAGGAGACAGCTTCCGTTATCCGGAATCCTTTGATATCATTGCGGTGAAAAGTGAAGCCGCCATTTTGATCAGAAACCGGCGGATAGAAGATATTCTGCCGCTGTCAGAGTACCGTTACAGCGGCTTGCCGACACTGGATGCGCGGGGATTCGAGATCCAGATCCGCGGGGAGGCGGATTACCGGGATTATGTATATGAGCGGAGGAATATGGACGACGGAAACCACGTCAGGTTCTACGACAAATGGTTCCGGTTTGAGACATACCGGAGAATCATCTGCACAGATAATTTCTGGATGATATGAGCGCAGGCAATGAGCCGTGCAGCATAATGAGGAAAGACAGACACGTCATGCTTACATGTAAGTGGCTGTTTTTGCTCATTATGATATAGGGCGAAGCCCGGACAGGGGGCGAGCCACAGGCTCGCTCCCTGAGCACGGCGGGTTCTATGGCACAATGAATATTCAAAACCGGAGGGGCATACTCATGCAGAGCATTTTGATAAAAGATACTACAAAAGAAGAGAGGGAAAATATTATCCGGCGCTCTCTCGACTGCGGCGGAGGAGGATGTGAGTTCTGTTCCGCCTGTTCACTCGGCGGCGGGAATCCGTATGACATGTATCAGCCATACATAGACGGCGAAAAAGAAATTGCAGAGATTAACGCGGAATATAACGCCAGATATGTATTGGGTTAGATAAATATAATGAGAAAGGAAGTCATCTGACATGCGGGAGCACAAATTCGGTCCGGAGTACGGATTTCAGACAAGAGCCGTACATACGGGAAATGACATTGATAAGGACAGCGGTGCGATCAAGCGTCCGATCACCATGGGCAACAGCTATGCGCTGCCTTACGACCCGACGGATATGAACTGGTCCTCCGCCGGCGGAAATTTATACACGCGAAACGGCGGAACCAACCAGCGATACCTTCAGGAGCGCATCGCTTCTCTGGAAGGCGGTGAGGACTGTGTGGTTCTGGCATCGGGTGTGGCAGCCTTAAGCGGCCTGTTTTTTGCCCTTTTAAATCAGGGCGACCACGTGATTTTCTCCAGCGTGACGTATATCGCCGTCTACCGTCTGTTGAATGAACTGTTCAACAACAAGTTCGGCGTGGAGACGACGTTGGTGGATACGTCCGACCCCGCAAAGGTGGAGGCGGCCATCCGACCGAATACAAAGCTGATTCATATTGAGACGCCGGGGAATCCGACGCTGACTGTCTCAGATATTGCGGGGATCGCGGACATTGCACACCAGCACGGCGCGCTGCTGAGTGTGGATAACACGTTTGCCTCCCCGTATAATCAGCGCCCCATTGAGCTGGGGGCGGATTTCTCCGTGGAAAGCCTGACAAAATATATCAACGGGCATGGGGATGCCATGGGCGGGGCGATCGTAGGAAAGACGGAGTATCTGGATCAGATCCGGGCAATCTCCCAGGTAAATCTGGGCGGCGCCATCAGTCCGTTTAATGCGTGGCTGATCATGCGCGGATGCGTGACGCTTCCGCTTCGGATGCGTCAGCACAACGAAAATGCTCTGGCTGTGGCAAAATGGCTGGAAGCGCAGCCCTGCGTCAGCTTTGTGGCGTACCCCGGCCTGGAAAGCCATGTGGGCCATGAGACCGCGAAAAAGCAGATGGCGCCCGGATACGGCGGAGTCCTCGCCTTTGGGTTAAAGGCAGACCACGACACGCACAACCGGTTTGTCGACCATCTGAATGTGATTACCTCGGCGGTCTCCCTCGGTCATGATGAGAGCCTGATCGTTTTTCTCGGAGAAGATGACGAACGACAATACCTGTTTCCGGAGGAGTTTCACAATGGGTTCTTCCGCTTTTCCGTGGGACTGGAGGACGCGGAGGATATCATCGGAGACCTGAGACAGGCGCTCAAAGCGGTAAATTTGCTGTAAAACTGAGGGAAAATGTCTATGTTTAAAAAGCTGAAGAACGCGGTGTCAGCGTGGCTGAACCGTCTTGCGAAAGAAAATAAAAAAGAGTTTCCGGATGGAAAAGCGGATTGCTGCAAATTGAATGATACCAGAAAGAAATCATCCTAATCATGGAAAGAAGGGAGATACTATGCCGGCGGCAAGTATACTGATCAAACCGGCCTCGGCTAACTGCAACATGGAATGCAGATACTGCTTTTATAAATGCCTGAGCAGTAATCGAGCGGAATACAGCAAGGGTTTTATGTCAGATGAAACACTGGAACAGCTGGTGAGGGGAGCCATCGACTATGCGGATGGCTTCCTTACTTTTGCGTTTCAGGGCGGGGAGCCCACTTTGTGCGGGATTGAGTTTTATCGGAAAGTCCTTGCGCTGCAGAAAAAATATAATACGAAACAATTGGAAATTGAAAATACGATACAGACCAACGGACTGCTGATTGATGAGCAGTGGGCTAAGTTCCTGTCGGAGAATCATTTCCTGGTGGGGCTTTCTCTGGACGGTCCGCGAAAGATCCATGACCGGTATCGGGTCGGGTACGATGGCGGCGGAACATTTTTCGATGCCATGCACGCCGCGGAACTCTTTGACCGGTACCGGGTTGACTACAATATCCTCTGCGTGGTGACGGAGGAATCTGCCAGGCATGCGGCGGCCATCTATCATTTCTTCCGGAAGCATGACATGACCTTTCTGCAGTTCATTCCATGTATGGATGAGGAGGAGCGGTCGCGGCGTGTATGCGACGATGAGAGGGAAAACAGTCGGAATTATGACAGTTCCGGCAATAGATACACCTGTGATGTTCAAGGAAATGGGAAGGGAAATCTGCGCAAGAATTACGACGATGTACGCAACGTTGGAAACCCGGCAGCAGGATGTACCTCGGCTGCGGTGACGGCTCCGTCCTACGGAAAATTCCTGTGCGAACTCTTTGACCTGTGGTATGAGGATTTCAGCCATGGTGCGCAGGTGGATATCCGTATGTTTTCCAACCTTGCCCAGTTGGCGGCAGGATATCCCGCAGAGGAGTGCGGCATGAATGGATGCTGCAGCTGCTACTTTGTGACGGAGGGTAACGGAGACGTCTATCCGTGCGACTTTTACTGTTCTGATGAGTGGCGTCTCGGGACGGTGGCAGATTCTTTTGATGAACTTGTGCAGTGCGAGCGGGCAAAGCGATTTGTGGAAACCTCCCTGCAGAGGGATGAACGCTGCCGGGACTGCGCATACTTTTCTCTCTGCCGCGGCGGCTGCCGGAGGTGGAGAGAGCAGGCGGGGATTAAAAAGCCGGGACGTAATCGGCTGTGTGAGGCGTATCGGATGCTGTTTGAACATGCGGGGGAACGGATTCGTATTCTCGGAAAGATAATCTCTGAAAGGTATGGAAAAGGAGTATCGGGCCTATCATCACAGCCTGAGTGAAAAAAGAATAAAAAAGAACCTGAAAGATAACCAGCTATCGATTTTTTTGCTCAAATCACACAAACGTTTGCATCAAAAAAATCTATAGCTGGCTATTTGCTTTTGGTATTAGACAGGCGAATTTAATGGTGTTATCATAATATACATAAAACCGATATGCGAACTTGGTTTTATAAAATTTCGGATGAGAAACACAAAAAATACACAAACGATTGACTTGATAATTACAATGAAAGAAAATACCCTCTTTTTACTTGTTTGTGAATGGCATATTCTCATCCGAAAAAGGGAATACCCCTTGTCTTTGATATCGGCGACGAGGGCGGCTTCGCAGAACCGCCCTCAGACACGGTGAGTGGAAGACTGAGGGAAAAGGAGGAACTCATGTATATTGAAGTGCAGCATATAAACAAAACCTTCGGCGATTTTCAGGCGTCGAAGGATGTTACCTTCCAGGTGGAGGAGGGACGTCTGGTTGCCCTCCTCGGACCCAGCGGAAGCGGAAAGACGACGATTCTGCGAATGATCGCCGGACTGGAGCACCAGGATAACGGAGATATCTATATTAACGGACAGCTGGTCAATGACCTCCAGCCTTATGAGAGAGGCATCGGGCTGGTTTTTCAAAGTTACGCACTTTTTCCGTATCTGACGGTATTTGATAACATTGCTTACGGTATCAAAATTCAGAAAAAAACGAAGGAGTACATAAAGGAGCGCGTGGAGGAGCTGCTGGAGATTGTCAATCTGAAAGGACTGGGCGACCGGTATCCGGATCAGCTCTCCGGCGGTCAGAGGCAGAGAGTTGCATTCGCCCGTGCGCTGGCGCCGAAGCCGAACCTGATTCTTCTGGATGAACCGTTTTCCGCCATTGACGCGAAGGTTCGAAAGGAGATGCGGTCGTGGCTTCGGGATATCATCACGCAGCTCGGCGTGACCAGTATTTTTGTCACGCACGATCAGGATGAGGCCATTGAGGTTTCTGACGAGATTATCATAACCAATCAGGGCCGGGTGGAGCAGATCGGTACGCCGGCGGAAGTTTACAGCAATCCGGAGACGCCGTTTGTGGCGCGTTTTATCGGACAGTCGACGGAGATCGCAGACTACGGTAAACTGAAGGGATTTCGGGCAGATCCGCATCTGAACCGGGCAGCGGTGCGGCCGGAGTTTATCAGAATTGAGAAGGCCGGTACACGAAACCAGTTTCCGAATATCCTGGAAGAGGGTACAGTTGTGAGCCTCCTTTTCCGGGGAAATTCATACGAAGTCCGGGTAAGGGTAAACGGCACGGATATTTACGGAACATACGGTCTGGACGGGGAGCCTTTGGAAATTGGTGAAAAAGTGCAGGTCTTAATCAGCAAACTGTTTGTTTACAATGACAACAGCATAGAGACTGTGACCAACAGCGGGCTGAGTACCCCGGTTGAGTTTTATATTTAGGCGGGAGGTGAAAATAAAATGAAAGAAAGTAATGTTGCGACAGGATTCTGGCAGAAAGTTCTGAAGGTGGGAATCATTTCCTGGATTGTGGTGATAGCGGTATGGTGGCTGGGTTCCCTGAATTATGACTCATATTTCCTTCCCAGTCCGTATGAGACAATACAGGGATATTATCAGGTGATCACAAACGGCATGCTGTTTACGGATATAGTAGTCAGCGTTACCCGGTTTTTAAGGGGCTGGGGGCTCGGTATTCTTTTTGCAGTGCCGCTGGGATTACTGATCGGAAATTTCAAATTTGTGAGATGGTTTGTGGAACCGATCACATCCTTCTTCCGCTTTGTGCCGGCCATTGCACTGACAACATTGTTTTTGATGTGGTTTGGTGTCGGAGATATATCCAAAGTGATGCTGATTTTTTACGCCAGCTTTTTCCCGATTCTGGTAAACACCATCGCGGGTGTTGCGTCAGTGGATGAAGCGTTGACGGAGGCGGCCTCCTGTATGGGCGCCACGCGGATAAAAGTATTTTTCAGTGTAGTGGTTCCATCCTCTGTGCAGAATATTTTCACCGGCGTCCGTCTGGGCCTGAGCAGTTCGATTATCTGTGTGATTTCGGCGGAGATGCTGGTCGGCAGCGATGGGCTTGGTTATCTGATCAACAGCTCCAAGCTTTATTATCGAACCGATTGGGCATTCGCGGGTATCGTTACGCTGGCGCTCGTCGGTTTCCTGGCGGATCGGCTGCTGTCTTTTGGCGGAAAGAAAGCATTAAAGAGGTTCGGAGTGAAGGGATGACAGAGATGAATGCGCGGTGTTCGCTTTCTATTAACGGTAACATGGGAAGAAAAATGGAACGCTGCTGCAGGGAAAACGGACAGATTAAATGGCAAATGGATTAGTATATGACAGAAAAGAGGTTTAAACATGATGAAAAACAGATGGAAAAAAGGAAAAAGAGCAGCGGCAATTTTGCTGGCCGGGTTTACGGCTTTCGCACTCGCAGGCTGCGGGAGCGGCGATTCCTCATCGGACGGCTCAGCGGCATCCGCGGGCAGCAGTGCGGAGGAAAGCTCATCGACGGCAACGGCGGGATCTGACGGCGGGCTTGTGACGGTCCGTCAGGCGCTGATGACGGGGAATCTGGATTATTATATCGCCGTGATCGGGAAAGCACAGGGTATTTTTGAAGAGTACGGAGTAGATCTGGAGTATACAGAGTACGCCTACGGCATTAACACGATTGACGCGGTGGTCAACGGCACGGCGGATATCGGAAATATGGCGAATTATGCGCTGGTCAACCGCTTCGGAAACACATCGCAGGATACGGACCTTATTATTTTTTCAGAGTTAAGCTCTAATTCAGGGCAGAACGGCGGTCTCTATGTGTCGCCGGAATATGCGGATGACCTGAGTTCTCTGGACGGGAGCATCGGTTTTATTACCACCGTGGGGACAGTGTGGGACTTCTATAACAGCGCGATTTTTGAATACCTCGGTTTTGATGAGAGTGAGCAAAATATCATCAGCACGGATTCCACCCAGACCGCTCTGGCGGTTGTTCAGAATAATGAGGCTGCCGCATGGTATGCGTATGGGGCGAATGCTGAGCACGCGGAGGATTACGGATGGGTGTTGGCTATACCGTCCGAGGAACTGGGGCTGACCACAGGCGCGTATTTTGTGACATCGCAAAGCTATAATGAAGAAAATACGGAGGCGCTGGCCGCGTGGCTGGAGGCTTCTCAGGCAGCCTATGACTGGATCAATGAAAATCAGGAAGAAGCAGCGGAGTATATGGAGAATACGACCGGTTTGGATCCGGACGATTTCTACAGTACATGGGAATCTACCGTCTGCGCGATCGGTTTCAGTCAGGAGGGTGTGGAAGACCTGGAAGCGATGCAGGAGTGGTGCTATGCGAATGGAAAATACGACAATGAGTTTGTAGTAAGAGATTTTATAGATACGTCAGCGCTGGAACTTGTTTTTCCCGAAAAGGTGACGATTGAATAAGCCATCCATCATAATAATCTATAAAGCGGAAAGGCCTGCAGAAAAATAATTGCAGGCCTTTTTGTCTAAAACGGAGAGGAGTGTGGACCCATATGTCCATCAAAGAAATTGCGCAGATCGTGGGGGCATCTCCCGCCACGGTTTCGAGGGTGCTGAACAATCCGGAGTACCGCTGCAAGACACCGGAACTGCGGGAAAGAATCTGGAAAACGGCAATCGAGAAAAATTATACACCAAATGAATCGGCCAGAAATCTGAAAATGGGGAAGCAGGCAGACCGGCAGCAGACCTGTTACATCAGCGTGCTTATGACGCGGATGGAGGAGGCTCATACAGACCCCTTTTTCTCAGAACTTCTGCGGGTGATTGAGAGTGAGATACATAATCATATGTGTATTCTGTCGAATGTCTGGTATAAGTCTCTGTTTTCCGATAACAGGGAATGCCGCAGATCCGATCTGAACGGTATCATCCGTGAAATGTACGCGGAGGCGGAGCAGAGCGGGAAGAACGACGGTCTGATCGTTATCGGAAAATGCAACGGGGAAGCTTTGAAGAAACTGATTCGGACATTTAAAAACGTGGTTTCCGTAAATCGCAATTCCACTAATTATGAGGTGGACGAGGTCCTTTGCGACGGAAATAAGATCGCATCCATTGCGGTGGAACATCTGATCTCGCTGGGACATCGAAATATCGCTTATGTCGGTGCGTGTCATGACGAGTCGAGATACAGCGGGTATCAGGAAACGCTGGGCAGGCATGGGATTGATCTGGAGCCTGAGAACGTGATCGAGACAAAGCAGACCGAGGCGGAAGGGTATAAATGTATGGAAAAATGGCTGCAGTCCGGCAGTTATCCCTCGGCTGTGTATTGCGCGAATGATATTACGGCGATCGGGATGTTGAAATGTCTGAGCCGGTATAAGAGGTTGTATTACATGCCGTCCATTATCGCGAGCGATGATATTGAACTGGCACAGGATATACGCCCCATGCTGACGACTGTGCGGCTGCCGAAGGATGCGATGGGGAAATTTGCGTTGTATCTGCTGCTGGATCGGATCCGCGGCGGACATAAAGGCGTGGTGCGGATGGAGCTGGAGGGAAAACTGGTCGTTCGCAACAGCTGCGTGGACGCTTCGCAGGAAGTCTGGAGCGATTACTGTATATGAATGCAGATGCCGGTTATTAAGGTAGCGAAAATGTGGGAAATAATGAAAAGCATGGTTGCAAAAATGTGATTTTCGAGATATGATGTTGCCTGTGAACAGGAAATTGAGTTGGGAGGCATGATATGTATCGGAAAGCAATGGAAAAACTGGCGGCATGGAAGGAAAGCAGATTTCGCAAACCACTGATCCTCACCGGTGCGAGGCAGGTAGGGAAGACCTGGCTGATGAAAGAATTTGGAAGACTTTATTTTGAGGATGTATGTTATATCAATTTTGAGAATCCCGGAAGTGTTGCGGATATTTTTGGGGGGACGATTGTTCCGTCGAGAATTCTGGAATTGTTGGGAGCATATCATGGCCATAAAATTAATCCAGAGAAAACGCTCCTGGTTTTTGATGAGGTACAGGAAGTTCCGCGAGCACTTACTGCGCTAAAATATTTTCAGGAAGAGGCACCGGAATATGCGATCTGCTGTGCAGGATCTCTTCTGGGCGTTACGCTTCATGCCGGGACATCATTTCCTGTCGGCAAGGTTGATTTTATTTCGATAGAGCCGATGTCATTCGAGGAATTTCTGCTTGCGAACGGAGAGGAGGAATTACTTTCCTGGACAAAGGAGCATTATCGTGAAGAGATGCCGGCCATTTTTTCGGAAAAATATGTTGATTACCTGAAAAAATATTTTATAATCGGCGGGATGCCGACTGCGGTGAATGCGTGGATAGAGACAAAAGACTTTTCCGTGGTATCAGAGGAGCAGCGGAAACTTTTATTTTCCTATGAGAATGATTTTTCAAAGCATGCGCCGGAGAATGTGGTTCCGAAAATCCATCATATCTGGAATTCAATTCCGTCTCAGCTTGCGAAGGAAAACAAAAAGTTTGTGTATGGTCTGGCCAGAGAGGGTGCGAGGGCAAGGGAGTATGAAGATGCCCTGTTATGGTTGAAAGACAGTGGGTTAATCCGCAAAGCAGGCAGGGTATCCGGCGGCAGGATCCCATTGAAAGCATATGAAGATCTGAAAGCGTTTAAGATTTATTATCTGGATGTTGGTTTGCTTCGGATTTCGTGTGAAATTGAGCCGGACATTATCCTGGATGAACAGGCAGTATTCAGGGAATTTATGGGATCGCTCACGGAGCAGTTTGTACTTCAGGAGCTGCAGACGGTGCAGATCGCACCGGGCATTTATTACTGGAGTGAAAATTCAAGATCAGAGGTTGATTTTATTTTTCAGTATCACAACAACATTATTCCTGTGGAGGCAAAAGCGGGACTTTCTGTCCATGCGCAGAGCCTTCGAGTCTTCTGTAAAAAATACGAGCCGAAGTTTGCGATACGGACTTCTCTGCGCAACTACCGTGTGGATGATGGATTGATCAATTTGCCGTTGTATCTGCTCTGGAATTGCAAGGCAGTGCTGGATGAGGAGGCTCTGCACTGTTATTATTCAGAGGGTAATGTCAGTTAAGTCTGGAGCGATTACGGTATATGAATACAGATGCCGGTTCTATCGGTTCGAATGTCTGCATCCGCAGGCATTCAGTCAATTGAATACGTTTTCACAATATACAGATTTTTTGACGGAAGCAGGGAGGAAAAACCCCTGCTTCTGTCATTTTTTTGTTTTATTCAGGTGTAATACCGGAGAGCCGGTGAGAACGATTTCAGTTTCCGGAGTTGGAATTTTCGGAAAAACTGTATAGTATGACTGTCAGGTTCGGAGACGGTAGGAACTCATTGATCCTGGCGAATGTGCCTGCGATCCGGCATAAGTGACATACATATTATCCGAACAGAGGAATTTACTGTGAAAGGAAGAGAGAACATGGGAAAATTATTCACTTCAGAATCAGTGACAGAGGGACATCCGGATAAAATCGCGGATCAGATTTCCGACGCGATCCTGGACGCGATTCTGGAACAGGATCCGTTTGCCAGAGTCGCGGCGGAGACGACAGTTGCCACCGGCCTGGCGCTGGTGACAGGCGAGATCAGTACAAAAGCATATGCGGATATTCCGAAAATCGTGCGCGATACGGTGCGGGAGATCGGTTATACGAACGGTGCTGGCGGCTATGACGTGGAGACGATCGCGGTACTCACTTCTATTGTAGAACAGTCGGCGGACATTGCCCTCGGCGTGGACCGGGCATATGAGTCAAAGCAGGAGGGCGTCACGGAGGATTACGGCACCGGGGCAGGTGATCAGGGAATCATTTTCGGCTATGCTACGGATGAGACGCCGGAATATCTTCCGCCTGCCATTTCCTTTGCACATCGTCTGGCACGGCAGCTGGCAAAGGTGAGGAAGGACGGGACGCTTCCTTATCTCAGACCGGATGGAAAAACGCAGGTGACCGTTGAATTCGGGGAGGATGGAAGAACGGTGAAACGGATTCACACGATCGTCATCTCTACACAGCATGAGGAATCCGCAAGTCTTGAGCAGATACGCAGGGACGTGATTGAAAATGTCGTCCGTCCGGTCATCCCGGCAGAACTTCTGGATGAAGACACGATCTATTATGTGAATCCGACCGGGCGGTTCGTGATCGGCGGTCCGCAGGGAGATGTCGGGCTGACCGGCAGGAAGATTATCGTGGATACTTACGGCGGATCCGGCCATCACGGCGGCGGCGCTTTTTCGGGAAAGGATCCGACGAAGGTGGACCGTTCCGCGGCCTATGCGGCCAGATGGGTCGCGAAAAATCTGGTAGCTGCGGGAGCGGCAAAACGTGCGGAGGTGGAATTTGCCTACGCGATTGGTGTGGCAAGACCGGTATCGATATCCGTGGATACGTTCGGCACGGGAACTGTATCGGATGAAACGCTCGCCGGGGTGATCGAAGAAGTTTTTGATTTAAGGCCGGCGGCCATCATCGACGTGCTGGATCTGCGGCGGCCGATTTATAAGCAGACAGCGGCCTACGGGCATTTCGGCAGGACGGATATCGACCTGCCGTGGGAGCGGACGGACCGGGTGGAAGAAATCCGGAAGGCGTTGGGATGAATCGAACCGCAAAATAGAGCCGGTATTTAACCGGATTGGAACTGCTGACATGGAAATCAGAAAAAAGAGAAAGGACAGATGCCGTCATGTCATTAGAAAAAGAAACATTAAGAAAAGAAATTTATCTGAAGAACAGCCTGTTGGTAGAGGGACTGTCATTTGAACCGGACATTTTTGAAAACGAAGGGGTCTCGGAAAAATACATAGAAAACGTTAACGCTATGTTTGCTCACGACCGATATGCGCACAAACAGATCGAATTTCCCTCATGCTTTTATATGCCGAAGGGAGCCTACCGGGTGCAGCTCCGCTGGATTCCGGAAAGTCCGTATGTACTGACAAAAGAGGATGGTATCTTTGTGATCCGGCGGAGCGGAAAGCCGGTTCTGGAGGATGTTCAGTTTGCAAAGAGACCTGCGTATTACGGAAAGAAAACTTCCGACGGCGCGGATATGCGCACGATTGCGCAGGATTACGGATACGGAAACATTTTTATCGTATACAGTAATGAATGCTGCCTGAAGAGTGAGGGAAATGACTGCAAGTTCTGCAATATCAACGCGACAAAGGATATTTACGGAGATGCACAGAGTATCAGCTGGAAAAGTGCCCGGCAGATCGGCGAGACTGTAAAGGAATGCTATGACAATGGTTATGACAAACTGACGGTGAGCGGAGGTTTTGTCCCGGAGCGCAGGGAAGTCGATTATTACGTGGATATTGCGGAGGCAATACAGGATTATACAGGATTGTCGGATTTTAACGGAACGGCCTGCGTCGGAGCCCCGAATGATCTGGAAGCGATTGCGCGTTACAAAGAGGCCGGCTTCAGTACAGTGGCGACAAACCTTGAAATCTGGAACGAGAAAATGTTTGAGGTTATCTGCCCGGGCAAAGCCCAGTTTTGCGGCGGGAGGGATAACTGGCTGAGAACTTTGAAACGAGAGGTGGAGGTTTTTGGAAGATTCCGCGTCCGTTCCACCTTTGTGTCCGGAATTGAGCCGAAGGAATCTCTGCTGGATGGATTCGAAAGGCTGGTTTCCGAGGGCGTTATCGCTCTGCCGAGCCAGTGGAATGTAAACGTAGGATCCGAACTGGAAGGACACCGGACACCGGAAGCGGACTGGCACTGGGATGTGTTTGAGAGAACCCTCGCGATATACAGGAAAAACGGTCTGACTTGGGAGCTTTTGCGAAATGCGACTGCTGAGCCGGATACTGTTATACATGATCTGCTGCGGCTGGAAGAAGGAGTGGATATACGTGACTGAAATCAGAAAGAAACATTTTTCACTGCAGGCAGGCGCCTGGGAAGGTGTAATATTGATCATCGCACTGCTGGTCTTCTGGTTCTGGACAGACACGAGCGGACATTTGAATACCGTTGTGTTTCCGTCGCCATTGGAAGTCTGGACGACTTTGGTTCATAAACTGTCAGACGGTTCACTGTTGCTGGCAATTCGGATCAGTGTTGTGCGTGTTCTGAAGGGTTATGGCATAGCAATGGCTGCGGGAATCAGTTGCGGAATCCTGATGGGGTTGTCCAACCATATGTACCATATTGTGAATCTGCTCCTTCAGATCATACGTCCCATTCCGCCGATTGCATGGATCCCACTGGTGATTCTCTGGATGGGGATCGGAGAATCGTCAAAGGTCTTCCTGATCTTTTTGGGAGGTTTCTTTAATGTTCTCCTGAACGTGATCAGCGGGATTCGCTATACGGATCAGAAGCTGGTGGAGGTAGCGTATGTCATGGAGACACCCCGTCGAAAATACATTACAAGGCTCGTTATACCCGCGGCGCTTCCGAATATATTTACAGGTCTCAGGATTTCCCTCGGGTCATGCTGGACCTGTGTGGTTGCGGCAGAGTTGGTAGCCTCTACCAGCGGTGTCGGTTATATGATATCAAACGCCAGAAACTTCGGACAGATGGATGTCGTGGTCATCGGTATGCTTTCCATCGGAATTATCGGAAAGATCATGGATTCTCTTCTCGCTTTTCTGGAGAAAAAAGTCCTGGCGTGGAATTTTCAGGGAGGCGCGGAATGATTGATTATTCAAGACCACGGTATATTACGGTAGAACATCTGAACAAAAGCTTTCTGATTGGCGGACAGCGGCTGAGTGTGCTGGAGGATATCAGCTTCGAAGTAAAAAAGGGCGAGGTGATCTGCATTGTCGGAGGCAGCGGTTGCGGAAAGAGTACGCTGCTGCGTACCATCGCCGGGCTTGACCGCCGGTATGAGGGAAGCATACAGGTGGAGGGTCAGGAAATAGACGGACCCAAAAAGAGCAGAGGGCTTGTCTTTCAGGAAAGCAGACTGTTCCCGTGGCTGACTGTAGAAGGAAATGTTCTGTTTGCACTTGATGAGGGAAGCAAACAGGAAAAACAGGAGAAAGCACAGAAAATGATTGATCTGGTCGGACTCCGGGATTTTGCGGACGTTTACCCGAACGCACTGTCGGGAGGCATGGCGCAGAGGACAAATATAGCGCGGGCCATGGTGAACAATCCGCCGATTCTGCTTCTGGATGAGCCGTTTGGAGCATTGGATGCGTTTACAAAAGTTCAGCTCCAGAATGAATTGCTGAAGATTGAAAAAACGGAAGAGACGACGTTGCTGTTTGTCACACATGACATTGAAGAGGCTGTATATCTGGCAGACCGCGTGATCGTGTTGTCAGCCCGTCCCGGGAAAATCGAGGAAATTGTTTCTGTCGATCTTCCGAGACCGAGAGACAGGAATGATCAGTATTTTACTGAATTAAAAAAAAGAATTTATGCTCATTTCTATAATGTAGAACAGATGCATGAAGAATACAACATTTAATAATAAGAGAGAAAAGAGGAGATTTATGATGAAAAAGAAAAATTTTGTTACAGCAATCGGACTTAGCATGGTGCTTGGACTCGGGCTGCTCGCCGGGTGCGGCTCGGCATCCACCACATCGACCGACGATACCGAGTCAGTTGATACGGAAATTTCTGAGCAGGCAGAGACAGAAACCGCATCGGAGGAGGAACTCAACACAGCTGCGCATCTTAATGTAGCGATCCAGCCATCCTTCAGCTACCTTCCTCTGTACATATTAAGGGATACGGGATGGCTTGAGGATGCTCTGGAGGAAAGCGGATACGGTGATATAGAGATCACATTTACAGAGTTTGAGTCCGGACCGCCGGAAAATGAATCCTTTGCCGCAGGTCAGCAGGATGTCGGCGTGATGGGAAATGTGCCGACTATTTCAGGTATCGCGTCCGGACAGGAAAGAACTATTATAGGTATTTCATCCGTCGGAGAGAAAGTGCGCGCGATCATGGTTCCGACAGATTCTGATATCACTTCGGTAGATCAGCTGGAGGGAAAGACAATCGGACTGGTCGTAGGTTCTATTTCGCAGGATTTTCTGAATACGGCATTGGAAGAATATGGATTGAGCATTTCAGATGTTGAAGTGATCAATCTTAATAACTCCGAGCAGGAGAGCGCTCTGGTTACAAATCAGGTTGACGCAGTGGTTACATGGGAGCCGCTTGTTACACAGTTGGAGGATAGCGGAGCAGCAACTGTTTTGATAGATGGCACCGGCATATATCCGGGTGAAAATTCCATTTTTGGGAGAACTGAATATCTGCAGGAAAATCCTGAAATCGTTCTGATTTTTATGCAGCAATATGCGCGGGCGGCGAAGGAACTGATAAATAATAAAGAAAGTTATGCAGAAGAATACGCAGACTACTTTGGATTGAGTGTCGATTCTGCGTTGGTGATACTTGAGAATACGGAAATCCCGGTTGTCATTACAGAAGAAAGTGTGGCAAATCTGCAGAATACAGCAGATTTCTTATACAGTGCGGAACTGACGACAGCGGAAGTGGACGTAGCCTCTTATGTCGATTATTCCTACAGCGAGGACGAGACAGTATTATCTTATCTGGGAGAATAAAGGTTGAAGATGAAAAGCAGCCGGGGTTTTAGTTCCCCGGATGCCTTTCTCAGAAAGGCGGATATAGAAATGAAAGTGTTAATCACCGGAGGTACCAGGGGTATCGGTCTTGCAGCGGCGGAGCGATTTTATGAAGCCGGTTATGATGTGGCTGTACTGGGACGAAATTTTCAGAACATATCCCACAGGTCTTTCCGGAAGGTGCCGTTTGATTTGAGTAATATCAGCGCTATTCCGCAACTGTTTCAGACGCTTGGTGAGATTGATATTCTGGTTAACAATGCTGGAATTGACACAAAAAGCGATTTCCTGGATTATTCGGAGGAACAGATTGAGCGGATCCTTAATATAAATCTGCGCGCACCGCTGGAGCTGATGAATGCGGCGATACGCGGATTCCGTGAGAGAGGACGGGGAGGCAGGATTGTCAATGTCGCCTCGCAGGCGGGAGAGGTCGGGCATACGGATGTGTGGTACGGAATGACGAAGGCCGCACTGATCAACGCGACAAAGAGTTATGTTTCGATTGTCGGGAAAGAGGGAATTGTGATCAACGCGGTGGCTCCCGGTCCGGTCGGGACGGAGATGATCCGGAATTCCATATACAACAGCCGTTTTGAGAGTGTGCGCAGGCGTACCTATACAGAACGTTTCGCTGAACCGGAGGAAATTGCGGAGGTGATCTTCTGGCTTGCGACAGCTTCGCCGGTCTATCTGAACGGGGAAGTGATCAATCTGAACAACGGCGCACAGAGAATTAAATCTGAGTGAGAAAGGTTTCTATTATGGCAGATAAAATCGGAAAACATATAGCAATTTACGGAAAGGGCGGGATCGGAAAGTCCACGACGACGTCAAATATCAGCGCGGCGCTGGCGGAGGCCGGATACCGGGTCATACAGATCGGATGCGATCCCAAGAGTGATTCCACGAACACACTGCGCGGAAACAACTATCTGCCCACGGTGCTGGACAGTTTACGGGAAGGCAACAAAATACATCTGGATGATGTGTCAGTCAAAGGATACAGAGATGTGCTGTGTATCGAATCGGGCGGCCCGGTTCCGGGCGTCGGATGTGCGGGGCGCGGGATCAATGCGGCGGTCAGTCTGCTGCAGGAGCTGAATCTTTTTGAAGAGTTCAAACCGGATTTTGTCCTGTACGATGTATTGGGCGACGTGGTGTGCGGTGGCTTTGCGGTTCCGATCCGGGATGGGATCACAGACCGTGCCTACGTGGTGAGTTCCTCGGATTTCATGGCGGTATACGCGGCAAACAACCTGTTTAAGGCGATTAACAAATATGCGCCGACAGGCGGTGCAAAACTGGGCGGAATCATCGCAAACAGCATCACGGCAGGTTATTCGAGGGCGATCATCGATGATTTTTCGAAAAAAACCGGTACAGCGGTGGCCGGTTATGTGAACCGCTCATTGGTGGTTCAGCAGAGTGAACTGTACGGAAAGACAGTGATCGAGGCGAATCCTGAATCCGAACAGGCGGATATTTACCGCAAACTCGCAGCATACATCGCGGAGAATGAGGATCTGGTCGTTCCGAATCCGCTCGGAGTCAGTGAGCTGCGTGACTGGGCCAGAGACTGGGGCGACAAAATATATAATCTGGATGCCGGTGTGGTTTTCGGAGCGGAAGCAATATGATGCGGACTGCGGCGAGGCTTTTACGATCTGCGATTTGCGCGTCAGGCGGTGTAGATGCATAAGTTATTTCATAACAGAAAGGTGAATATATGAGTTTGACAGAAAAGAAAGCTCTGACAAGAGAAAAGAGGCTGAGCACCCTCAGCCATTACAACGGTTCTCTGGAGCAGCTTCGGGGAGATATAAAGGGATCGCAGATTAAACAGAGGATCCGAACGTTTTCCCAGGTTTCTGACGATGAAATCCTGTACGCGATCCGGGTGCTGAGCCGGATAGGGCAATCCGCGATTGTCGTTCACGGAGCGGTGGGCTGCGCCGCTTCCGGAATTTATTTTAACAGCGAGCATCCGCTGAACTGGTATTCCACGAACCTGAATGAGCGCGATACAATCCTGGGAGGGGATGAGAAGCTTCGCAGAGCGATACTTCGCGCTTATGAGGAACAGAATCCGGAGGTGATTTTTGTTATCGGAACGCCGGTGGTTGCCATCAATAATGACGATATCAATTCCTGCATCCTGGAACTGGAAGCGGAGCTGGATGTGAAGATCCTGTCCATTTATACAGACGGATTCAAGTCCAAAGCACCGACGACCGGATACGATATCGTACTTCATGCGCTGCTGAACGGTGTGGTGAACAGGGAGAATATTGTGAAAGAAGATATCATTAACGTGGTGACTGTGTCGGAAAACCGGGAGGACATTGCGTCGGTTGTAAAAATTCTGAGGGATCTGGATATTCCCTATCGGCTTTTACCCCGGTATTCCACCATAGAGGAAATCCGAAATGCGGGGAATGCAAGGGCGTCCATCTGCCTGGATGCGGATGAGGGCGGTTCTTTTGCGGAGGGTCTCGCGGAGCTGACCGGGGTGTCGTACATAAAAACGGACCCGCCGGTGGGACTTCGGGGAACGAGGCAGTTTATCCGGAAGCTGGCGCAGACATTGTCCATTGAAGACCGGGCGGCACAGTATATTGAAGAAAAAGAGGCTGTCGTACAGAAAAAAGTACAGCGGAGAATCTTTGCGGGCAGGAGCGTGTTTCTGGATACGCGGACGTCTCTGGCGGGAAATCTGGTTGATTTTACAGAGAGCCTGGGCGGGCGGGTGGCAGGACTGGCTGTCACTTACGTCGATCTGAACAACCGCAGTGTGATCGAGAAGCTGGACAGTCTGGCAAATGCTACGCCTGTGGTGATCGCGAACGGGCAGCCTTTTGAAAAGGCAAACGCGTTGTCAAAGGATCATGTGCATTTTTATATCAGCACAGAGGGGGATGTGGCTTTTGCGGCAAAGCAGGGAAGTATCCCCGTTTCCCTTTCCGACACGGCGATTCTGGGATATGAGGGGATCGAACAGTTTGCAGACCGGATTATCCTCTCGGAAGCTGCCGTTGGGCTCGGGAAATACCTGCAGCAGGATAAGAATCCGTTTTACCGGACTTCCTGGCTGAAAAAAAGCGGCAACTGGTATGTGAAGCAGGAGGTGAGGTAATGCAGACAGTGATTGAGAACCCCAGAAACGGATGCGGGATGCATGGCGTGCTCCAGACCGTACAGGAGATCCGGGGCGTCGTACCTGTTGTACACTCGAACGCAGGATGCGCAGTCTCCAATTATCTGGCAAACCGGGCTTCCGGTTCGGGAAATGACTATGTCAGCGGCTATGATATTCCGGGAACGAATGTACAGGAGCGGCATGTGATCTTCGGCGGAGCCTCCCGGCTTCGGGAGCAGATCAAGAACACTCTGAAAGTAGCGGATGGCAGGCTCTATATTGTGCTGAACAGCTGTGAATCCGCCATGGTCGGGGATGATGTGGACGCCATGACCCGGGAAGCGCAGGAACAGCATGAGAGCGTCATTAATTCCCTGACGGCGGGTTTTCACGGAGACAGCCATTTCGGATATGAGAGTGTACTGGTGGATATTATCCGGCAGCTTCCGGCTGTAAGACCTGTTCCGGAGGAAAAAATACCGAACCTTGTAAATATTTTCGGAATTGTACCGCAGAAGGATGTCTGTTTTAAGGGAAACCTGGAGGAAATCAGACGGGTTCTGGAAGGAATCGGTGTAAAGGCCAATATTTTCTTCGGCTCCGCGGACGGGACAGAGGAATTTGCGCTGGCCCCGGCGGCAAGCCTGAATCTGGTCTTTTCAAAATGGGGAATCCGGGCGGCAAAGGAACTTGAGAAGCTGTACAAAACGCAATATCTTGTCTTCCCGTACATCCCGACCGGGATTCGGGAAGTGCGGGCGTTTGCGGAGGAGATCCTTGATAAGTTGGCTCTGGATCCGGAACCGGCGGGTCGTTTTCTGGAAGAGGAGGAGCGGCAGTTTCGCTATTATCTCAGCGGAATTGCGGAAAGCTTTTACAGAGAAAAAGCGGGAAGACGGATTGCAATCGTGGGCGATGAGAGCGATGTACGCCGGTATTCCTCGTATCTGAGCGAATATCTGGGCGCTGTCGTAACGGACGCCGTCATCACGGATGATTTTCCGGATGGCGAGACGACACAGAATGAGCGGGCGGAAGCATTAAAGGACATCGCCGGACAGGTCTGTTTCTCGCAGGACAGCGCGGAAATCGCGAAAATCATAAAAAACAGCGAGGCACAGCTGATTCTGGCCAGCTCGCTGGAGGATGAGGCGGCGTGCAGGAAGGGTATCCCGAATCTGGCCGTATCCTACCCGGTATACGGAAAAGCGATTCTTACAAAAAGCCATGCGGGGATTCGCGGAGCACTGACTCTCACCGAGGATTATATGACGAAAATCAAAGAGAGCAGTCAGGAGAGGGAAAGGGAGCTGGAAGCGTTTCTTTTCTCATCAGAAAAGAAAGAAAAGAAATGAGAAAGTGTAGGAAAAATGAGACATAAATAAGCCATCCATCATAATAATCTATAAAACCGAAAGGCCTGCAGAAAAATATTTGCAGGCCTTTCGGTAACCGCACAGGTGGAAAAATATCGTGCCTTGATTTATCTCTCTCCTTTGCATTATAATAGGAAAAAGCGGAAAGAGGTAATCCTATGATTTCAACCAAAGGACGTTATGCACTTCGTCTCATGATAGACATCGCCGAGCATTCGGGCGAAGGCTGTATTCCATTGAAGGACATAGCAGAGCGCCAGGAAATATCCAAAAAATATCTTGAAATTATTGCGAAGGAACTGGTAAAAGGTAAGATGATATCCGGCCATGGCGGGCGCGGCGGCGGCTATATTTTATGTCGCCGGCCGGAAGAATACACAGTTGGGGAGCTTCTTGAATTGACAGAAGGGTCTCTGGCAACGGTAGCCTGTCTTGCGAAGGATGCGCTCCCCTGCAGCAGATCCTCTGTTTGCAAAACGCTTCCCTTATGGAAAGAGTTTAACAAAATGGTAATTGATTATTTTTACGGAAAGACGTTGGCTGATCTACTGTAATCAGTCGATCCTCTGATTTTTCTTTGACTGCTTCTGCATAAGACCACCTTTCTTGACATTGACCTCATTGTAAGTTATAATCTGCCTATTCGCCTATATACATAATAGGTGAATAGGTAATTTGATTTTGCAGAAAAAATGTGAGGTGTGGAATGAAAATGCGCAACAGAAAAATACGGTTTTTTGCAGGATTTTTTGCAGTAGCCGCGGTTGTTATGGCCGGCTGTTCTTCCGGTACAGAGCCGGAGGAAACACAGGAAAATACATCGGAAGCAGATTCGGGGAAAACACAGGAAAATGTATCCGATACAGTTGAGACTGGAATCGAAATCAATGTAGAAGATATAAGCACCGAGGCCAGCTATTATGATACTGAAATTGATGGAACAGATGTTGAAATCTTTGCGGTCCTCGCTTCTGATGGCACAGTTCGTCTTGCAATGAATACCTGCCAGGTTTGCAACGGATCCCCCTATGCTTATTTTGAACAGG
>JAJQEU010000032.1 GCA_021201535.1 Clostridiales bacterium | reverse complement strand
GATACGCATATTCTGTGCCGAATTCTGCAATCGGATACCCATAAAAGGACCAGATACCATTCTCTACGGAAAATTCAGCTGTCTCCTCACTGAGTTCTGCAGTCAGATTTGTAAGCATGGCCGTCCAGTTCTCTGACGCCTCTGCGCCAAGGATTTCGCCGTCAAAAGCAAGACCGGGTCCCACATTGATTTCTGCAAAAGATGCAATCACATCAGCATCCTCCTCTGCGGGAGGGTTCTCATTCATCAGATCATTTGCCAGTGTAAAATAGTCCGTCGGACTTAAGGAAAGCACATAATTCAGCGGCGTGTAATTTTTATCTTCGTCACAGGTTCCTTCTGCAGGTTCCCCGCCCTCCTGATACAACGTAAGGGTGGATGCTGTCATGCCGCTTTGAATGGCTGCCACATTTTCCAGATCTGCTGTTCCTTCACACAACGTCCGCACAATAATCCAGCCCATATTGGTAGGCATGGAAACCTGTGTCATTCCTTCCGGGATCTCACCATCATAATCAGGGCCGGTAAACAGGTATGTGCAGGCATCCGATGTGTCGCCGCCTGTTCCGAGAATCGCCACACAGTTCGTGTATGCATCCATGACTTCGATGGAACAGTATCTGTCCGTAGCCGGCTTTTCAATGACAACCGCATCCTCACTTAAAGAGACTTCCCGTTCTTATCCTCGTTTTCATTTTCATTATCCTCCTGATTTTCATCACCATAAACTCTTTTCTTGCCAAAGAGCAAAGCTATTTGCAGGATGCAGGTCGAAATTCAGACAAGATATGCCTGCTAATCTTCTTCTATCACTTGAATTTCGAGAAAATCAAACGGAATATTCTCGATAAAACTGTCCTGATAAAACCGCGCCTTTGCATGACGCTGAAACTCTTTCACAGTTGCGTCCAGCCAGATGGGTTTCCCCAGATCAAAGGCATAGCACACCTCATCCAGCGCGTGAAAGACCTTGTGCGTGCGGGTGTCATCACTGTCGTCACAGACAGTCAGATCGCGCACCATGCGGTTATCCTTCCACTCCTTTGCCCACAGACAAAACATGAAATCACTCCCTCCTG
Source organism: Clostridiales bacterium (assembly GCA_021201535.1). Lineage (GTDB taxonomy): Bacteria > Bacillota > Clostridia > Lachnospirales > Lachnospiraceae > Eubacterium_I. Next base: position 32,349 of record JAJQEU010000032.1, on the reverse strand, counting down.
ACCCAGATAAACTGAAAAAAATTTCGCCATTTTGCACAAAAATTCGTTTGTAAGCGTCTAAGATCATGACGGCCCGGCGGACAGGTCAGTTTCTCCGCCTCTGCCGCTCTGCCTCGTACATCAGAAGCCCTGCTGCCATCGCCGCGTTCAGAGACTCCACCTGTCCATTCATGGGAATGCGGATATGCGCGTCCGCAAGCGAAGCCGCCTCCTCTGTCAGGCCGTTTCCCTCATTCCCGATCAGGAATGCCGTTCCCTTCGTATAATCGGGTTCATCATAGCAGACGCTTCCTTCCAGATGCGCGGCAAACACACGGATGCCGCCGGATTTCATCCTGTGAAGCATGCCCGGCAGATCCTCCGTGATCAGGAAGGGAATGCGGTAAATGCTTCCCATGGTAGAGCGGATCGTCTTCGGATTATAGATATCCGCCGTGCAGGCATCCATGATCACGCCGGAGATCCCGGCGCCCTCCCCCGTGCGGAACATGGTTCCCAGATTACCGGGATCCTGGAGATTTTCCAGAACCAGCCAGACGCCGTTTTCGGAACGGAACAGTTCGTCCGGAGCGTGATTCTCCATCCGCATCAGGCAGAGAATTCCCTGCGGCGTCCTCGTGTCAGACACATAGTCAAACACGGAATCCGCCAGGATCTCGACCCGCCTGTCCTGTATCAGCTGTGTGCGGAAGCTGTTTACGGCAGAGCCGGCCGGGACGGATACTCCCTCTTTACTCTGCAGTAACTTCGCATGGGCACTGTCCGCGGCAAAGGAAGCGGAGACATAGATCCTCTCGATCCGGTCGACAGGTGCTTCCGTGAACATACGTATACCCTCCACCACATAGACCTGCTGCCGTCTGCGCTCCTTCGATTTCTTTTTCAGTTGTACCAGATTTTTTACCTGAGCATTTGCGGTACTTGTAATCATAGCCTTTATTAAAAAAACTCCACTGTTCAATAACGCTTGTATATATCGCCCCGATTTCCTGCATCAATGACCAATACTATATACTGGTTATTATCCACCGTGTAAAGTATACGATAACTGCCAACTCTGAGCCGAAACAAATTCTTATGCCCCTGCATTGGTTTAATGTCTTCACCGTCCGGCAGTTTTTCAATCTCAGCAACTATACGTTCTCACTCATTCTTGGGGAGATCACCTATAAATTTCTTTGCTCTTTTCTTAAGTATAATCTGGTACATCAGACAAGCCCCCACTCTTTTTTACATTCTTCCAACGTATAAGTATCGTCTTTTTCAGGATCCGGATCACTCTCATAATCCGCCAGTAATTGCTCACAGAAAGCATTATCTGCCATCTCATCAGCCGCCACGCCCTGAACATATGCCAGGATATAACCAATCTTATATTCAGGAATGGTGTCTAAGAGTTCCACAATTCTTTCCCTGTTGCTCATTCTATGATCTCCTTTCTGTTTTTGAATCTCTACAATTTTTGAAGATACTCCCTCATTTTTTTGAGTGGCAACGCCTTATTTCATTCGATCCCCTCTACACCGTCATATTCACCCCGACATTAAACTGATAATCCGAGATATCCTTCGTCATGGCCAGCGCCTCGTCGATGTCAAAATCAACAAATGACCCGTTCTTATAAGCGACCAGCCGGTTGCTCTTCCCCGCACAGAGAAGATCCACCGCCATGGCTCCCATAGTCAGCGCATAGACGCGATCCTTGCAGGTCGGGCTGCCGCCGCGCTGCATGTATCCCAGTATGGTCGCCCGGGTCTCCATGCCGGTCGCCTCCTCGAAGCGTTTTGCCATGCCAAGCGTATCCCCGACGCCCTCTGCATTGACGATGATATAATGCTTTTTACCGCGCTTACGGTTGGCGATGATGTCATCGATAATCTTCTGTTCGTCGTAACCGTATTTTTCCGGAATCAGGATCTGCTCCGCACCGTTCGCCAGACCGCACCACAGGGCTATGTAACCGGCATGCCGTCCCATCACCTCGATAATACTGCAGCGCTGGTGTGAGGATGCCGTATCGCGGATCTTGTCGATGGCCTCCATCGCCGTGTTGACCGCCGTGTCAAAGCCGATCGTATAGTCTGTGCAGGCGATATCCAGATCGATCGTTCCGGGAATGCCGATGGTGTTGATCCCATGCGCCGCCAGCTTCTGTGCGCCGCGGAAAGAACCGTCGCCGCCGATCACGACGACCCCGTCGATCCCGTGCTTCCTGCAGATATTTGCCGCGCGCCTCTGACCGTCCTCCGTGAGGAACTCCGGGCAGCGGGCGGTCTGCAGGATCGTGCCGCCGCGCTGCAGGATATTGGACACACTTCGCGTATCCATATCGATAATCTCCTCCGCAAGCAGACCGGTATAACCCTTGCAGATCCCCTTCACCGTCTTCCCTCTCGCAATCCCCTCGCGGACAACCGCACGGATGGCCGCATTCATACCCGGCGCGTCGCCGCCGCTCGTCAGGACGCCGATTGTCTGTACCTCTTTACACATACCAGATCCTCCTTCATAAAAACCAGAAAACGCTCCATTCGAAGCCCTATGCTGTAAAACCTCCGCTTCCCAAAATGAGAAAGCGGAGGTTCTCTGTATACATGAGTAAAATTGACTGATTCGCAGTCATCCTCCTTATGAAAGCCAACTGCACCCGCAATCCTTCCGTCCACCAAACGGATGACGCGGAACTCCCTTTTATTTCGTGAGATCCGCTGCCTTTCCGGCGCTTCCCAGCACGTTCGTGATCTTGTGGGCAACCATATCCTTTACCGCCTGGCGGGCCGGTTTCAGATACTGGCGGGGATCAAAATGATCCGGATGCTCCGCAAAGTATTTGCGGATGTTTCCCGTCATCGCGAGACGGATATCGGAGTCGATATTGATCTTGCAGACCGAAAGCTCTGCGGCATGGCGAAGCTGATCCTCCGGAACGCCGATGGCTCCCGGCATATTTCCGCCGTACTGGTTCACCATCTCGACAAACTCCTGCGGAACGGAAGAAGAACCGTGAAGTACGATGGGGAATCCGGGCAGTCTCTTTGTGCACTCCTCCAGAACGTCAAAGCGAAGCTGCGGCTTGGTGCCGGGTTTGAACTTATACGCGCCGTGGGATGTCCCGATCGCGATCGCCAGTGAGTCACATCCGGTCTTTGAAACAAACTCCTCAACCTCCTCCGGACGCGTATACATCTCCTTGCCGGCCTCTACAGATACCTCATCCTCAACACCTGCCAGTGTGCCGAGCTCTGCCTCTACAACTACACCGTGCGCGTGCGCATACTCTACGACTTTCTTTGTGATCTCGATATTCTCCTCGAACGGTTTGGATGAAGCATCGATCATAACGGACGTAAATCCGCCGTCGATGCAGCTCTTGCACAGCTCAAAGCTGTCGCCGTGATCTAAGTGAAGGGCAATCGGAATCTGCGGATTCTCGATGATCGCCGCCTCTACCAGCTTCACCAGATAGGTGTGGTTCGCATAGGCACGCGCTCCCTTCGATACCTGAAGGATCACCGGGCTGTTCAGCTCTCCGGCAGCCTCCGTGATTCCCTGTACAATCTCCATGTTGTTTACATTGAAGGCGCCGATGGCGTAACCGCCGTTATATGCCTTCTTGAACATCTCGGTTGTGGTAACTAATCCCATGATAAAGTTCCTCCTTTTTATATATTATAACTATTATGTGCTATTGCTTACGCTCACTTTCTCTCTCTCAGGCCGTCCGGCACGTTCAGGTGCTTCGGCAGACCGTTCACCATGATCGGAACCAGCTCGCCCCGGATCAACGGCTTCGCGTACGACAGAAACTCGTCGGTCACATAATCGCCGTCCTCGTTGATCCACTCTCTGGGAACAACTCTCTCGTCGTTCGCGATCTTATCCACATCACGAAGCCCCGTACCGCACACATAAGGATGCTTGGACAGTCTCTCAAAGACAACCATCAGGCCGGTCTTGCCCTCATCCGCAGCCAGGATCGCAGCCCGACCCGCTGCATAGCCCTCATTGGTATCCGTGAGGGAGGCGATATGGGAACCTGCCCGCTGCAGCGTGGAAAACTCGATCGCGCGTGTCTTGCAGCCAAACTCGTTCGCGATATATCCAGCCAGATAAGAGGCGGTGCCGGACAGCTGTTTGTGTCCGAACGCGTCCACGAAATCAACACTGTTGCCGAGCTCACATACATAAGTGCCGTCAGCGGTATGAATACCCTCGGAGACCGCGACAACAACGGATACTTTCTTCGCGAGAAGAACCTTTACCTTCTCCCTGAAGCTCTCTATATCAAACGGGACCTCCGGCAGATAGATCAGATCCGGCCCGTCGCAGTCCTCATCCTTCGAGAGCGCCGCCGCGCCTGTCAGCCAGCCGGCGTCGCGCCCCATGATCTCCACGATCGTACACATGCCCTGCTTGAAATCGATCGTGAAACTGTCGCGGATCAGCTCCTTCATGGAAATGGCGATGTATTTGGCCGCACTGCCGTATCCCGGTGTGTGATCGGTGAGCGCGAGGTCATTGTCAACCGTCTTCGGACAGCCGATGAAACGAATCTCGCTGCCGACGCTCTGCCCGTACTTGGAGAGCTTGTTGATCGTATCCATGGAATCATTGCCGCCGATGTAGATGAACACCTCAATGTCCAACTCCTTCAACGTCGCGAAGACTTTCTCATATACCTCTTCATTCCCCTCCGCTGCCGGAAGCTTATAACGGCAGGAACCGAGAAAAGAAGCCGGCGTCCGCTTTAAGAGCTCCGCGTCCAGATCATCCTTTACATGCTCGGAGAGGTCGATGTATCTGCCCTCCAGCAGACCCTGTATACCGTTCAGCATGCCGTAAACCGTCTTCGCTCCGCACTCCTTCGCGGTGATGTAAATACCTGCGAGACTCGCGTTGATCGCTGCAGTCGGTCCTCCCGACTGTCCTACCATAACATTTCTTTTCATACTATATATCCTCCTTATATCTGTATGAACAACCCGGACAACAAAAGAATCACGTACTGTAAATATCTCTGTACCTGTCATCCATTGTCAGATCAGCGGGTCTGAATCATCCTCAACTCACAATCGTGTTCATTTTAATACTTTCTCTCTCTTTTTTCAATGGCTTTTTCCAAAACTTTCACATTCTCATACCCTATTTTCTCATTCAGCAGAGAAATCAGCGCATCATCGGCCGAAACCCCCATATTTGCGCCCAGTCTGCGGATCGCGCGATTCTCCTCAACATAAAAGACCACCGCGTCGTTTCCGTCCGACTCGCGCAGGATGGCAAGCACCTCTGACTCCCGCTCCCGGTAGTTCTCCATTGTGGCAAACCGGATCCAGAGCTCCCGCTTCGCCTCGTCAAAAGGATACATCTTCTCACAGATCACCTTGCCGTTCTTTTCGTCCTCCACGGAAACCCTTCCGCGGACAAAAACCTTTGCATCCTGTTCCATCATGCGGCTGTATTTCTCGTAATCTCTCGGGAAAACGATCACCTCCACCGTACCGTAGAGGTCTTCGATTGTCAGAAACGCCATGGTCTGATTATTTTTTGTATATTTGATCGTCTTTGCCGCGATCATTCCCCCGATCATCGTCCGGTCGCCGTCTCTGGCGATGACCTCCCCGGTCTCCTCATCCAGCACGAAATCGCTGGTCACATGCGTGATATTTTTGCGCCATTTTGCCTCATACTCCTCCAGCGGATGTCCGCTGACATAAATACCCAGCACCTCTTTTTCCATGGCGAGAAGCTCTTCCTTCGGATATTCGGACACATCGGGAAACCGGATCTCAAACTGCGATTTTTCCTCCTCCGGAACCAGGTCAAACAGGGACATCTGTCCGTCCATGGAACGTTTACGCTGCTGTATCACGGAATCCAGGACAGATCCGTACACCATCATCATCTGACGACGGCTGCCGCCCAGACCGTCAAAAGCACCCGCCTTGATAAAATTCTCGATGGCCCTGCGATTGACATCCTTCCCCGCCGTGCGCTCGATAAAATCCTTCAGGGAACGGAACTTCCCTCCGGATTTCCTCTCTCCGATGAGCACCTCGATCAGAGGCCGCCCCACGCTCTTGATCGCGGAAAGACCGTAACGGATCGAGGTTCCCGACACCGAAAAACCGCTCTGCCCCTCATTGATATCCGGCGGAAGCACCGCAATATCCATCTGACGGCAGACCTGGATATACTCAGCTACCTTCACCGATTTGTCAATGACGGAAGTCATCAGCGCCGCCATAAACTCCACCGGATAGTAATATTTTAAAAACGCCGTCTGGTAGGAGACCACCGCGTAGGCCGCCGCATGGGATTTGTTAAACGCGTACCTGGCAAAGTCCGTCATCTCATCAAAAATCTTATTCGCCACCTGCTCCGGTATGCCGTTCGCCATGCAGCCGGGCACTCCCTCCTGCGCGTTTCCGTATACAAAATTTTTGCGCTCCCGCGCCATCACATCGCCCTTTTTTTTGGACATGGCGCGGCGCACCAGGTCGCTCCTGCCCAGCGTATATCCCGCCAGATCGCGGACAATCTGCATCACCTGCTCCTGGTAGACGATGCAGCCGTAGGTGGGCGCAAGGATCGGCTCCAGCTGCGGGCAGTCGTATACGATCTCGTCCGGATGGTTTTTCCCACGTATATAGGCGGGGATGAAATCCATGGGTCCCGGACGGTACAGGGAGATGCCTGCGATCATATCCTCCAGGTTCTGCGGCTTCAGTTCCTTCATAAAGCTCTTCATGCCGGCGCTCTCAAGCTGGAATACGCCGTCACATTTTCCGGTACTGAGAGACGCCAGCACCGCGGCGTCATTGTAGTTTAGATGCTCCATATCCAGATTGATGCCATGAGTCGTCTTCACATTGGATACGGCGTCCTGAATGACCGTCAGTGTCCGGAGTCCCAGAAAATCCATTTTTAAAAGTCCCAGTTCCTCCAGTGTCGTCATCGTAAACTGCGTCGTGATCACACCATCCGCGCCTCTGGACAGCGGCACATACTCATCCACCGATTTCTGACTGATGACGACGCCCGCGGCATGCACGGACGTATGGCGGGGCAGGCCCTCCAGCCGCTTCGCCATATCGATCAACCTGGTCACCTCCGGATCAGATTCATACAGCCCCCGCAGTTCCGGGTTCATTTTCAGTGCTTTGTCGATCGTAATCCCCAGCTCGTTCGGAATCATCTTCGCGATTTTATCACAGGCGGCATAAGGCAGATCCATCACGCGCCCCACGTCGCGGATCACCCCCCGCGCCGCGAGCGTACCGAATGTGACGATCTGTACGACCCGGTCCTCCCCATACTTTCGGACCACATAGTCAATGACCTCCTGCCGTCTCTCATAGCAGAAATCCACATCGATATCCGGCATGGAAACGCGCTCCGGATTCAGGAAACGCTCAAACAGGAGATTGTACCGGATCGGGTCAAGCTGCGTGATATCCAGCGTATAAGCCACCAGGCTGCCCGCCGCGCTGCCGCGGCCCGGGCCGACCGCAATCCCGTTCTCCCTGGCAAAACGGATAAAATCCCACACGATCAGGAAATAGTCCACATATCCCATGTCCTGAATCACGCCGAGCTCGTACTCCAGCTTCTCTGTGAGCTCCGGCAGCCGTTCCTCCGGATAGCGCCTCGCAAGCCCTTCCCGGCACAGTCTGTTTAAATATTCCCAGGAGGTATAGCCCTCCGGTACGTCAAAGCGGGGCAGCTTTGTGACACCGAATTCGATCTCCACCTGACACCGGTCCGCGATCTTCTGCGTATTGTCCAGCGCCTCCGGGGCATACGAAAACAGCTCCCGCATTTCCTGCTCGGATTTTACATAGTACTGGCCGCCCTCGTAACGCATGCGGTCCTCATCGCTTAACTTCTTTCCGGTCTGCAGGCACAACAGGATATCGTGTGGCTCCACATCCTCCGCATACGTGTAATGGACGTCATTGGTGACCACCAGATCAATCCCGGTATCCTCATGCATCCGCATGAGCTGCTGGTTGACCAGTGTCTGATCGGAGATACCGTGGTCCTGCATTTCCAGAAAAAAATTCCCTTTTCCGAAGCATGCCTCATAGCGGCAGGCCGCCTGCTTCGCCTCCTCGTACATGCCGCGCGTCAGATACCGCTGCACCTCGCCGGCCAGACAGGCCGAGAGCGCGATCAGCCCCTCGTGGTACTGCTGCAGGACATCCATGTCCACGCGGGGCTTATAGTAGTATCCGTCGATAAATCCGATGGAAACCAGTTTCATGAGATTCGCATAGCCGATATCGTTCTCCGCCAGCAAAACCAGATGATAGTAACGGTCGTCGCCCCTGCTCTTCTCCCGGTCAAAACGGGATCCCGGCGCCACATAAACCTCACATCCGAGGATCGGTCGGATGCCGGCCTTTTTTGCGGCGCGGTAGAAATCGATGACGCCGTACATCACGCCGTGGTCCGTGATCGCGGCGGCGGTCATGCCGAGCTCTTTCACCCGGTCAACATATTCGGTTATCTTGTTGGATCCGTCCAGAAGACTGTACTCCGTGTGGACGTGTAAGTGTGCAAATGCCATCGCTATAGTTCCTCAATAATCCTTAATATTACAGGAAACGACATTAAGTCGTTTCCTTTGCGCCAGACGCAAGGCTGCGTAAGCAGCCATTCCTCATGCGTCTGTGTGCATCTTTTATAGTGAATGACAAATTATTTTTGTCGTTCACTATAAAAAACCGTAGACAAATGCATTTCCTTTTATTAAAATATAATGCAATGTCCGTTCATAAACGGAAATGACTGCTTTCGGTCATAACATATATCACAAGTCGATATCAGCTTCATGGAGGTGTATCATGAAAAGAATCGCTTATTTTTTTAAAAGTATCCTGCCCTGTCTGCTGATGCTCGTCCTCCAGGCGGCAGTCGTCATCCCCGTGGGAGTCCTCTACGCGTTTCTGAAAGCCGGGGACGACAGCTTTGCGCTCAGCAATATTCTGGATCTGCTGACCGGTACCATCTCAGACACCGGCTTCAGTCAGACCGTCAATCTCGTCTACGGACTGCTGGCTCTTCTGATATTCGGGCTCTGGTACCGCCGTGTATTTGTCCGTCCGTTTCGTCATAAAAAACGGGAAAACTGGCCGACAGGCTTCTCATTCCACACGATGATGTCCATATTGTTTCTGGCAATCGGCCTGCAGTATGTGACAATCCTGGTGGTAAATGTGACATCCTCTCTGCGCCCGGACTGGCTGACGACATACAACGCCCTGATGGAGAGCACCGGATACGGCAGCCTCTCCCTCCCGCTGATCATGTATTCCGTCCTGCTGGCGCCGGTTGCGGAAGAGCTGATCTTCCGCGGGCTGATCTTCCGCTATGCCCGCCAGGCGTTTCCCTTCTGGATCGCCAACATCTGGCAGTCGCTGCTGTTCGGACTGGTTCACGGAAACTTTATCCAGGGCATCTACGCGTTTGTGATGGGGCTGTTCCTCGGGTTTCTCTGCCACAGGGGAAGGGGGATCAAATACTCCATCCCCGTCCATATCATATATAATATCATCGGTATCTGGTATTCCGAACTGATCGGTCTCACGACTTCGCTCAGTTACACGATCGCCGTCGGTCTGGGCGTTGCGCTCACAGTCTTCGCGGTGTGGCTGTTCTACACGGACTTTACGCCGGCACATGCACAGCAGCATAACATGTATGGAAAACGACATTAGGTCGTTCGCCGCAGGCGGCATGTCTGCTCTGTGGATACATCCTCGCGGAGCGTTTTTTGTCATACAGGAGACGATATCTCCTGTATGACAAAAAATCAGCTCGTCCGGCGGTATTTATATACCATATTATTCGTATGTCCGGATTTTACAAGTACACCGGCATCAACTAATGTTGCGAGATATCTGTATGCAGTTGAAGCCGATTTTCCGGTCACCTTTTCCGCCTGTTTCGGCGTGATCTGGCCATACCGTTCTATATATTTAATCAGACGCTCCATTTTCTTTGCCCTGTTTTCAGTCAGAACTTCGGTCAAAACTTCGGTCAAACTTCGGTCATTTTCCTGAATAAAGCTGACTGTATCGACAATTTTTCCGGTTTTTATAAATCCTTCTCTGATATGAATCGTCGTTTCCAGATAATGTCTCTCATCATCCATATCAAATTCCGGTTCCGGCGAACCGTTTTTCTTTAATTCACGCAGAATCTTGGTGATACCGGTTCTGCATCCGTTTCATTTGCAACTTCCAGAGAAAAAAGTAATTCTTCCAGAGAACTTTTATTAATATCATCCGCCAGCGTACTATTACTGTCCCTCAAAAAATCTTCCACAAATCCGCGGCGGATATCTTTGATCGATGCTTTCCGGTTGACACGGTCGTCATACGGTACAGAATTAAACTTATCAAACAGTTCGGCAATTTCATCCTGCTTTGCCGCGGCAGTAAGGGAAGCCGGCCTGATCCAATACTGTGTTCTCCTGTCTGTTCTTTTGCCCTTCTCCGCATATACATCGGCAGGAGCCTGATACGGACCGCTGTCGCCCGCGCAGCACCAGAGATATAACAGATAAATACCCGACTCCTGATAATTAATCACTTCTATTTTCGGTATATAACGAGGCTGAATCTGATTACAATACTGAAATATTTCCTGCTGAACGGAATCCAGCATCTCAACCGGAACTCCCACGGGAGGAAGCACCGGCAATCCGTCTTTTTCAGATACCCCTATAACCAGATATCCGCCGTTCATATTGTTATAATCATTGGCATAGGCGCAGATCGTGTGAATGCAGTCGTTCGGGTTCCATCCGGACTTATATTCTACCCGGTTCTGTTCAACCACTCGCCCCTGCAGCAGAATTTCGATTTTTAATGGTATCATAAAATTCCCCCATATCCCTCTCTCCCGTCTATCGTATCACAACAGGGCTCATTTTTCCAGCATATAAGAAAAAAAGCTGCCGGGAGGACTCACCCACTGCAGCTTTTTGTTTACTCCATGAAACCATCTGTTCATGATTGTCGGTTTTTATTCTACATAAGGAACTGTCTGCCGGACACAATATCCGCTTCTCAGTCCTCAGCCACCTCAACTTTGATCTTATCCAGATGCCAGATATCGTCCACATACTCCTGAATCGTGCGGTCAGAGGAGAACTTGCCGACGCAGGCCACCTGGCTCATCGCCATCTTCGCCCAGCGCGTCTCATCTCGGTACGCCTGCTCCACACGCTCCTGAGCCTGCGCGTAGGAACGGAAATCCTTCAGACAGAAGTAGGTATCCGCATACTGTGTGTTCTCCGTGTTCAGCAGGGAGTTATACAGCTTGCGGAACAGCTCCGTGTGGCTCGGAGAATAAAATCCGTTGATGAGCTGCATCAGCACCTGACGAATATCCTGGTCGTTGTTGAATACATCCATCGGACGGTAATCGCGGTTGCGCTCATGCTCGATGACCTCATCGGAACTCATGCCGAAGATGAACATATTGTCCTCCCCGACTTCCTCCGCCATCTCCACGTTCGCGCCGTCCATCGTACCGATCGTCACCGCTCCGTTCAGCATGAACTTCATATTGCCCGTGCCGGAGGCTTCCTTACTGGCCGTGGAAATCTGTTCGGAGACGTCGGCCGCCGCGAAGATCCACTCGGCGTTGGAAACCCTGTAATCCTCAATAAACACAACCTTAATCTTACCGCCGATACTCTTATCGTTGTTCACCACATCCGCCACGGAGTTGATCAGCTTGATCGTCAGCTTCGCAATCTCATATCCGGCCGCCGCCTTCGCGCCAAAGATAAAGGTCCTCGGATAGAACGGCATCTCCGGATGTTCTTTAATCTTGTTATACAGATACATCACATGGAGAATGTTCATCAGCTGACGTTTGTACTCGTGGAGACGCTTCACCTGCACGTCAAAGATAGACCGCGGATTAACCTCTATGCCGTTGTGCTCCTCAATGTACTTCGCCAGGCGCAGCTTATTCTTGTATTTGATATTCATGAACTCCTGCTGTGCCTTCGCATCGTCCAGATAGACGCCGAGCCTCTTCATCTGACTCAGGTCCGTCACCCAGCCGTCGCCGATCTTGTCCGTCACCCAGTCAGCCAGCAGCGGATTCCCGTGATAGAGGAAACGGCGCTGCGTGATACCGTTGGTCTTGTTGTTAAACTTCTCCGGAAACAGTTCGTAGAAATCCTTCAGTTCCCGCTTCTCCAGGATATCCGTGTGCAGCCGCGCCACGCCGTTGACGGAAAAGCCCGCCGCGATGGCGAGATGCGCCATATAGATCTGTCCGTTGTGGACGATCGCCATCCGGTCCTTCCGCGCCTGGTCGTTCGGGAAACGCGCCTCGATCAGCAGAAGGAAACGGCGGTTGATCTCCTCCACAATCTGATAGATACGGGGGAGCAGGCGGGAGAAAATCTCAATCGGCCATTTCTCAAGAGCCTCCGCCATGATGGTATGGTTCGTGTAAGCACAGGTCTTCGTGGTCACCTCCCACGCCTCATCCCAGCCGAGACCCTCCTCATCCATAAGGATGCGCATCAGCTCAGCCACGGCCACGGTGGGATGGGTGTCGTTCATCTGGATCGCCACCTTCTCGTACATCTTCTTGATGTCCGGATGGTATTTTTTATAGCGGGCGACCGCGCGCTGAACGGAAGCGGACACAAAGAAATACTGCTGCTTCAGTCTCAGCTCCTTTCCCTGGATATGATTATCGTTCGGATAGAGCACTTCGACCAGATTGCGGGCCAGATTCTGCTGCTCCACCGCCTTGTGATAATCACCCTTGTCAAAGGAATCAAGCAGAAACTCATCCGTCGGCTCCGCGTCCCAGATCATCAGCGTATTCACGACATTATTCTTATAACCGACGATCGGCATGTCATACGGGACCGCGCGAATCGCCTGGTAATTCTCCTGAATATATTTTGTTTTTCCGTTCGGCAGCGGCTCGGAACGGACATAACCGCCGAACTTCACCGTAAAGGTGTGTTCAGGCCGGCGCAGCTCAAACGGGTAGCCCTCCTTTAACCAGTTGTCCGGCTTCTCAATCTGATAGCCGTTCTCAATCTTCTGTTTGAACATACCGTAGCGGTAACGGATGCCGCAGCCGTAAGCCGCATATCCCAGTGTCGCCAGAGACTCCATAAAGCAGGCCGCGAGCCGGCCGAGTCCGCCGTTTCCGAGAGCCGGATCCGGCTCCTGATCCTCGACGGCGTCCAGATTGATGCCCATCTCCGAGAGAGCGTCCCTCACCTGGCTGTAAGCGGTCAGGTTGATCAGGTTATTGCCCAGGGCGCGTCCCATCAGGAACTCCATCGACATATAGTAGACCATCTTCGGGTCGTCCTTGTCAAAGGTCTGCTGTGTCGCCAGCCACTGATCGATGATCACATCCTTCACCGTATAGGATACACCCTGAAAGATCTCCTGCTCCGTCGCCTCGGATAACTTCTTCCGATAGAGCATACGGATGTTGTTCTTTACTTCTGATTTAAACTTTTCCTTGTCAAACAAAATATCAGTCATTTTTTTCTACTCCTAACATCACCTTGTGTCCGTTGATATTCCACTCTTTCTGATAACCGGCCGGCGTTTCCTCCTGACCGCCGGCAGAATCGACTGAACGTGTCTTGGCCGCAGGGACATCCTTCGACATTTTTCCCTGACTGCAGACGGGAGCGACCGCCCGCATATCCGTCGCCAGGACATCCTTCATCATGTCCTCCCGGTGCGCCGCGAACACGGCACAGATTTCCGGATCAGCCTGACAAATGACAGTGATCTGATCCATCACCTCAAAGCCGGCCTCCTTGCGCATCGTCTGAATCTTGCTGACGATCTCTCTGACCAGGCCCTCCTCGATCAGCTCCGGTGTCAAACGTGTGTCGAGAACAACCGTAACATCACTTCCGCTCTCTGTGGCATATCCTTCCGTCTGCGCCACCGAGATGAGAAGGTCATCCTCTGTCAGAATAATATTCTCGCCGACATCTGTCAAGACAATCGAGCCATTTTGTTTCAATTCCATATAGGCCGCCCGCCCGTCAATGGACGCTAAAGCCGCTTTAATCTGTCCAAGATATCTGCCGTATTTCGGCCCGACTGTCCGAAGCTGAGGCTTGAACTCGTAGCTCGTATACTCGCTGACATCATCCCGGAAGGTCACTTTTTTCACATTCAGCTCATCCGCAATAATATCGGTAAAATAACCCGGGAGCACGGACGCGGACTGCACCAGCATCTCACCGACGGGCTGCCGGTTCTTCAGGCCGGAAGCATTTCTCGCCGCGCGGCCCAGCACCACGATCTTCAGCGCCTCATCCATATATTTCTCAAGCTCCGGATCGATCCGGCTGGCATCCGACGCCGGAAAATCACACAGATGAATGCTCTCAGGCGCTTCCGGATCGATGCTGCACACGAGATTGCGGTAAATATCCTCCGTCATGAACGGAACCATGGGAGCCGCCGCCTTGCTGATCGTCACCAGCGCGGTGTAGAGAGTCATGTAGGCGTTGATCTTGTCCTGCTCCATGCCCTTTGCCCAGTAGCGCTCTCTGCCGCGCCGCACGTACCAGTTGCTCATATCATCCACAAAGGCCTGCAGCTCGCGCGCCGCCTCCGGGATGCGGTAATGGCCGAGATGATCGTCCACGTTCTGCACCGTGGAATTCAGCCGGGACAGCAGCCATTTATCCATGACGGACAGCTTCTCATATTCCAGCGTATATTTTGTCGCGTCGAACTCGTCGATATTCGCGTAGAGGACGAAAAACGCATAGGTATTCCACAGAGTACCCATGAACTTGCGCTGCCCCTCCTGCACGGCCTTTCCGTGGAAACGGTTCGGCAGCCACGGCGCGGAGTTAATGTAGAAATACCAGCGGATGGCGTCGGCGCCGTAGGTCTTAAGCGCCTCAAAGGGATCCACCGCATTGCCCTTTGATTTGCTCATCTTCTGCCCGTTCTCATCCTGTACATGTCCCAGAACGATCACATTCTCATAGGGCGCTCTGTTAAAGAGGAGCGTGGACTCCGCCATCAGGGAGTGGAACCAGCCGCGCGTCTGATCCACCGCCTCAGAGATAAACTGCGCGGGGAACTGCTTCTCAAACAGATCCTTATTTTCAAACGGATAATGATGCTGCGCAAACGGCATGGCTCCGGAGTCAAACCAGCAGTCGATCACCTCCGGCACCCGGTGCATCTGCTTTCCACAGCAGGGGCAGGGGATCGTCACCGCATCAATATAGGGACGATGCAGCTCCACCTTCGCCGCCTCCGGATCACCGCTCTTTTCCGCCAGCTCGGCCCGGCTGCCGATGGACTCCTGATGCCCGCACTCACACTCCCAGATGTTCAGCGGCGTTCCCCAGTACCGGTTGCGGGAGATCGCCCAGTCCTGAATATTCTCCAGCCAGTTGCCGAAGCGCCCCTTCCCGATGGACTCCGGAATCCAGTTCACCGTGTTATTATTGCGGATCAGGTCATCCCGCACCGCGGTCTCCCGGATATACCAGGATTCTCGCGCATAATAGATCAGCGGGGTATCGCACCGCCAGCAGTGCGGATACTCGTGTTCAAATTTCGGCGCGTCAAACAGCTTTCCCTCCGCATCCAGATCTCTGATAATAATGGGATCCGCTTTTTTTACAAAAACGCCGGCATACGGCGTCTCGTCCGTCATCGTTCCCTTTCCGGTCACAAACTGCACAAACGGCAGATCATAACTGCGTCCCACCTTTGCATCGTCCTCACCGAACGCCGGCGCGATATGGACGATACCGGTACCGTCCGACATCGTAACATAGGAATCGCAGGTAACGAAAAACGCCTTCTTACCCTGTCTGTCCGCCGCCTCCTTCGCGCAGGCAAACAGCGGCTCATATTCTCTGTACTCCAGATCGGATCCCTGAAAGGTATCCAGAATCTCGTATCCCTTTTCTGCCATATCCCGGTTCTGCGTCGCGGTATCCGTATCTCCATCCGCCGCCTGTCTGTCCGTCACCGCATCCGCCTGACCGGCCGCTGCCTGTCTGTTTGCCGCCGCGTCCGCCTGACGTCGGTCCGCATCCTTTGCGGCGAACCGGCCAAGAACCGTATCCAGCAGTGCCTCGGCCATATAATAGGTGTAGCCGTCTCCCGCCTTCACCTTCACGTACGTATCGTCCGGATTCACGCAGAGTGCCAGGTTGCTCGGCAGCGTCCACGGCGTCGTCGTCCAGGCCAGAAAATACGCGTCCTCGCCGACGGCCTTAAACCGCACGATCGCAGAGCGCTCCTTCACCGTCCGGTAACCCTGCGAAACCTCCGCCGTGGACAGCGGCGTACCGCAGCGCGGGCAGTAGGGCACGATCTTGAAGCCCTTGTAGAGCAGACCCTTGTTCCAGATCTGATTTAAGGCCCACCACTCCGACTCGATAAAATCATCATCATAGGTGACATACGGGTCGTCCATGTCAGCCCAGAACCCGACGGTATTGGAAAAATCCTCCCACATACCCTTATACTTCCAGACAGACTCCTTGCACTCTCTGATAAACGGCTCCATGCCGTATTCCTCGATCTGCTCCTTGCCGTCGAGGCCGAGCTTGCGTTCTACCTCCAGCTCGACCGGAAGCCCGTGCGTATCCCAGCCCGCCTTCCGCGGAACCATCTTACCCTTCATCGTCTGGTAACGGGGAATCATGTCCTTGATAACACGCGTCAGCACATGACCGATGTGCGACTTGCCGTTCGCCGTCGGCGGACCGTCATAAAAGGTGTAGGTCTCGCAGTCCTTACGGTTTTCCATACTCTTTCTGAAAATATCATTCTCCCGCCAGAACTGCTCCGTCTTCTTCTCCCGCTCTACGAAATTCATATTGGTCGATACCTTGTCGTACATATTCTGTTCCTTTCTTTGCTCGCAGTGCATCCTCAGAACACTTCGTGTTTTTCGGTCTCCGGGCTTCGCTAAAAAGCTCTCATCCGAAAAGGATGAGAGCGTGCGCTTTCACTATACCACCTGTTCGAAGTACACGGCTCCTTTGCCGTCGCCGGATACCTTTCCCTGTAACGGGGGAACACCCGTCAGCCTCTACTCTGTACATCACGGATTCGAATGATAAATCCAATTCCGGCCCGGATCCATATACCGCCGGATGTATATACATTTGGAAGCTGCAGCTCGGAAGGGATATTCAACCGGAGGTACTGGTACCGGCTCACACCAACCCGGCTCGCTGCAAACGTTCTCTTCCAGTCTACTGTCTTCGTCATTGCCTTTGTTTCTACTAAACAAATGAATTATAAATGTTGAATAAATAATTGTCAATCACTTCTTTTGAACCCGGGATAATAACTTCTTTTGAACCCGGGATAATAATCGAGCAGAATATAAAGAGATTTTCTTTACGCATTTGTAAAAAGGGAGTATAATGTATAAAATCAAGTACAAGGAGAGAACCGGCGACGCCGGCTCATAAGACATATGAGATCACAAAATCTGACACTACTCACGGACTTATATGAGATCACCATGATGCAGGGCTATTTCAGGACCGGCAAAAAAGACATTGTCATCTTTGATGCCTTCTACCGCATGAACCCCTCGGGCAGCGGATACGCCATCGCCTGCGGACTCGACCAGGTGATCGA
Source organism: Clostridiales bacterium (assembly GCA_021201535.1). Classification (GTDB taxonomy): domain Bacteria; phylum Bacillota; class Clostridia; order Lachnospirales; family Lachnospiraceae; genus Eubacterium_I. The sequence continues at coordinate 14,692 of JAJQEU010000032.1, read as the reverse complement.
ATACATCAAAAATCTTCAGTTTACCACAGACGACATCCGGTATCTGGAAAGTCTTCACCTGTTTGACGAAGACTTCTTAAAATATCTCAGCACTTTCCGCTTTTCCGGCAGCATTTATGCGATCCCGGAGGGAACGGTTGTTTTTCCCAGAGAACCTCTGCTGAAGGTCGTCGCCCCCATCATGGAAGCACAGCTGGTCGAGACAGCCATCTTAAACATGATCAACCACCAGAGCCTGATTGCTACCAAGGCCGCCAGAGTCTGTTATGCAGCCAAGGGCGACGGCGTGATGGAATTCGGTCTCCGGCGCGCGCAGGGTCCCGATTCCGGCATTCTCGGCGCACGCGCGGCCGTGATCGGCGGCTGCAAAGGTACATCCAATGTCCTCGCCGGGCAGACCTTCAACATCCCCGTGCTGGGCACGCACGCGCACAGCTGGATCATGAGTTTTCCCGACGAGTACACCGCGTTTAAGACCTACGCAGAGTTCTATCCCAACGCCTGCACGCTGCTCGTCGACACCTATGATACACTGAAATCCGGCCTGCCGAATGCCATCCGCGTCTTTCAGGAGATGCGGGATTCCGGCATGATCCTGCAAAACTACGGTATACGCATGGACAGCGGTGACCTTGCCTATCTGTCAAAGAAGGCACGCCGGATGCTGGATGAAGCCGGTTTTCCGGACGCTGTCATCTCTGCCTCCAACGACCTGGACGAATACCTGATCGAGAACCTGAAAATCCAGGGCGCCAGAATCACCTCCTGGGGCGTCGGCACCAGCCTGATCACATCCAAAGACTGGCCGGCCTTCGGCGGCGTGTACAAGCTCGCCGCCATTCAGGACGAGAACGGACAATTTGTCCCGAAGATTAAGCTTTCCGAGAACACAGAGAAAGTCACCAACCCCGGCGACAAGGAGATTTACCGCATCTATGACAAACAGACCGGGAAAATCCGCGCAGACCTGATCTGTCTGGCGGAAGAGACCTTCGACGAGTCACAGGACATGATTCTGTTCGACCCCAGCGAGACCTGGAAACGTACACGGATCATCGGCGGCACCTATACCATGCGCAAGCTGCTCGTTCCCGTTTTTGACGAGGGGAAATGTGTTTATACCTCCCCCACGGTCCTGGAAATCCGGGAATACTGTACCCGGGAGAAAGCAACCCTGTGGGATGAAAATATGCGTTTTATCAATCCCGCAAAGGTGTATGTGGATCTGTCAGACAGACTTTACCATATGAAACAGAAGGTATTAAATGAACTGAGCGCTGCAAAATATCATTCCTGATTCTCCTGAAGGAAAGACGGACACAGCATCTGAAAAAGTACCATTTTTCCTGAAATCAAAAATTGCCATGAACAAAAACGAAATCTTCTCCGTGTCTGTACATCCGCGAAGATTTTGTTTTTGCACATGGCAAAATCATCGTCGTCTCAATCCGGTCTGAAAAACATGTCCTCCGATCATGCGGTCCGCGCTTCCGCGGCACACTCGTCATCCTCTGAAAGCTTTTTCGCTTCCTCCTCCATCACTGTCTCCAGCTGTAACATCATATCAAGTATCTGTACAACTGTCTCCTGCCCGAGCCGCTCTACGACATTCCCATAATACTTCCGCAGGATCTCCTGCTGGCGGATCATGGCCTCCCTGCCAGTCTCGGAAATATAAATGTAGGTACCCTTGCGCTGCTCCTGATCATGTTCCCAGTAAACATAGCCCTTATCCTGCAGATTCTGCACCATCTGTGAAATCCTGTTGATCGGACGGTCCAGTTCTTTGCTGATCTCACTCAGATACACTCTGGTCTCAGGGTTATTGAATCCCATGCGGTGTCCGAGCTTCGCAAGGATCATGTAATCCGCCATAGATATGTCCCTGAAGACAAGACTCAGATGATCCGCATCCATCGAATAACGGATTTTAATGATCCGATCCCCCAGATCCAGCATATCTTTTTCTTTTTTTTCTGACATAGTAAACACCTCCTTCTATCATAACTATGCAACATACCGCATGGAAAGAACTGTAATCCAGATCATTCAGTCCGGAAAATCAGCCCGTTCCACGCGGATGTTCGTTAAAAGATATATAAAGGTTATCACAAAAATATATATTTTCTATGTACTTCCTGTAAATTTTCCCTAAAATATTGAGAAAATTTTCACAATCAGCAATTCTACCGAACCAACAGCCGAATTGATTCCGCAGAATCATCTGCCCGATCTACTCTGCAGGATTATCTGCCGAATCTGCTCTGCCGGATCATCATAACAGCCTGCTGCGGATACCTGTGCGGATAACATAACTGTCTACCGGCTCATCTCGATCGATTTCTTCACGCAGGCTCTCTGTCCTTCAATCACGGCGCTGCGAAGTCCTGCCTTTTCCAGCACCGCAACCGCCTCGATCGTCGTGCCGCCCGGCGAACAAACCATATCCTTCAGTTCACCCGGGTGTTTTCCCGTATCCAGAACCATCTTGGCGGAACCGAGCACGGACTGCGCGGCAAACTTACAGGCCTGTGCGCGGGGCATTCCGTCCGCGACAGCCGCATCCGCCATCGCCTCGATAAACATGTAAACATATGCGGGAGAAGAACCGCTCACGCCCACCACGGCGTCCATCAGCTTTTCCGGGATCACCTCAGACTCACCAAAGGTGTTAAACAGCGCCTGAACCTCAGCCAGTTCCTCGTCCGTCACCAGCTCATTCCTGCACAGAGCGCTCATGGAAGCGCCGACCAGAGCCGGCGTGTTCGGCATCGTGCGGATCAGCTTCACCGGTCTGCCAAAGCCCTTTGATATCTTTTCGATCGTCTGACCGGCCGCAATCGAGACAACAACCGTGTTCTCTTTCAGGAAATCCCGGATCTCCGGCAGTACCACGTCAAACATATTGGGCTTGACCGCCAGAAAAAGGATGTCGGCATTGGAACTGATCTCCAGATTTTCCGTGGAAGCCTGTATTCCAAACGTCTCCTTCAATCTCTGTACGGAAGCCTCACTTTTGTCCGAAGCGATAATATGGTCGCTGTCTGCGGCCCCGGAGGAAATGAGTCCTCCGATGATGGCGGACGCCATATTGCCTCCCCCGATAAATCCGATAATTTTATCTGTCATTCTGCACATCCTCCTGTTTTCTAAATGCAACGGGTTCAAAAGATCGCGTCGGCGCTCATATCATCATCAGAAATCAGTAAAGTTCTTTTCCTTGCGCTTCTCAAGAAAAGCGGTCATACCCTCCGTCTTGTCATGGGTAGAGCAGGTCAGGCCAAACAGATTCGCCTCGTACTCAACCGCGTTTTTAATATCCATGTCATAGCCGTTGTTGATCGCAGCCTTCGCAAGAGATACCGCATAACTGGCATTGCGGGCGATCTTCCCCGCCATCTTCTTCGCAGTCGCCATCAGTTCCTCCTGCGGAACAACCTTATTCACCAGACCGATGCGATAAGCTTCCTGTGCATCAATATTCGTGCAGGCAAAGATCATCTCCTTCGCGCGGCCCATGCCGACCAGACGGGCAAGTCTCTGTGTGCCGCCAAAACCGGGAATAATGCCGAGGCCTGTCTCCGGCTGTCCGAACAGGGCATTTTCTGATGCGATGCGGATATCACACGCCATACAGATCTCGCAGCCGCCGCCCAGCGCAAATCCGTTCACCGCCGCGATGGTAACCTGACGCATATTCTGCAGTTTGAAGAACGGCTCAGATGCGCGCATACCGAACGCACGTCCCTCTGCTCCGCTGAAATTCACCATCTCAGAAATATCGGCTCCCGCCACAAAAGACTTCTCGCCGGATCCGGTCAGAATCACAACTTTAATCTCATCGTTCGCCTCGATCTCGCCCAGAACCTGATTCAATTCCGTGAGTGTCTCGCTGTTCAGCGCATTCAATGCCTTCGGTCTGTTGATCGTAAGTACGGCAACCGATCCTTCTGTCTCCAGTAATAAGTTATTCATCTTCTTACCTCCTGCTGATTATAAATACCATCTGAAAAATTATCAGACTTATTATACAACAAAGTTGTTAAAAAATAAACAAAAATATTTTCTGATTTGTCATAAAGATAACCGGCAAACCCTTTTGGACTTGCCGGTGCTATCATCGGTATTGTCATATTCTCAGATCAACGTGCCGTGCTGATCGCCGCCTGCGCCGCCGCCAGCCGCGCGATCGGTACCCGGAACGGGCTGCAGCTCACATAGTCCAGCCCGATCTTATGGCAGAACTCTACGGAAGAGGGATCTCCGCCGTGCTCACCGCAGATACCGCAGTGCAGCTCAGGGCGAACCGGTTTACCCAGCTCGATCGCCATCTCCATCAGCTTGCCGACGCCGGTCTGATCCAGCTTCGCGAACGGATCATTCTCCAGGATCTTCGCGTCATAGTAGGCATCCAGGAACTTGCCGGAGTCGTCACGCGAGAAACCGTAGGTCATCTGTGTGAGGTCGTTCGTTCCGAAGCAGAAGAACTCAGCCTCCGTCGCAATCTCATCCGCAGTGAGCGCCGCGCGCGGAATCTCGATCATCGTGCCGACCTCATATTTCAGATCAGATCCTGCCGCCGCGATCTCCGCGTCCGCAGTCTCAACAACGAACTTCTTTACGTATTTCAGCTCTTTGATATCGCCGACTAGCGGAATCATGATCTCAGGAACCATCTTCCACTCCGGATGGTCGTTGTGTACTTTGATCGCCGCGCGGATCACCGCCTTCGTCTGCATCCTGGCAATCTCCGGGTAGGTGACAGCCAGACGGCAGCCGCGGTGTCCCATCATCGGGTTAAACTCTTTCAGACCCTCGATCAGAGCCTTGATATCCTCAACGGACTTGCCCTGTGCCTCGGCCAGCTTCTCAATGTCTTCCTCCTCCTGGGGAACGAACTCATGAAGCGGCGGATCCAGAAAACGGATGGTGACCGGGTCGCCCTCCATCGCCTCGTACAGCTGTTCAAAGTCGCCCTGCTGATAGGGAAGAATCTTTTCAAGCGCAGCCTCTCTCTCCTCGAGCGTATCCGCACAGATCATCTCACGGAACGCGTCAATCCGGTCGCCCTCGAAGAACATATGCTCGGTACGGCAAAGTCCGATGCCCTCCGCACCAAGCTCACGGGCCTTCTTCGCATCCGCCGGCGTGTCCGCATTCGTGCGAACCTTCATCGTGCGGAACTTATCCGCCCACGACATAATCCGGCCGAACTCACCCGCGATCTTCGCCTCAACGGTAGGAATCGCTCCGTCGTAAATACAGCCGGTGGAACCGTCGAAGGAGATGATATCACCCTCGCAGTACTCTTTTCCGCCGAGTGTAAACCGTTTATTTTCCTCATCCATAATAATATCGCCGCAGCCGGATACACAGCACGCGCCCATACCGCGGGCAACCACTGCCGCGTGAGAGGTCATGCCGCCGCGAACGGTCAGGATACCCTGGGAAGCCTTCATACCTGTGATGTCCTCCGGAGAAGTCTCCAGACGGACAAGAACGACCTTCTCACCTCTTCCGGCCCACTCTACCGCGTCGTCGGCCGTAAACACGATCTTGCCGCAGGCTGCGCCGGGAGCAGCGCCGAGCGCTTTTCCGATCGGCTCGGCCGCTTTCAGAGCCGCAGCGTCAAAAGTCGGATGGAGCAGGGCGTCAAGGTTCCGGGGATCTACCATGGCAACCGCCTCTTCCTCTGTCCTCATGCCCTCGTCGACCAGATCGCAGGCGATCTTCAGCGCGGCAAATGCAGTTCTCTTACCATTACGTGTCTGCAGCATGTAGAGCTTCCGGTTCTCAACGGTAAACTCCATATCCTGCATATCTCTGTAGTGATCCTCCAGAGTCTTGCAGACCTCCACAAACTCTGCGTAAGCCTCCGGGAACTCCTCTTCCATCTTCGCGATCGGCATCGGCGTGCGCACACCGGCAACCACATCCTCGCCCTGAGCATTGATCAGGAACTCGCCCATCAGCTTCTTCTCACCGGTAGCAGGGTCGCGGGTAAACGCAACGCCGGTACCGCAGTCGTCGCCCATATTTCCGAACGCCATGCTCTGTACGTTGACCGCCGTCCCCCAGGAATACGGGATATCGTTATCGCGGCGGTATACATTCGCGCGGGGGTTGTCCCAGGAGCGGAAAACGGCCTTCACCGCTCCCATCAGCTGCTCCTTCGGGTCGTCCGGGAAATCCTCTCCCAGCACGGTCTTATACTCTTCCTTGAACTGTCCCGCCAGATTCTTCAGATCGTCCGCGGTCAGATCTACATCATATATAACGCCCTTTTCCTTTTTCATCTCGTCGATGAGTTCTTCGAAATATTTCTTGCCGACCTCCATCACAACGTCGGAATACATCTGGATAAATCTGCGATAGCAGTCCCAGGCCCAGCGCGGGTTGCCGGACTTCTCCGCCAGAACATTGACAACGGTCTCATTCAGTCCGAGATTTAAGATGGTATCCATCATGCCCGGCATGGAAGCTCTCGCGCCGGAACGCACAGATACCAGCAGCGGGTTCTCTGCGTCGCCGAACTTTTTACCGGTGATCTCTTCCATCTTGCCGATATGCTCGTTAATCTGTCCCTGGATCTCATCGTTGATCTCGCGCCCGTCCTCATAATACTGCGTGCAGGCCTCTGTCGTGATCGTAAAGCCCTGGGGAACCGGGAGACCGAGCGACGTCATCTCAGCCAGATTCGCGCCCTTGCCGCCGAGCAGCTCGCGCATATTCGCATTGCCCTCACTAAATAAGTAAACCCATTTGTTTGCCATTTTAAATCCTCCTGATATAAAAATATGGTATTTATTCAGAACCAGACACGACCATAATCCTGCCGCGCAGAATCTGCCGGCAAAGCAGGTGCATTTTGTTTCTGGTTTTTCCTCAAAATATATCTCTTACAGGGTACCCTCCCTGCAATCTGTGATACATTCTAACATACTTTGCGGAAAAATCAACCAGCTTTTTGTGAAATCGATAACAAAGTTCCGGTAATATTTTTTCAACATATCCTCGGCAGCAGTTCCCCGCCGGGCTGTGGCAGCAGCGTCTCTGAACCGATCTCCGTCGTTACCACAACCTTTCCCGGCATGGTATCCGTAATCTCCCCGATAATTGCCGCATGCGCGGAATATTTTCCCTCTTTTAAGACGGCAAGTAATGCCTGCGCCTGCTCTTTCGGCGCAATCACAACCAGCGTACCCTCATTCGCCAGATACAGCGGATCCAGCCCCAGCATACCGCAGACGCCGCGCACCGCCGGATTGACAGGAATAGATTCACTGTCAAGTCTCACGCCCACATGGCTCTCCGAAGCGATCTCATAGAGCACGGTTCCGACACCGCCCCGTGTAGCGTCGCGGATTACATGGATATCCTTTGTCGTTTGAATCATGGACTCTACAGTCCCCCACAGGGGAGCGCAATCGCTTTTGATATCCGCATCGATGCCAAGGTCCTCGCGCGCCAGCAAAATCGTACAGCCGTGCCGACCGATATCCCCGGTCACCAGAATCGCGTCGCCGGGCTTTGCGAATGCTCCCGATGTAGAAAAACCTTCTGTCAAAGTGCCGATCCCGGTCGTGGTGATAAAAATATGATCCACCTGTCCTTTGCCCGCCACCTTTGTATCGCCCGCCACGATCTTCACGCCGGCCTCTGCCGCCGTCTTTTCCATGGAGGCCGCGATCTCCTCCAGTTTGTCCAGGGGAAATCCCTCTTCTATAATGAAGGAACAGGTCAGATAACGCGGCCGGGCACCCATACAGGAGAGGTCGTTGACCGTTCCGCAGATGCTGAGTTTCCCGATATTTCCGCCGTTAAATTCAAAGGGAGAAACGATAAATCCGTCCGTGGACATTGCAATCTTTCCGTTGCCCATATCCAGAACCGCCGCGTCATCCGCGGTGAACTCCGGGTTGGAAAAGTGTGCCGCAAAGACCTCCTGAATCAATTCCGCCGTCTGTTTTCCGCCCGCGCCATGCGCGAGAGTTACTTTTTTTTCTGACATGATAATCTCCTTCTCTTACTATGAAAGTGTTGTCAATAGACAGACAGATGGGCATGCTTGCATGACCAGATGGCTGGATATTCGACGACGTCTTTCATAAATAGTGGCGTCTGCATAGCAGTCAATTCCTCTTATAATCGTTCATACATATAATATGCCGAGCAGCTTCCCTCGTTGGAGACCATGCAGGCTCCAACCGGATGCTCCAGCGTACAGACCTTCCCGAACACTTTGCAGTCCGACGGCTTGCATTTCCCCTGAAGCACGTCGCCGCAGCGACAGGCCGGATTCGGCTTCCCATGCACCTCGGGCAGCGCGAATTTGATCCGGGCATCATACGTCCGGTACGTCTCCCGCAGTTTCAGCCCGGAACCCGGGATGATGCCCAGCCCCCGCCACTGCGAGTCACAGGGTTCCATCACCTCCGCGATCAGCTTCATGCCGGCAGGATTCCCTTCCGGCCGCACCACCCTGGGATAACAGTTCACAAAAAACGGTTCTCCTGACTTTGATTTTTCTACGATAACAGCCAGCGCCGTGAGCAGTTCTTTTGCCGTAAAACCTGCGATCACACCGGAGACACCCTCATCCCGCAGCCGGCGGCAGTCTGCCTCGCCGGTAATCGCATTGACATGTCCCGGAAAGAGAAACGCGTCAGCACTTCCCTTTAACGCCTCGTAGGCATTTGGCATCGTCTTGTTTGCGGTCAGAACAGAATAATTGGTCAGTCCCTGCTCCTTTGCCTTTTTCACCGAAAGACAGGCCGACGGCGTCGTCGTCTCAAAACCAACCGACAAAAACACCACCTGCCGATCCGGATTTTCCCGCGCGGTATTTACCGCGTCCAACGGCGTATAGACAATCTGAATATCCGCCCCCTCGGCTCTGGCGCCCGCCAGACTCATCTTAGTTCCCGGCACGCGGATCAGATCGCCGAAGGTGCAGATCAGACACTCCTTTTCCAGAGCGAGCATGATTGCCTCGTCGATAAAATCCACCGGCGTCACACACACCGGGCAGCCCGGGCCGGAGATCAGTTCGATGTTTTCCGGAAGTATTTTCCGGATCCCCAGGCGGAAAATCTCGTGAGTATGCGTGCCGCACACCTCCATGATCCGCAGCTTCGGGCCGTCGTATTTTTCAATGATGCTTCGCGCTTTTCTGATTATATCGTCCATATGGTTTTTCCTGATTCCCCTTAAATTGAGTATAGTCCTGTTTGTCATCGGCTGCTTCGTTTCACAGCTGCCAGTGAGCCTGTCACGTCTGCATATATCGGTACATACGCCGATTACACCGCTTCGTTTCACAGCTGCCAACGAGCCTGTCACAGCAGGCCGATGATATCCTCTGCCTCGGCATCGTCATCCCCGCCGATCTTCGCGATGGCAATCCCGGCATGCACCATGACATAATCACCCGGTTCCAGCTCATCCAGAAGCTCCGCGGAAACCTCCCGCTTCGCACCGGAGGCGTCCACCAGCGCCATCCCGTCTTTGATTCCTACGACTCTTGCGGATAATCCTACACACATATCTTTTCCTCCTGATTGTTTCAATCCGCGCCCGGTATTAGGAGTGCGGCATATATGCTTTCATTGTTGTTACTCATAGATCAACTGTGATCGGGCAATACAGTCTGCCGCCCTTCAGACCAATGTTTATATTCATCGAGCCGCCGAATAAATCCGCTGAATTCTGGAACCGTAAAATCCAGTTCTCTGTACCGGACCGGATAAATAATCCCTTTACTGATCAGCTGCGCCCTCGTCGTTGAGACAGAACTGACGGTTTTATTCAGATGTTTCGCGATGTTCGCAATCGTACAGGGCAGTTCACCACATTGCACCATGGCAAATATAAATCTTTTATCACTCTCCGCACATCGTTCATAACGGACCCTGAAAAAACCTGTATCAAGAAGACTATAAAATTCACCGATACTGTGATTCACATCAGACAGCGTAATTTCATCTCCGTCCGCATTTTTATATACAACCTGGCAGATTTGCTGAATAAAAAACGGATAACCCTTCGTAATCGCGTGAATCCTTTCTACAGCTTCTTTTGTATACGATATCCCAAACTTCCGCGCCGGTATTTCGATGGCTTTTTCAGATTGTTCCTCTGTAAGGGAACCAATCTCCTTATAGTAAAACAATCGTTCTGAATATGACTTTTCCTCAGACAGCATTTTGTAAATCTTCGGAAGACCCGCACCGACGATCATAACCGGATATCCCAGCTGATTCGTCCGATGCAGCGCCGCGATCAGTGAACCCAGCTCTCTCGATTGCATATACTGCATTTCGTCTATAAAAAAACAGATCGGTGTACCTGATATGGAAGCCGTCTCTCCGATCGTTGTAAAAACCTCGGTCAGACTCTGTGTCAGATTGACAGAATGATACAGTTCCCTTTCCTGCAGAGACAGGGAAAATGTATAATCTGACGGATCAAAAGAGACTACCAGTGACTTGATCGCATCCAACGGTTTCTGAATCAGATTCTTAAACTTTTCTTTTGTACTCACCTTACGCAGAAAAGCCTGTGAACAGGAAGCAATCTGAGAAATGAAATCATCCCTCTCTTCCACTTCAATATGTCTGCAAAATATATTTTTTTCCTCCGCAATTTTCTGCAGACTGTTGAGCAGAACTGTTTTTCCGACACCCCGTAATCCGCTGAAGATCACAGACTGAACCGGCATATTGATGGCAAGCGCCTCAAAGATCTGCTCCACATCCCGCAAATCCTCTTCCCGTCCGGCCAGATAAGACGGCATTAAACCGGCTCCTGGCCGATATGGATTTACCTTAAACAAACTAACACCCCCAGACATTCGATTAAATGTTGTCTTTTATATAACAAATGTCGTGTATCTATCATTTCATTTTACATACATGTCCGTCTTTGTCAATATTTTTACGCTTCGTTCCGCGAAATATTCCCTATAAGTTTTGCTGTTCACAGGTGATTTTCAAAACATACACTTCTCTGATTCAGATATGCCATCCCGGCCGCCGCCTGTCCCAGCGCCAGCCCGCCGTCATTCGGCGGAATCATGCGGTGGCGATAAACGGTAAATCCCGCCTCTTTCAGTCCGGCCTCACACAGTTCCAGCAGAAGCTGGTTCTGAAACACACCGCCGCTCAGAGCACAGGCTTTGACGCCGGTTTTCATGGAAACCTCCCTGCAGCCGGCCACAATCTGTTCAGCCAGAATCTCGTGGAAAAGATATGCCAGCAGACAGGCATCCTGCCCCTTCAGGCGTTCCTCCGTCATCAGCCGCACAAGTTCATCCGTAGAGAGTAAAATCCTGCTGTCTTTTGCATGTTCCTCTGTTCCTGTTTTTGTCATCCCTGATAAATCTTTTCTCTTTTTCCGGCTTCCGCCTGTCTCACAAAAGCAATATTCCGACTCAGAACATTCTGATTCCGTATACGTACGGAAAAAGGATTCTCTGACGGAAAGTCCTGCCCTCTCCCGATACTCCTCCGCCCGGAACTGCAGCGTCGTGGACGCCTCACCCTCAAAAGTGGAACTCAGACGAATCCCCAGGATCGCGCTGACCGCGTCAAAGAGCCTCCCGGCACTGGTGGAGACCACGGCATTTATTTTTTTCTCCGCCATCTGCCGGTAGAGCTTCTGCATCTGCGGCTCGCACAGTCCCAGCCTCTCTGTTATATCTGCCGCCTCTTTTTCCGGATACAGAGAATTGATCATGGACACCGCGATTCTCCATCCTTCTCTCGCGGAAGCATCTCCGCCAATCTGCAGGAAGGGCCGGATGCTTCCAACCCGCCAAAAATCCTGATAATCACACAGGAGCAGTTCTCCGCCCCAGATCGTCCCGTCCGTTCCATAGCCGGTGCCGTCGAAAGAAACGCCGATCACCCTTGTCTGCGGCGGCAGGTTATTTTCCGCCATGCAGGATAAAATATGCGCGTAGTGGTGCTGTACCTTCAGCACCGGCAGTCCGAAAGACTCCGCTACCGCTGTCGTATTATATTTTGGATGCAGATCACAGACCACCAGCTCCGGCTTTGTCTCCAAAAGCTCCTCCATCCGCTCGATGGATTCCGTCAGCGCCCGCACGGTTCGCGCGTCCGCCATATCCCCGACATAAGCGGACGGATAAAACAGCTGGTTTTTCCCGATGCAGAATGTGTTTTTCAGCTCGCCGCCCACTGCCAGCACCTGTCCCCGCCATTCATTGCCCTGCGGGAAATCCGTCATCACCGGAAGCGGTGCATAGCCTCTGGAGCGGCGGATCATATAGGGTTCTCCCTGATAAAAGTTCATCACGGAGTCGTCCGCCCGCAGCCGGATCCTTCGGTTGTGCGACAGCATAATGTCACAAAATCCGCTCAGCTCCCGCACCGCGTCCTCGTCCGTCCGGCAGATCGGAGCGCCCGATACATTGCCGCTGGTCATCACAAAACTGTCCGCGGTCATCTCCAGCCCGTCATTGTAAGTGAATAAAAGCATCTGCACCGGCGCATAGGGCAGCATCACTCCGACCTTCGGGTTATCCGGCGCTACCGAATCCGCCAGACGGCTTTCCTGTTTTTTCTTTAAAAGAATGATGGGCTTCGCATGACCATCCAGTATCTCTTCCTCCGCGGCAGACAGTTCACACTCAGATTTCACTGTTTCCGGATTCTTCATCATCACCGCAAAAGGCTTGGCCGGTCTGCGTTTTAACTGCCGCAGACGGCTCACCGCCTCCTCGTTTGCGGCGTCACAGCAGAGATGAAAACCGCCGATTCCCTTGATCGCGATGATCTGTCCGTCCAGAATCGCTTTCCGGACAAACGTGATCGCCTCGCGCCCGCGCTCCGGCCGGCCGATGAGATATACCTCCGGTCCGCAGTCGTTACAGCAGACCGGCTGTGCGTCATAGCGTCTTGTCTCGGCATGCGTGTATTCATACTCGCATGCCGGGCACATGGGGAATTCCTTCATGCTGGTTCGCTCCCGGTCATAGGGCATAGCGTCCAGAATCGTCAGCCGGGGGCCGCAGGCCGTACAGTTGATAAACGGATGCATATATCTGCGGTTTGCCGGATCAAACAGTTCCTGTCTGCACTTCGGACAGGTGGCGATATCCGGGGAGACAAAAATATCCCCCGCCTCCCGTTCGCTTTCGATGATATCAAACGAAGAAAAGTCTGTATATGTCTGGTCCGAGACATCTGTTTTTAATATCGCAGAGCGTTCCGGCGCCTCATGCTCCAGTGCATACAGGAAATCCTGCTGCTGACCGGATGTTCCGTTTAAATAAATCTCCACATAGGAACCCTTGTTTGCCACACTGCCCGTCACGCCGATCCGATCGGCAATCCGGCTGACAAAGGGACGGAAACCGACGCCCTGAACGATACCGTACACGCGGATCCATTTTGTAGTATTTATTTGGGGGAGTTCTTTCGTTTTACCCATTTCAATGTCCTCACAGAGAAACAGCCATTTTTCTGCCCTCTGTTTTACTGTTTTTCAGACTATTTTGTCACAGTTTCCAAGCGCGTATAAACAATTTTTATGCAAAATAACAGGTTATCTGCTGACTTTTGTTATACACAAAACAGCGGGTGCAATCACCGGATATCATCATCATATTCACCGGACACAGCAAAATGAGGGATCTCTATATACGCGCCGCTGAAATCCCGCAGCGCACGCCTCAGCCGTTTATCGCCAACAATCGCGTCGAACGCGCCATGTTCCACAAAAGAGACGAACTCTTCTTCGCGCTCAAAAGTGACATCCTGCGGCTCTTTCATCTCCGGGTGCTGCATAAACCAGGTTCCGCAGACGATCTCACCGGGGATTTCTTTTCGAATCTCGTTTGCCGCCACCTGCTGGTGCACAACCAGAACCTTCTTTCCGGCCAGTCCATGCAGCTGCTCCTTCTGTTCCGCTTTCAGGAGCGGATAAGCCGTCTCATACGGCGTGCCGAAGGTCTCCTGCAGATACCGGGCCGCCCGGATGCCCGCCGGGGACAGCACCAGATTTTTCGCGGCACTCCCCGCCCTTTCCACTTCATCCAGACCGGTTCCGCCCATGCCATAGCAATATACCTGGGAATATCCCTGTGCATTCAGTGTGTCTCGAATGATCGGCGCAGCGTTCACATGGCTCACATCCAGGGGAGTCGCTCCGATCACTCCGACCGTCCGTTCGTCCTTTGTCACTTCTTTTTTTGCAAAGGTGCGAAACAGTTCAAGATATGCTTCCTCCGTCCCCTGATCATACAGACGGGTTCCGGTGCAGGACACGGTCAGCACCGGCAGACCGCATCGTTTTTCCGCCATTCGCCTGAGTGCACGAAAGTCTGTGGCGATCACAGCCGGAACCGGCGTGCCGATCAGAGCGATAAAACGCGCGTCCAGATGCTCTGCGGCATCCTTTAATTTATCGACCAGTCGGTCATCCCGCCCGAGAATCGCGTCCATGTCGCGGAGTCCCGCGGAAAACAGGGCGCTTTTTTTCGTAAACCAGCGCGGTTCATCAAATCCGCAGATGTTTCCGGTGCATCCGCCCGCGTCACAGATCACGATGATACCGCCCAGTTCATAGAGGACGGATACGGCGCCGGACTGATCCGGGGCAAAAGGGGATAAATATTTTAAAAGACCTTTCATGATAATAGTTCCCTCCGGCACATGAAAAACTCATT
>JAJQEU010000038.1 GCA_021201535.1 Clostridiales bacterium | reverse complement strand
TATTTGCTTATGTGAGTTGTGCAGGCGGTACTTTTTTCTTGCAATATTTAATAAAAGACAGTAAAATAATATCCGAAAATGTGTACAGGATGACAGGTTTTTCCACGTGGTAAGGATTGAGTCTGTTCGATACAGTGAGGATATAGAACAGATATGATTTTATATAATTCATGGAGGATATTTATATGGTAACTCAGTTAATGCAGGATTTTATCCGGACGTTCGGAGACGGGGGAGACATTCGGAAGTATTTTGCCCCCGGTCGGGTGAATATGATCGGAGAACACACCGATTATAACGGGGGTCATGTATTCCCGTGTGCGCTCACCATCGGTACTTATGCGATCGTCCGCAGGCGTGATGACCGGAAAATACGCTTTTATTCTCAGAATTTTGAGGAGCTCGGTATCGTGGAAGGCAGTCTGGATCATCTGGTGTATGAAAAGGAGGCGGACTGGACGAACTATCCGCTCGGTGTGATCGCGGCTTTTCTGGAGCATGGATACACAGTCGATTGTGGCATGGATATTTTGCTGTTTGGCAATATTCCGAACAGTTCCGGTCTGTCATCCTCATCTTCCGTTGAGGTGGTGATCGGTGTGATGCTGCGCGATATGTTCGGCTTCGAGGATGTGACGATGACGGACATTGCCCTGTACGGACAGTACTGCGAGAATCATTTTATCGGTGTGAACTGCGGTATCATGGATCAGTTTTCCATCGCCATGGGCAGGAAGGACCAGGCGATTTTTCTCGATTGCAGCGATCTTTCCTATACTTATGTGCCGTTGGAGCTGAAGGACGCGAAGATTGTTATTGCCTGCAGCAATAAGAAGCGGGGACTGGGAGATTCGAAATATAATGAACGCCGCGCCGAGTGCGAGGAGGCTGTGGCGGAGCTCCGGGAGAGGCTGGACATTCGGACACTGGGCGAGCTGACGGAGGAGGAGTTTGAGGCGAATAAGGGCCTGATTAAAAGCGAGGTGAGACAACGCCGCGCGAAGCATGCTGTGTATGAGAACCAGCGCACTTTAAAGGCAGTGGAAGTTCTGCAAAAGGGTGATCTGGAGGAGTTCGGCAGGCTGATGAATGCGTCTCATGTATCCCTGCGCGACGACTATGAGGTGACCGGTATAGAGCTGGACACGCTGGTTGAGACGGCCTGGGAGCAGGACGGAGTGATCGGTTCCCGTATGACCGGCGCCGGTTTCGGCGGATGTACCGTGAGCATCGTGAAAGAGGAATGTGTCGATGCATTTATAGAGAATGTCGGAAAGGTTTATCTGGATACAATCGGCTATGCAGCGGATTTCTATGTGGTGGAGATCGGAGACGGCGGCCGGGTATTGCAGTGAGGGTTTATCTGAAAGACGGCGTCCGGATACTGTCATGATATCTTCGGACGGCCGACAGACATTTTTCCTTTCGGGGAACTGAGAGGGTATGGCAATGGGCAGAGTTGATCTGTCTGACGATGTGTTTGGAAAAGAAGGGGAGGTACAGCATGACAGATATATATATCGCCAGACTGGTTCAGTATGGGATCGATTCCGGACTGATCCCGGAGGAGGAGCGCATCTACAGCACGAATCAGATACTGGAAGTATTGAAAAAGGATGATTATAAAGTCCCGGAGGAGACGGAATTATTACAGACACAGTCCGGCGGGTGTGATGCTGCGCAGGAGTCCGGCATTAATCTGGCGGATACGCTGGAGCATCTTATGGAATTTGCGCTGGAGACCGGCGTGCTGGAGGACGGCGGCGTAGTTTCGCGCGATCTGTTTGATACGAAGCTGATGAACTGTCTGACACCGCGTCCGTCGGAGGTGATTCGCATTTTTCGTGAGAATTACGCGAAAAGCCCCCGGCAGGCGACGGATGCATACTATAAGTTCAGTGTGGCGACCAATTATATCCGAAAAGACCGTATCGCGAGAGACCGGAAATGGAAAGTGCCGTCCCGGTACGGCGAGATTGATATTACGATTAATTTAAGCAAGCCGGAGAAGGATCCGAAGGCGATCGCGGCAGCAAAGCTGGCGAAGCAGTCGGTTTATCCGAAGTGTCAGCTCTGCGTGGAAAATGAGGGGTATGCCGGTCGGATGAACCATCCGGCCAGACAGAATCACCGTATTATCCCGATTACGATAAACGGCAGCGAGTGGGGATTTCAGTATTCTCCGTATGTATATTATAATGAACACTGTATTGTGTTTAACGGACAGCATATTCCGATGAAGATTGATCGGGCGGCATTCCGCAAGCTGTTTGATTTTGTGAAGCAGTTTCCGCATTATTTCCTGGGATCGAATGCGGATCTGCCCATTGTGGGCGGATCTATCCTGAGTCATGATCATTTTCAGGGCGGACATTATACCTTTGCCATGGAGACCGCGGGTCTGGAGAAGACATTTACGATTCCGGGCTATGAGGATGTGGAGGCAGGGATTGTTCACTGGCCGCTGTCCGTCATCCGCATTCGCGGAAAGAATGATGAGCGGGTGATTGATCTGGCAGATCATATATTGGGAAAATGGCGGTCTTATACCGATGCGGACGCCTTTATTTTTGCTGAGACGGACGGGGAGCCTCATAATACGATCACGCCGATCGCCCGGATGAGGGACGGTCTGTTTGAACTGGATCTTGCACTGCGAAACAATATCACGACGGAGGAGTGCCCGCTGGGCGTGTATCATCCGCATGCCGAACTGCATCATATAAAAAAAGAAAATATCGGACTCATCGAGGTCATGGGGCTTGCCGTGCTTCCGGCGCGCCTGCAGTCTGAGATGGAGCGGATGGGGCAGTTTATATTGGAGGGAAGGGATCTGCGCTCAGATGAGCTGCTGGAAAAACATGCCGACTGGTACGATACTTTTCGGGATGTCTATACCTTTAACGCGGAGAATGTCGATTCTATTCTGCAGGATGAGATCGGGAAGGTGTTTGTGAGGGTGTTGGAGGATGCCGGAGTTTATAAATGCACCGACGAAGGCAGGGCTGCGTTCGACCGGTTCCTGGCAATCCTGTAACATCAGCTTTTATAAACAAAAACGGATTTTGACGCAGATAATCTGAGGCGTGTTCAGAATCCATGTATAAATGAGGAGGGAAATATGACCATATTGGTGACGGGCGGTGCCGGCTACATCGGCAGCCATACATGCGTGGAGCTTTTAAATGCGGGATATGATGTGATCGTGGTTGACAATCTGTACAATTCCAGCGAGAAAGCGCTGGACCGCGTACAGCAGATTACAGGGAAGAATCTGAAGTTTTATCAGGCGGACATTTTAGACCGGGATGCGATGACAGTGGTATTTGAGGAAAACAGGATCGACGCGGTGATCCATTTTGCCGGCTTAAAGGCTGTAGGAGAGTCCGTGGTCAAGCCGATCGAGTATTACCACAACAACATCGGCGGCACTCTGGTGCTTGCCGATGTGATGCGGAACCACGGCTGTAAAAATATCATCTTCAGTTCGTCCGCAACCGTATACGGTGATCCCGCGATCATTCCGATCACGGAGGAGTGTCCGAAGGGAACCTGCACCAATCCATACGGCTGGACGAAGAGCATGCTGGAGCAGGTGCTGACGGATATCCATACGTCGGATCCGGAGTGGAACGTGGTTCTGCTGCGTTACTTTAACCCGATTGGTGCGCACAGGAGCGGTCTGATCGGTGAGGATCCGAAGGGAATACCGAACAATCTGCTTCCCTATGTGGCGCAGGTGGCGATTGGGAAGCTGGAGTGTCTGGGCGTGTTTGGTGATGATTATGATACGCCGGACGGAACGGGTGTACGTGATTACATCCATGTTGTTGACCTGGCGGTCGGTCATGTAAAGGCAATTGAGAAGCTGGCGGATAACGAAGGCGTATCTATCTACAATCTCGGCACGGGGAACGGTTACAGTGTGCTTCAGGTGGTGCATGCTTTTGAGAAGGCGTGCGGTCATGCCATCAATTATCAGATCAAACCGCGCCGCGCGGGAGATATTGCCATGTGCTACTGTGATCCCGCAAAGGCGAAGGCGGAGCTCGGCTGGGAGGCGCAGTACGGTATCGAGGATATGTGTGCTGATTCCTGGAGATGGCAGAGCAGTAATCCGAATGGCTATGCGGACGCGTGATATGTCTGCGGAGGTATGTATGGTGTCGGCGTGAATCCGATGCCGTGCTTCCGGCACAGATGCATGCGGATGCACGGAAGGTGATCCGGACATACAGACGTGTCATGACAGGGGGAGAACCTGGTCTGGGGAACATGAAAGAAAGGATTTGTACCCTATGATGGATTTTAAACTGACACAGCAGGTGCAGCGCAAAAAGAAGAGAAATTCAAAATTGCTGAGTACCGTGATGGTGGTTTTTGCGATCATTTTCGTGCTCTGCGGCATTATTTTTTCAAATTCATTTTTCCTGGCGGCTTTCTGCCTTGCTTTTTTGTACTATGTGTTTACTTTTTTTTCGGATAATGCCTACGAGTATAATTTCGAGAATGAAGCGTTCAGCATTGACGTGATCCGGGGGAAACGGCGCCGCCGCACGGCACACTATCTCTATTACAAAAATCTGGAGGTGGTGGCGCCCCCGGATCATGAACTTGTCTTAAAATATAAGAAAAAGGGCGGGACAGAGCATATAAAAAAATACGATTATACTTCTTATGAGGACGGGATTCCGTATTATACGATGATTATCACCCAGAATGATGAGAAGATTAAGCTGCTTCTGGATCTGGATGAGCAGACGCTGCGGTTTTTGAAGCTCCGTTATCCTCAGAAGGTATTTCTGCAATGAAAAAAGCAAAAGAAAAAGTAGAACTCAGATATTATGACGTTCCCCAGAATGACTTTCTGCTTGCCCTGCAGGGGCTGGAGTGGAAGCGTCAGTACGGTTCGAAGGACAGCCCGCTGCATTTTCATAACCTGATGGAGATCGGTGTCTGTCGGTATGGCAGCGGGATTATGAAAATGGAGAACGAGGATATGCCCTATCAGGCGGGGACAATCAGTGTTCTTCCGGTGAATTATCCGCACAACACGCTGAGCACGGAGGATACAGAGAGCTACTGGGAGTATCTGTTTATTGATTCAGAAAAAATCCTTCAGGCCATGTATCCGGATGATCTTCTTTTTCAGCAGAAGATGATGGAGAAAATCAACAAAAGGCCATATCTCGGGAGCGAAAAAGCAGTGCCGGAGATGGCGGGTATTGTACACACGATTCTTGATGAGACAAGGAACAAGCTGGATCCGCTGTACCGCGAGTGTATCCGGGGACTGTCGCTCGCTCTGCTGATTAATGTGGCCCGACTGAATGCGGGGAGTTCCGCGATGCCGGAGGGGGGCATTCGCTTGAAGACCGGGTTTGATCAGATACGTCCTGCGCTGGATCATATCAGGGAACAGTATTCCTCCCCGATGAAGATTTCGGAGATTGCGGCGGTATGCCATGTGAGCGAGTCTCATTTTCGCCGGTTGTTTGAGGAAAACATCGGGATGACGCCGGTGGAGTATCTGAATCAGATTCGCATTCGCAAGGCCTGTGATCTGATCAAGACGACGGGAAGTTCCATGGAGGAGATTGCCGTGAAGGTCGGATTTGCTACGACATCCACGTTCAACCGGAATTTTAAGCGGATTACGGGCACTTCGCCCTACCAGTGGAAAAAGCAACCGGACAATTTTGAAAGCAGGCTGTCCGGATACAACATCATGGTCGAAAAGGGATTGTGAGTGTCGGGAGCAGTATCTGACCGACCGGTGACTGATCACCGGAAAGTGATTTGTTCGTAAATCTGTCAATTTAATTAGAATAAAGTTCGGTTATTTTCCGAAAATGATAAAAAAGACGTGGTTTTTTTGAAAATATGGTCAAAAAAACTGCGTTTTTTGATTTTTCATTGGTTGTTTTTACAATTAAAAATCGAATATGCTTTTTTTGTGAAAGAATATGCACACAATCACAGGGACGGTTTTGGTATAATATGCACATGTGGTAGCGGTAGCCATTTGAGGTTTTAACTATTATTACCATTGGCGCTGCGGCACGTTACAAATCTATATTATTTCATGAGGAGGAGAACGCATGAAAAAGAAAGTAATTTCAATCATGCTCGTAGGTGCGCTTGTCGTATCTATGGGCGCAATGGCAGGCTGCGGCAGCAGCAGCAGCAGTGATGACAGCAGTGCTGGCACCACCACAGACACAAGCGCGGCGGAAGAGACAGCTACCGGCGGTTCTGATGATGGACATACACTGACCGTGTATGCATGGGACGCATCCTTCAATATCCCGGCTCTTGAGGCGGCTGCAGAGGATTATCAGACGAACGTTGATCCCGATTTCGTCCTGAACATCGTGGAGCAGTCCGGTTCATCCGATATTGAGACACTGATCACGAACGTGGCTTCCGCAGGCGAGAGTGCATATGATCAGCTTCCCGACATCGTGCTGTTCCAGGATCACTATTTTGAGCAGTATCACACCAATTATCCGGATGTATGGCAGGATGTGAACGATGCTGACATCAGCTGGGATGATTTCTCCGCTGAGAAGCTCGCTTATTCTACGATTGACGACGTACATTACGGCGTGCCGGTAGACGGCGGTACCTGTATCGCGGCTTACCGTGTTGACCTTCTTGAGGCGGCAGGATACACGATCGACGACCTGACCGGAGTGTCATGGGAAGAGTTCATGGATATCGGCGAGGATGTTTATGAAGCGACCGGCAAGTATCTGCTCTGCATGGACGGCGACGGCAATGACCTTGTTTACATCATGCTTCAGGCTGAGGGCGTTTCCCAGTTCCAGGACGGCGAGCCGTATATCTCGGACAATGAGACTCTGGTTGAGGTTGTGAACCTCATCGTTGAGATGGCACAGCGCAATGTTCTTCTGCTGACGAACAGCTGGGATGATTACACCAACACCGCGATCCAGGGCGATCAGGTAGCAGGCGTCATCAACGGTAACTGGATCATCCCGACCATCGAGACCGTTACTGAGAACGAAGGTCTCTGGGAGATTACCTCTCTTCCGACCATCAGCGGCGAGGAAGGCTATGCATCCAACGGCGGTTCTTCCCTGTACATTACCGCGAACTGTGCGAACTATGACCTTGCGGTTGACTTCCTGTCCTACACCTTTGGCGGCGGCTCCTACGAGGAAACCGGCACATCCATCACCTATGATAACGCTCTGACGAACGGCGGCGTTGTTACTACATACGCACCGGCAGGCGACTCTGATGTGTACAGCGCGGGTGTTGCATACTTCAACGATACCGCGATCTATCAGCAGATTGCTGAGATGACATCGAATGTTCCGACGGTTGAGCAGAATGACGCTCACTATTCCGCACGTACCTACATGGCGGCAGCGATCGTGAATATCATTAACGGCAGCGACGTTACCTCCGAACTGGAGACGGCGGAGTCCCAGCTCAGATTCGAAATGGGTCTCGACTGATCCTGAGAATTGCCTGTTGGGGAATACCCGGAACAGCAGTATAGTTTGATTTTTAGTGGCGGGGAAACGATTTTCCGTTTCCCCGCCGGTTTTTGCACAGGACCTCATCGTGAGATGACGCGGCAGAGCCGCTTATGGGTTTGTGCGACGAGCAGGAGTCTGAGACTGTCTTCTGCCCGATTCATATGTTAGGGGGGATTTAATTGAAAGAGAAAAAGGGACTCGGGTTGCTCGCGAAGCAGTCGATCTCAGGATGGGTCTGGCTGATGCCGGCCACGATTCTGATCGCGATCATGAGTTTCTACCCGATGGTTCGCGCCTTTATCATGGCCTTAAAAACAGGCTCGAGCGCCAGCATGGTCTGGAATGAGCCTATCTTCAACAACTTTGTTCGTATGTTCAAGGACCAGCTTTTTGTCCGTTCCATTGGAAATACGTTCCTGTATCTTGTCATTCAGGTGCCGATCATGCTGATTCTGGCGATCCTGCTGGCACAGATGCTGAACAACAAGGACCTGAAATTCAAGGGTCTGTTCCGTACCTGCGTATTTCTTCCCTGCGCGACGTCGCTGGTTTCCTACGCATTGATCTTCAAGTCACTGTTCGCGACAGAGGGTCTGATCAACACGATCCTGACGAGTCTGCACATACTCGATACGGGATACAATTTCCTGGGGAATCCGGGGAGCGCGAAAGCGGTCATCATTATCGCGCTTATCTGGAGATGGACCGGATACAACATGGTGTTTTATCTGGCCGGTCTTCAGAATATTGAGTATTCTGTGTACGAGGCGGCGAAGGTGGACGGTGCCAACGGTATGCAGACCTTCTTCCGAATTACCTGCCCGCTGCTGAAGCCGACGATTATCATGACATTCATCATGTCCATCAACGGTACGCTGCAGTTGTTCGACGAGTCCGTCAACCTGACAAACGGCGGCCCCGCCAACAGCACGATCACGATGTCGCATTACATCTATAACAATGCGTTCGGTACCGGTGTAGCGAACTTCGGCTATGCATCGGCCATGTCGTTCTTCGTATTTATACTTGTTGCGGTTCTGGCATTGATCAATATGAAAGTAGGTGATACGCGTGACTAAGAAGAAAAATAAATCCATGATTCAGCGCAGGCTGATCCCGACTTATATATTCCTGATCATTGTGGCGTTCGTATCCGTATTCCCGTTCTACTGGATGATCTCAGCGGCTACCAACCAGTCGATTGACGTAGCCCGCGGCCGTATCGTCCCGGGTGCCTACGCAATCACGAACTTCCAGAATCTGATCTCCAGCCAGAACCTGGGCGGTGCGATGGCAAACTCCTTCAAGTACGCCATCCTGCAGACATTACTTGCTCTGTTTATCTGCTCGCTGGCCGGATTTGGCTTCGAGCTTTACCATGATAAGGCAAAAGACGCCCTGTTTACCATTCTGCTTCTGGCCATGATGGTTCCGCAGGTTGCAACGATGATCCCTCTGTTCAAGATGATGTCCACCGCAGGACTGCTGAACTCCATGTGGGGCTTCGTTCTTCCTTCAATCTCGACGCCGTTCCTTGTCATGTTTTTCCGACAAAACTCGCGAAGTTTCCCTCTGGATACGATGGAGGCGGCGCGTATTGACGGATTGAGAGAGTTCGGCATTTTCATCCGCATGTACATGCCGATGATGAAATCGACCTACGCAGCTGCCGCGGTTATCACATTCATGAATGCATGGAATGCTTACCTCTGGCCGAAGGTCGTATTGACACAGTCTGATTCCCAGACGATGCCGATGCTGATCGCAAACCTTTCCAGCGGTTATACGATTGATTACGGTATGCTGATGATGGGCGTACTCTTCTGCTCCATTCCGACCATGGTTGTATTCTTCGTTCTGCAGAAGCAGTTCGCGGAAGGTCTTACCGGCGCTGTCAAGTAAGATGGAGTTTTGTATACTGCAATAGCCATATGATTTCGTATCAAAAAGACACTGCTTTCCAGCGGTGTCTTTTTTTCAGAACTGTTTTGAGAATCTTGCAAAGCAGATTTTCATGGTATATACTGTGAAGTATAAGAAAATTATATACTCCTCAAATCATACGCATGTGAGATTCCGGGGGTATATACACATGGAGGGTTTGGTATGGACAAATTTATTGTGAATGTCATCCACCGACCGGAGATGGTGCCGGAGTATTCCGCGACTGTGACCGGCCAGGGGAAGGAGGAGGATATCGGAGATACGGCACTTCTCACGGAGTCTCTGGATATCTTTAGGACACAGCAGAGAATCGCGCATGAGAACGGACTGAAGGTTACGATACATATGACATACGCATCTCTGTTCAACGATGAGGCGGTAGAGATTGCAAAACACGATCACGAGGTATATGGGGATGAGATTGCGCTCTCCCTGCTGGGACTGCCGTGTGAGGAATTCCGTGAAAAGTATCATACAAAGGACTTCTGCATCTGGATGTTTTCCATGGAGGAGAAGAAGGCGATCGTCAACGATGTGTTTGAGAAGTTCCGTGACCGGTTTGGCTTTTATCCCGAATCTACCGGTTCTTATTACATGGACGCTGACCTGACGAACTATATTAAGGAGAAGTATCCGAGCGTCAAGTGCGCGATCGCCACCTGCTGGGAGGAAGGGCCGAAGGCCTATCACACCTGCAACAATTCCTGGTACACGCTGTTTGACGGCGGGCCGTGGGCGCCGTGGATTCCGTCGAAGCAGAATACGCACGCGCCTGCCGCGAACGAGGCCGAGGACAGCGGGATCGTGGCGATACCGCATCTTTCCAGAGACCTGATCGCATGCTATGACGGGAACGGTTCTAATTTCGGAACCCACCCTCAGAATGTGCTTCGCGGTATGATCTATGACACGAAAACCTGGGAGTATCCCTATCTGTACAACCTGATCGACCAGTATCGCTCCCTGGAGAAGTATAACAACGGCTATGCTTATAATATGATGTTTGTAGGGCCCGGCTGGATGAACAAGATGGGGCGCTGGGAGGCTCCCTATGAGCTGTTGGTAAAGTCCTATACGGACGGCTGTAAATACTACGGACAACTGAAAAAAGAGGGGAAGCTGGTCGACATGACAATGTCGGAGTTTGCCGATTATTATCGGGAGAAAAAGTCCTATACAGAGCCGGAGTGCGCGCTTTGGAGGGATATTCTCTATGGATCGGACAAGCAGCTGTTCTGGTACTGTGATCCCTATATGAGAGCCTGTGTGAACATGGATCAGGGCGGAGCTATCGTAGATCTGCGTCCCTATGCAGCGAAGCTGGAATGGCCGGTCGGCATCGGGACAAAGCATGTGCAGGATGCCTCCTACCCGTTTCTGATCCAGGAGAAATATCGGGCGGGCTATTTCACGCATTATGCCGGTGAAGGAACGATCCGCAGCGCGAAGCTGTCCTGCAAAGGCGAGGAGGTTGATCTGGCTCTCTGCCGCACAAAAGCGCACTTTTCGCAGGAGGGTCATACCCGTGTCCTGACGCTGGATCCGGTATCAATTGAGTTCAGAGGTCTCACTGTGACCTTGCAGACGAAGGAATATTTTGAGGAGGGCTCTTCGTCGATTAAGATTGAGCGGAACATTCTGGAGATGAGCGATCCGGACGCGGAGGTTATCCTGAATGAATATATGGTAGCCTGCTACGGTACGACGGAGTATCCGGAGGATATGACCGGTATACTTTTGAAGTGCGAGGGCGTGGATGAGAAGGAGATCCGTTACGAATACCGCTGCCGCGAAGCAACTCTTGCGGGTGCGTCCGCGGTCAGTGCTGTGATCCCGGCGATTGAGACGAAGGTTTCTCTGACAGCTGCGGATCAGGCGGCGGAAGGATATATAAAAGAGGGATATGCATTTTCGCCGATGTTTACGCTCGGATACCGGAAGAAAATATCAGATAAGGAGGTATTTGCGACATGGCTCAATCTGGCAAAGGCAAATTAAATTACCGCTGCCCGTCCTGTTTTATGCGCGATCTGGATATTGATATGTTTTATGATAAGGACAAGGGTGAGTATTACTGCATCCGCTGTCAATACACCGGCACGGAGGAAGATGTTCTCGCAAAGAATGAAATGGTGCGCTTCCGTTACCGCGCGATGAATCAGAGATTTGATAAGTTTGATTTTGATTAAATTCCCCTTGCGTTTTAAGGATGATTGTGGTAGAATGCTACTCAGTTATGGGTGTCGGAGAGACACAGTTTATATTTTGCACGCGGGAGGTATGATTCGTGGACACAGTTAGACTGATCGTCAAGATTGTATTTATGATATTGAGTGTGGTTATGACAATCATCGTTCTGATGCAGGAGGGGAAGAGCCAGGGACTCGGCTCCCTGTCCGGTTCCACCATAGACAACAGCTATTGGAGCAAGAACAAGGGTCGTTCCATGGAGGGCGTTCTGGTCAAGGTGACGAGGATTTTGCTGATTATCTTTCTTGCCGGAGCAGCTGCAATGAATATTGGTAGTTTTCAGGGTTAAGCACATGAGAGGCTGTCGTAAAGAAACGACAGCCTCTTTTGGTAGTGATCAATTGATCGAGATATGAATAAGGAAGATTTAGAAAAAAGAAAAAAAGTAATTTATGATTTTATCTGCGATGAGCAGTATGTTTCCATGAAGGCGAAAGAAATCGCTGCGGTTTTAGATGTTTCAAAAGAACGGCGCGCGGAGCTTCAGGAGGTTCTGGATGCGCTTCTCATGGAGGGAAAGATTGAGGTATCCGCAAAAGGGAAGTATCGCAAAGGCCGCCATCGTTTTATCACCGGTGTGTTTACTGCGCATGCGAAGGGTTATGGCTTTGTGACTGCGGAGGGTGAGACGGAGGACATTTTCATTGCAGAGGAGAATACCTTCGGCGCTATTCACGAAGATTTGGTTCAGGTTGTTTGTATCCCATCGAGCGGAAAACGCAGAGAGGGGAAAGTCGTAAAGATTCTGGAACACGGTCTGAAAACACTTGTGGGTACCTATGAGAAGAGCGCGGAAAACTATGGGTTTGTGAAACCGGATAATCCGCGGATTGGGATGGATGTATTTATCCCGTCAGAGAGGTCGAAAGGAGCCGTGACCGGACATAAGGCAGTGGTGGAGCTGACATCTTACGGGGAGCGCAGACGAAAGCCGGAGGGAAGGATCATCGAGATCATCGGGCATGTGAATGACCCGGGAACGGATATTCTGTCTCTGGCGAAAGCCTATGATCTGCCGATGGAGTTTTCAGAGAAGGTTCTGAATCAGGCGGCGCGGGTGGCAAAGCCGGTGTCGGAGGCAGACATGGCGGGACGGCTGGATCTGCGCGGCTGGCAGACCATCACGATCGACGGGGAGGATGCGAAGGATCTGGACGATGCGGTCACCATAGCCGGGACGGAGGATGGTTATGTGCTGGGCGTGCATATCGCGGATGTGTCCAATTATGTGCAGGAACACAGTGCGTTGGATGTGGAGGCAAAAAAGCGCGGCACCAGCGTTTATCTGGTGGATCGCGTGATCCCGATGCTGCCGCACACGCTTTCGAATGGCATCTGTTCGCTGAACCAGGGAGAGGATCAATTGGCGCTGAGCTGTATCATGACCGTTGACCGGCAGGGCAATATTGTGGATCATGAGATTGCAGAGACGGTCATCCGTGTGGACCGGCGCATGACATACACGGCCGTCAATCAGATTATTACGATGCGTGATGAGAAGACGACGGCAGAGTATGAGGATTTCGTGCCGATGTTTTTCATGATGAAGGAGCTGGCAGATCTGCTGCGGGCAAAGCGGAGGGCGCGTGGATCGATTGATTTTGATTTCCCGGAGACGAAAGTGATTCTGGACAGGGCGGGACATCCGATGGAGATTCTTCCTTATGACCGGAATCCGGCGACCAGGATCATTGAGGATTTTATGTTGGCGGCAAACGAGACGGTGGCTGAGGATTATTTCTGGCAGGAGAGTCCGTTTGTGTACCGGACGCACGAAAAACCGGATGTGGAGAAGATCAGAAAACTGAGCACGTTTATTAACAACTTTGGTTATCACATCCATATCGGTTCCGATGAGGTGCATCCGAAGGAGCTGCAGAAGCTTCTGGAGAAAATCGAAGATACTCCGGCGGAGCCGTTGATCTCGCGGCTGACGCTGCGCTCCATGAAGCGGGCGGCCTATTCGGTGGAGTGCGTCGGTCATTTCGGGCTGGCAGCAAAGTATTACTGCCATTTTACGTCGCCGATCCGCCGTTATCCCGACCTGCAGATACACCGCGTGATCAAGGACGGGCTGCGCGGGCGCATGGATGGCAGGCGGCGGCAGCATTATGAAAAAATTCTGCCTGATGTGGCGAAGCAGGCCGGTGATCTGGAGCGCCGTGCCGATGAGGCGGAGCGGGAGACGATTAAAATGAAAAAGGTCGAGTATATGGAGGAACGGATCGGGGAAGCTTTTGAGGGAGTGATATCAGGCATCACACAGTATGGACTGTATGTGGAACTGTCGAACACCATCGAGGGCCTGGTGCATGTGACGAGCCTTAAGGATGATTATTATCATTATGTGGAGGATGCATATGAGATGGTCGGGGAGCACACCGGCAGGAGTTATAAGCTTGGACAGACGGTGACCGTTCGGGTGGCCGGCACGGACAGGCTGATGCGGACGGTTGACTTTACTCTCTGTAACGGAGAATCATGGAGTTGAAAAATGGGAAAAGACAGGATAAAATTAATAGCAAATAATAAAAAGGCCTATCACGATTATTTTATAGAAGAAACCTATGAGGCGGGGGTTGCCCTTCACGGCACAGAGGTGAAGTCTGTCCGCATGGGAAAATGCAGCGTTAAGGAATCCTTTATCCGCATTGAAAACGGCGAGGTGATTGCTTACGGCCTTCACATCAGCCCTTATGAGAAGGGCAATATTTTCAACCGCGATCCCCTGCGGCCGAAGAAGCTGCTGCTGCATCGCCATGAGATCAACCGGATCGCAGGGAAGATAAAAGAAAAGGGCTATACATTGATTCCGCTGAAGGTCTATCTGAAGGGAAGTCTGATCAAGGTAGAGATCGGTCTGGCGCGCGGAAAGAAGCTCTATGATAAGCGCCGGGATATCGCAAAAAAGGATCAGAAGCGCGAAGCGGAGCGGGACTTCAAAATGAAATTTTAGCAGTTGAATATCGAAGATCAAAACGAAAGGAAGCTTTGTATGGGAAATATTCGGTTGGAAAAATTACGTGAAGAAATGAGAAGGAGGGGTATCGACATTTATATCGTGCCATCTTCGGATTTTCATGAATCGGAGTATGTGGGCGCGTATTTCCGCGCACGGGAATTTTTGACCGGGTTTACAGGATCTGCGGGTACTGCAGTGGTGACGCAGGACAGAGCGGGACTCTGGACAGATGGCCGATATTTTATTCAGGCGGAGGCGCAGCTGGTCGGATCCGGTTTTGATCTCTTCCGAATGGGCGAGGAGAATGTGCCGGAGATTTCGGATTTCCTGAAAGAAGAGCTCCCCGCAGGCGGTGTTCTGGGATTTGACGGGCGTGTGGTCAATGGCGCGTTGGCAGAGAAGTTTCGCGAAATTGCCGGGGAAAGAGGGGGCAGCCTTTCTGTGACGGAGGATCTGCTGGATCCAATCTGGACTGACCGACCGTCCATCGCATGCACCCCGGTCTGGATTTTGGCCGGGGAGTACAGCGGAGAGTCCGCTGTCTCGAAGCTGGGACGCATCCGGGAAAAAATGGCAGAGAAAAAAGCGGATTATCATATGATCGCCTCTCTCTGCGATATCGCGTGGATTTTAAATCTCCGCGCGGATGATATAGAACACGTGCCGGTGTTTCTGTCCTTCCTGCTGATCTCAGAGGAAAGTGCGACACTTTTTGTTCAGCCGGACGCTGTGGGAGACGAGACGGCGGCATATCTGAGAGCATGCGGTGTGGAAGTGGACGCCTATCGGAATGTTTATTGCGCAATGGCGCGGCTGTCGGAAGGCACGTCAATCCTGCTGAACCGGAAGATTGTAAATTACCGTCTGATTTCAGCACTGCCGGAGAGTGTGAATATCATTGACAGGGAGGATCCATCCGAACGGATGAAAGCGGTGAAAAATCCGACAGAGCTTCAAAACACCCGTCGGGCGCATGTAAAAGACGGCGTCGCCATGACGAAATTCATGTATTGGCTGAAAACGAATGTCGGGAACACCTACATGGACGAGTACACCGTCGGGTGTTATCTGGACAGTCTGCGTGCGCAGCAGGAGCATTTTCTGGAACTGAGTTTTGAGGATATCTGTGCCTATGGGTCGAATGCTGCGATGATGCATTATGCCGCTACCCGTGATCGGAAATCGGAGATCCGGCCGGAGGGCATGCTGCTGGTGGACAGCGGCGGACATTATCTGGAGGGGACGACGGATATCACCCGCACATTTATCCTCGGGCCGGTTACGGCGGAGATGAAGCTTCATTTTACGACTGTCGTGCGGTGCAATCTTGCGTTGGCGAACCTGCGATTTCTCTACGGCTGCGGCGGAATCAGTATGGATGTTGTCTGCCGGGAGCCGCTCTGGGAGCTGGGACTGGACTATAAATGCGGCACCGGCCACGGCGTGGGTCATATCCTGAATGTACACGAAGGACCGAACGGATTCCGCTATAAGATTGTCCCGGAACGCAGGGATAGCGGTGTGTTGGAAGAAGGCATGATCACGACGGATGAGCCGGGTGTTTATCTGGAAGGGAAATACGGTATTCGCATCGAAAACGAGTTGATTTGTGTGAAGGATGAAAAAAACGAGTACGGTCAGTTTATGCGGTTTGAGCCGATTACCTATTGCCCCATTGATCTGGACGGTATAGTGCCGGAGTTGATGAATGAAAAGGAAAAAGACTGGCTGAATGCATATCATGCGATGGTACGTGAAAAGATTTCCCCTTATCTGACAGATGAGGAGCGGGCATGGCTGGAAGTGTATACGAGAGAAATCGTCTGACCCTGTGACGGACAGATATTCCGATTGAAAGGTATAAGATTATGAAAAAAATGGTTTTGATCGACGGACACAGCATTTTAAACCGGGCTTTTTTCGGTGTTCCCGATCTGACGAATTCGGAGGGACTGCACACCAATGCTGTTTACGGCTTCTTAAATATCATGTTTAAAATTCTGGATGAGGAGAAGCCGGACTATCTGACGGTGGCTTTTGATCGCAGTGAACCCACGTTTCGCCATGAGATGTTTGCAGAATATAAGGGTACGCGTAAGCCGATGGCGGAGGAACTGCGCCAGCAGGTTCCTGTAATGAAAGAAGTTCTGCATGCCATGGGGGTTGTGACAGTTGAAAAGGCGGGACTGGAGGCTGACGACATTCTCGGCACAATCGCCGGGCAGGCGGAGGCTGCGGGGATGGAGGTCAGTATTATCTCCGGCGACCGGGATCTCCTGCAGCTTGCCACGGAAAAGGTAAAAATCCGTATCCCGAAGACGAAGCGAAGCGGAACGGAGATAGAGGATTACCATGCTGCGGATGTGGAAGCGCGTTATCTCGTAACGCCGCGTCAGTTTATTGACGTCAAAGCGCTGATGGGCGACAGTTCGGATAACATTCCGGGCGTGCCCGGCATCGGGGAGAAGGGTGCTACCAGTATCATTGCGGCTTACAAAAGCATCGAAAATGCATATGCGCATGTGGACGAGATTCGACCGAAGCGGGCACAGACGGCGCTGGCGGAGCATTATGACCTGGCTCAGATGAGCAAGAAGCTGGCGACAATCCGGACGGACGCTGACATTGACTATGATATGGAAGCTGCAGCCATGGGGAATTTCTATACACAGGAAGCATATCTGTGGTTCAAACGGCTGGAATTCAAGCAGATGCTGCTCCGGTTTGAGCAGAATGAAAAAGCGGCGGATCCGGTGGAAAACTCGTTTCGGATCATAGATGAACGGGCGGAGGCGGAGTCCTTTTTCGCGAAGTTCCGGGGGAGACAGGCGGCGATTGTGATTTTGGAGGAAGGACAGCGAATTTCCCCCCCGGGAGCGGATTATCGTTTTTATGGAGTTGCCGTCGCGTATTTGTTATCCGGAGATGAGGTCTGTGGCGCAGCGGATGGAGACTCTGCCTCCGCGTTCGGCAATGCCGGAGAGGAGACCCGCGGCGCAGCGGATGGAGGCTCGGCCTTTGCATCCGGCCATTCCGGGGATGCGGTTTGTGTGGATGGTCTGATCCGGGTTGTATATATCCCCTGTACGGAGAAAATACCGACAGATTTTCTGGATCAAAAATTGCAGTATTTATGCGACACATGCGAGATGCTGTTTACCCCGGATCTGAAAGCACTTTTAAAGCATGTTGCGATTGAGGAGAACAAACGACTGACGGACACCAGCCTGGCTGCGTACCTTCTGAATCCTCTGAAAAACGATTATGCGTATGACGACATCGCGAAAGAGTATCTTGGGGAGATGATCCCGGCAAAAACTGATCTTCTGGGGAAATTAAAACTGGCAAAGGCTGCGGAGGAAAAGCCGGAGGTAGTGGAGAAGCTCGCCTGCTTTACGGCGTACACCGCGCTGCGCGCATGGCAGCCCCTGATGGAAGCTCTGCGCGGGAGCGGTATGGAACGGTTGTACCGGGAGGTGGAGCTTCCCCTGGTGCGGGTACTGGACGCGATGGAAAAAGAGGGTGTTCGCGTGGAGAGAGAGTCTTTGCGTGATTACGGTGATCAGCTGGCCGGGCGCATCGCCCGGCTGGAGCAGAGCATCTATGACAAGGCAGGGGAGGTTTTCAATATCAATTCCCCGAAACAGCTTGGCGTGATCCTGTTTGAAAAGCTGCATATGCCGAACGGTAAAAAGACGAAAACCGGATACTCCACGGCGGCGGATGTGCTGGATAAGCTTGCACCGGATTATCCGATTGTTTCGGAAATCCTGGAATACCGGCAGATGACAAAGTTAAAATCCACCTATGCGGAGGGTTTGGGTGCCTGTATAGCGGCGGATGAGAGAATTCATACGACATTTAACCAGACGATTACGGCGACGGGGCGTTTGAGCAGCACCGATCCGAATCTGCAGAATATCCCGATCCGCATGGAGATGGGGCGTCTGATCCGGAAGGTGTTTATCCCGGAGGATGGATTTGTGTTTATTGACGCGGATTACTCTCAGATTGAGCTGCGTGTGCTGGCGCATATGTCGGAGGATCAGAATCTGATCGAGGCTTACCGCCATGCGGAGGACATCCACCGAATCACCGCGTCGCAGGTGTTTCATACGCCGATCGAAGAGGTGACGCCATTGCAGAGAAGAAATGCCAAGGCGGTGAATTTTGGCATTGTCTATGGCATCAGCTCCTTTGGACTGAGTCAGGATTTAAGTATTTCCCGCAAGGAGGCGGAGGAGTACATCAAGAATTATTTTGCCACATTCCCCGGCATTAAGCGTTATCTGGATCGCATGGTGGCGGACGCGAAGGAAAGCGGTTTTGCCGTGACGATGTTCGGGCGCCGGCGTCCGGTGCCCGAACTGTCCTCGAGTAATTTCATGCAACGTTCCTTTGGCGAACGTATAGCCATGAATTCTCCGATTCAGGGAACGGCTGCGGATATTATCAAGATTGCCATGATCCGGGTATACCGGAGGCTGAAGACTGAAGGGCTGCGTTCCAGGCTGATCCTGCAGGTACACGATGAGCTTCTGATCGAGACAGCGCGAGATGAGATCGAACAGGTGAAAACGATTCTCGCGGAGGAGATGCGCCATGCGGCGGAGCTTTCCGTCGATCTCGAGGTGGATGTGAATGTCGGGGAGAACTGGTTTGAGGCGCATTAAATAGTGGAAAGAAAATCAAATCCATCCTGAAAATGACAGGTGTTCGATACACAAAGGAGAATCAATGATATTTATAGGGATTACGGGAGGCGTCGGTGCGGGAAAATCAGCTATCCTTACTTACATGAAAGAAAATTACCGCTGCCGTGTCATGCTTGCGGATGAAATTGCCCACGAGCTGATGCAGCCGGGGAATGTCTGTTATGACAGGCTGCAGATTCTGTTCGGAGCGGAGGATGTGTGGCAGCCGGACGGTTCGTTCGATCATATAAAACTGGCGTCTGTCCTTTTTTCGGATGATCAGAAGAGAGAAGCGCTGAACAGGATTGTACACCCGGCGGTTAAATTGTATGTGGCTGCTCAATATGAAATAGAGCAGAGCAGAGATCAGCTTGATTTTCTGATTCTGGAAGCGGCACTTCTGATTGAAGAAAAATATGATGCAATCTGCGATGAACTGTGGTATATTTATACATCAGAGGAGAACAGACGGGAGCGGCTGAAAGCCAATCGCGGTTATACGGATGAAAAGATAGACCGTATTTTTGCGAGTCAGCTTTCTGAGGAGACATTTCGGGCGCACTGTGTCGAGGAGATTGATAATAACGGCATGCCGGAGGACTCTTTCCGGCAGATTGATCTGATTATAAGCAGAAAAATGAGTGGTACGGACGGAACAAACCATTAAAACATGATGATACGACGGAGGAATACATGGAACTATGCAGCATAGCCAGCGGTAGCAGCGGGAACTGCGTTTATGCGGGAACAGAGCGCTGTCATCTGCTGATCGATGCCGGGATCAGCGGAAAACGGATTGAGGCCGGTTTGAACGAGATCGGTTTGAAGACGGCGGAGATGGACGGCGTTCTTGTCACTCACGAGCACGCGGATCACATCAAAAGCCTTGGTGTAATTGCCAGAAAATACGGACTCCCCATGTATGCGACGCAGGGAACGATTGATTATATCAATGCCCGTCATTCAATTGGAGATGTGGATGAATCACTGTTTCGGACAATCCTGCCGGAGGTACCGTTCCGTGTCGGAGATATGACGGTCACGCCGTTTTCGACCTCCCACGACGCGGCGGAGCCGGTTGCCTATATCATGCAGAAGGAGCAGAAGTCCATGGCGGTCGTCACAGATCTCGGTGTATATGGTTGCTCTGTGGTAGAAAGACTGCAGGGGATGGATGTATTATTATTGGAAGCAAACCATGATGTACATATGCTCCAGGTGGGCGCTTACCCCTATTATCTGAAGCAGAGGATTCTGGGAGAGAAGGGACATCTCTCCAATGAGCTTTCCGGACAGCTTCTGGGCGAGGTGCTGCATGACCGTTTAAAAAAAGTCGTGTTGGGTCATCTGAGCAGGGAGAACAATTATCCCCAGCTGGCCTGTGAGAGCGTGAAGATGGAAGTCACGCTGGGAGACAATCCTTACAGGGGCTCGGATTTTCCGATCGAGGTGGCGAAGCGGGATGAGATCTCTGAATTGATTATATTTTAGAGGTATGACTCCGGAAACAAAATGTAATTTTGCGTTGTAATATTTTAGAAAAGTTTCGTATATTAAATTTTTTGCCGGGGCCTGCCCCTGGAAGGAGAGAAAAATGGCAGACAAGACCGTAATTACTGTAGTCGGGAAAGATACCGTAGGAATCATTGCGAAGGTATGTACCTATCTGGCGGGTCAGCACATCAATGTGCTGGATATTTCACAGACGATCGTGCAGGACTATTTTAACATGATGATGATCGTGGATCTGAACACCTCGGAGAAACCGTTTGATGAGTGCTCCGCAGAGTTGGATGAGATCGGAAAAGAAATCGGCGTCGTCATTCGCTGTCAGCGCGAAGAGATCTTTGAAATGATGCACCGCATCTAGAGGAGAGGCATTCATGATCAATATATATGAAGTCAACGAGACAAACCGGATGATCAGCCAGATGAATCTGGATGTCCGCACAATTACTCTGGGCATCAGTCTGCTGGACTGTATTGATTCTGACCTGGAGAAACTGAATCAGAATATTTACAGCCGGATTACGACTGTGGCAAAGGATCTGGTTCACACCGGTCAGGAGATTGAAAAGAAATACTGTATACCTATCGTAAACAAGCGGATTTCCGTTACCCCGATTGCTCTGATCGGCGCTGCGGCATGCAGATCCGCAGAGGATTATGTGGAGATCGCGAAAACGCTGGACCGCGCGGCGCACACGGTAGGCGTGAATTTTATCGGCGGTTATTCCGCCCTGGTCGCAAAAGGGATGACAAGAAGCGACGAGCTTCTGATCCGCTCCATTCCGGAGGCACTGGCGAGCACGGAGCGCATCTGCAGTTCTGTGAACCTCGGTTCCACGAAGACCGGTATCAATATGGATGCGGTTCGCCTCATGGGACAGATTATCAAAGAGACCGCTGAGTATACGAAGGATCGTGATTCTCTCGGCTGTGCCAAGCTGGTCGTGTTCTGCAACGCGCCGGACGACAATCCGTTTATGGCGGGCGCTTTCCACGGAGTGACGGAGGCGGACGCTGTCATCAATGTGGGAGTCAGCGGACCGGGTGTTGTAAAAAAGGCGATTGAATCAGCCCGTGGAGAGAACTTTGAGGTGCTGTGCGAGACCATCAAAAAGACGGCGTTCAAGATCACCCGTGTGGGACAGCTGGTGGCAAAGGAGGCCTCTCAGATGCTGGGGATACCGTTCGGCATCATTGATCTCTCCCTTGCTCCGACGCCGGCGGTCGGCGACAGTGTCGCAGAGATTCTGGAGGAGATCGGCCTGGAGTACGCGGGAGCGCCGGGGACGACAGCGGCACTTGCCATGCTGAACGACCAGGTGAAAAAGGGCGGCATCATGGCATCCTCCTATGTGGGCGGACTGAGCGGCGCTTTTATTCCGGTCAGCGAGGATCAGGGCATGATCGATGCAGTAGAGGTGAACGCACTGACGATCGAGAAACTGGAGGCGATGACCTGCGTCTGCTCCGTCGGGCTGGATATGATTGCGATTCCGGGCGATACGAGTGCAAGTACCATTTCCGGTATCATTGCGGATGAGATGGCGATCGGCATGGTGAATCAGAAGACCACGGCGGTGCGCCTGATCCCGGTGATCGGAAAGGGCGTTGGGGAGACGGCGGAGTTCGGCGGCCTGCTGGGGCATGCGCCGATCATCCCGGTGAATCCGTATTCCTGCGAGGCATTTATCAGCCGCGGCGGGCGGATCCCTGCGCCGGTACACAGTTTTAAAAACTGATCTGGCCGGATCTGACCATGAATGTATGGATGGCAGTTACAGACCGCAGTCAGAAGAAAAGGGTTTATCATTAGAAAATTAGTAACATACGAGGAGGAAATGACATGGAAAAGAAATCCATTGCAGAGCAGCTTAAAAACAATGCCTATCCGGGTCGGGGTATCATCCTCGGAAAGACACCGGACGGTACGAAGGCGGTTGCCGCCTACTTTATCATGGGCCGGAGCGCCAACAGCCGTAACCGCATTTTTGCGGAGGATGGGGAAGGCATCCGTACGGAGGCCTTTGATCCGGCAAAAATGGAGGATCCGAGTCTGGTCATTTATGCGCCGGTGCGTGTTCTGGGCAACAAGACGATCGTGACGAACGGCGATCAGACAGACACTGTTTTTGAGGGAATGGATAAGCAGCTGACCTTCGAGCAGTCGCTCCGCACCCGCGACTTTGAGCCGGACGGCCCGAACTATACGCCCCGTATCTCCGGTGTCCTTCATGTGGAGAGCGGCGCCTTCAGCTACGCGCTGTCCATTTTAAAAAGCAACAATGGCGATCCGTCCGCGTGCAACCGTTTTATGTTTGCGTATTCCACCCCCATCGCGGGCGAGGCGCGCTTTATTCACACCTACATGGGAGACGGCAATCCTCTGCCGAGCTTTGAGGGAGAGCCGGAGCTGGTGGATGTATCAGATGATATTGACGCTTACACGGATATCCTCTGGCGCAGCCTGAATGAAGACAATAAGGTTTCACTTTTTGTCCGTTATATCAATATAGCTGACGGAGCTTATGAGACACGCATTGTCAATAAGAATCACTAAATGAAAGCAATTCATAAAAATATATAACAGGAGATATACCCATGAATGACCTTACTTTAAAATATGGCTGCAATCCCAACCAGAAGCCTTCGCGCATTTTCATGGAGGATGGCAGCGACCTTCCTGTCCGGGTATTAAACGGCAGACCCGGCTACATCAACTTTCTGGACGCTTTTAACGGCTGGCAGCTTGTCCGGGAATTAAAGGCGGCGACCGGTCTTCCGGCGGCGACATCCTTTAAGCATGTTTCCCCTGCGGGAGCGGCCGTGGGACTTCCGCTGACTGAAATTGAGAGGAAAATCTACTGGGTTGGCGAGGATAAAGGCGAAATGTCTGCTCTGGCCTGTGCCTACGCGAGGGCGCGGGGCGCGGATCGCATGTCTTCTTTCGGAGATTTCATCTCTCTGTCTGATATCTGCGATGCGGATACGGCGCTGCTCATCAAGCCGGAAGTGTCGGACGGTGTGATCGCGCCCGGCTATA
Organism: Clostridiales bacterium; assembly: GCA_021201535.1. Taxonomy (GTDB): domain Bacteria; phylum Bacillota; class Clostridia; order Lachnospirales; family Lachnospiraceae; genus Eubacterium_I. The sequence continues at coordinate 9,560 of JAJQEU010000038.1, read as the reverse complement.
CGGAGGAGGCGCTGGCAATCCTGACCGCGAAGAAGGGCGGCAATTATAATGTGATCGAGATTGATCCGTCCTATGTCCCGGCAGAGGTGGAGCACAAGCAGGTGTTTGGCGTCACCTTTGAGCAGGGGAGGAATGAGCTGAAGATCGACCGTGATTTTCTCGGAAATGTCGTGACGGAGAATCAGGATATTCCGGACGCCGCGAAAATTGACCTGATCATCGCGCTGATCACGCTGAAATATACACAGTCAAATTCTGTCTGCTACGCGAAGGGCGGCCAGGCGATCGGTATTGGCGCTGGTCAGCAGTCCCGTATCCACTGCACGCGGCTGGCGGGCCAGAAGGCGGACAACTGGTATCTGCGTCAGGCGCCGCAGGTGCTGAATCTTCCGTTTAAAGAGGGAATCAAACGTGCTGACCGGGACAATGCGATTGATCTATATATCGGCGAGGAGTACATGGATGTTCTGGCGGACGGCGCCTGGGAACGTGTGTTTACCGAGAAACCGCCGGTATTTACGGCAGAGGAGAAACGCGCATGGCTGGATGGGAATACAGACGTCGCCCTGGGTTCAGACGCTTTCTTCCCGTTTGGCGACAATATCGAACGCGCACACAAGAGCGGCGTGAAATATATTGCTGAACCGGGAGGATCTATCCGCGACGACAATGTGATTGAGACCTGCAATAAATACGGCATGGCGATGTGCTTCACCGGAATCCGGCTCTTCCATCACTGATACGCTGCGTGGTTGAGATGGCGTCACCCGGATGTTGGAAAGAACCGGGTCGTCAGGGATTGACATTTCATGTCAATTTTGCACAAAAAACCGAATCTGAAATATACAATTTCTCCAAAATGCTGAATTTATAAAAAATTTAGATTTTTTATTGACATTTTATTTCAGGAGGAATAAGATACCTAGTATCAAAGGCAAGGGTGCTGAGAAGAATGACTTCCGGTGCCTTTTTCTTTTGTTTACAGATGGCACAATGGCGTGTGATCCGCAATGCTGGCAGCGGAGAACACGCCATTTTTGTATTATGATCAGGATGTATTGTCCATAGGGTATAAAGCCATCTGCAATGTGTCGGGAAAGGCACATATTTCATATCATACTAACTATAAGGAGGTAATTATGAGTCAGGAAATTATGAGTTTTGTAAGCGACAATGTATTTGGCGTTTGGTTTCTGATCGGCGCTGCGCTGGTGTTCTGGATGCAGGCCGGATTCGCCATGGTGGAGGCTGGTTTCACCCGGGCAAAAAACACCGGCAATATCCTTATGAAAAACCTGATGGATTTCTGCATCGGTACCGTGATGTTCATCCTCATCGGCTGTTCTTTGCTGCTGGGGGAGGATATGATCGGATTTATCGGAAAGCCGGGAATGGATCTGTTCACTTCCTACGCGGATTTCAGTTTTTCGGATTTTGTGTTTAACCTGGTATTCTGTGCAACGACATCTACGATCGTATCCGGAGCCATGGCGGAGAGGACGAAGTTTCTGTCCTACTGTGTATATTCCGCAGTCATCTCCGGTCTGATCTACCCGATCGAGGCGCACTGGATCTGGGGCGGCGGCTGGCTGTCACAGCTCGGCTTTCATGATTTCGCGGGTTCCTGCGCGATCCATATGGTCGGCGGTGTCTGCGCTCTGATCGGCGCGGCGATACTTGGTCCCCGTATCGGAAAGTTTAATAAAGATAAAGACGGAAAAGTTATAAAGGTAAACGCTATTCCGGGTCACAATCTGGCGCTCGGCTGCCTGGGCTGCTTCATCCTCTGGTTCGGCTGGTACGGATTCAACGGCGCGGCGGCGACATCGGTTTCCCAGATGGGCTCCATTTTCCTTACCACGACGATCGCTCCGGCGGTTGCCACGGTGGTGTGCATGATCTTTACCTGGTTAAAATACGGTAAGCCCGACGTCTCCATGTGTCTGAATGCTTCCCTGGCCGGACTGGTCGCTATCACGGCGCCCTGTGACGTGACGGATGCGGCGGGAGCCGTTGTGATCGGCGGTGTTGCCGGACTGCTGGTGGTATTCGGCGTATGGCTTCTGGATTATAAGCTGCATGTCGACGACCCGGTCGGCGCTGTGGCGGTACATATGATGAACGGTATCTGGGGTACGATCGCGGTTGGTCTTTTTGCCACCAACAGCGCGCCGGAGTATGGGGTTGCCGATAAAAACGGTACAGAACTGGTCGGTCTGTTCTACGGCGGCGGCGCGAAGCTCCTCGGTATTCAGCTTCTTGGTATTGTCACTGTACTTGCATGGGCGGCGGTTACGATCACGGTAGCGTTCCTTCTGATCAAAGTTATCTTCGGTCTGCGTGTGAGTGCGGAGGAGGAGATCACCGGTCTGGACTCGACTGAGCACGGTCTGGCAAGCGCTTACGCGGACTTTGCCCTGACGTCCAGCATCAACAACTTCTCATCACAGGTGCCGGTTGAGCTTCCGAAAGATGCGGTTCCGATCGACGATGCCGTACCGGTTCAGCTGCGCACGCCGGATCCGTCTGTTGCGACGGCAAGCGACGTCAGCATTACAAAGATTACGATCTTTGCAAAACAGAGTCGGTTTGATGCATTAAATGAGGCATTGTCCGGCATAGGCATCACGGGTCTGACCGTGACCAATGTGCTCGGATGCGGCATCGAGCGCGGCAGAACCGCTCAGTACCGTGGTGTACCGATGGAGATGAACCTTCTGCCGAAAATCCAGGTGGATATCGTTGTCAGCAAGGTATCACCGAGACTGGTCATTGATACAGCCAAGAAAGCGCTTTACACCGGTCATCCGGGTGACGGCAAGATTTTCGTATACAACGTGGAGAATGCGGTTCGGATCAGCAGCGGAGCCGAGGGTTATGATGCGCTGCAGGATTAGATTTCGAAACGATTTTCAGACATAGAGTAATACTCCCTTCATACAGCGCCCGGGTTATCCCGGGCGCTGTTTAAATAGAAAATTTTATTTTGAGAAAAAGAGTGTAAGGACGATGGAAGTCTGCTATAATAAACTCAAAGAAAGACTTGTGATTTTCAGGACACAGGGTATGATCCCTGCGGGAACTGTTGTCAGACAATATGAGGACTTGACATGAGAGAAATTGAGATCGAGGATTTGCTGGGGCTGGATCCGTCGGAGCGGGTCATACTTGACATTCGCCCGGCGGAAACATATCGCCGGGGCACGATTGAGGGAGCCCTGAATATCCCGGTGAATGAGATTCCGGAGCGCATGCCGCAGCCGGAGCCAGAAAAAACCATCTATGTGCTCTGCCATACCGGCGATCAGAGCGCGGATGTCGCTGAAGAGTTATCGGAAGCCGGCTTCCGCGCAATCAATATCAAAGGAGGCTATCGCGCTTTTTTAAAATATCAGCTCGCAGAACTGATGAAGGCGCAGGACGCACAGAAGGAGGAGCGCGCGAAGATCGAGCGGAGCCTGATAAAAAAGTTCCGAAAAAATATCTGGTGCAAGTTTACGAAGGGAATTAATGAGTATGAGATGATCCGGGACGGCGATAAGATTGCCGTCTGTATTTCCGGCGGCAAAGATTCCATGCTGATGGCGAAGCTGTTTCAGGAGCTGCAGCGGCACGGCAGGGCGAATTTTGAACTGGTATTTCTGATCATGAATCCGGGATATAATGAGGAAAACCGGAGGATCATCCGGGACAATGCCGAATTGCTGGGGATACCGCTGACTGTTTTCCACACGGATATTTTTGACACGGTTGCGTCGATTGATAAGAATCCCTGTTACCTTTGCGCCAGGATGCACAGAGGACATCTGTATTCTCATGCAAAGGAACTGGGGTGTAATAAGATCGCGCTGGGACATCACTTTGACGATGTGATCGAGACCATTCTCATGGGAATGTTTTACGGCGGAAAAGTGGAGACCATGATGCCGAAGCTTCACAGCAAAAATTTCGATGGGATGGAGCTGATCCGGCCGATGTATCTGATCCGGGAGGAGGATATCATTGCATGGCGGGATTACAACCGGCTGTGTTTCATACAGTGTGCCTGTCGTTTTACGGAAAACTGTATAAGCTGCGGCGGAACGCAGGGCTCTAAACGGGACGAGATGAAGGAACTGATCACGCAGCTGCGGGAGAAAAGTGAGTTTATTGAGATGAATATTTTCCGCAGTGTCCATAATGTGAATTTAAAGACGATCATCGGCTATCATGTTGACGGAAAAAAGTATAGTTTTCTGGATGATTATGATGAGTCTTCCTGAACACATACTGTGTGCAGATGTCCTGATTATTTACATATGCACATACATCTTTTTGTGAATTGACACAAAATAGAATAGACTCTATAATGGAAGCGTAGGATTTTTCCATGAAAAGGAGAGGCTGCGCCCGGAAATCAACTGACTTTGATTTTGCGGGTGCAAAATTTAAAAACGAGGAGGTTTTACAATGAAACAACGAAAACATTCTGTGAGGAAGCGATGTCTGGCTTTGATGACAGCCATCCTGCTGGCGGTTTCCATGTTGCCGACCATGGCCTTTGCAGAGAATGCAGATTCTTCGGAAGAAGGTTATCAGGTGACGGTTACGGCGACAGCGGCAGATGCGTCTGTTGATCTGGATGATTTGCGGGCCGGCGACAGCGTGATACTGACGGCAGAGGTGACTTACAATGGAGAGACGGTTACAGATCTCTCTCAGGCCGGATTGTATCTGTGGTGGTGGACGAATGTATGGAATGATTATTCTGACTGCAGCGATGACGTCACCTATTCGGATTACGATGGCGGCAGCGGGCTTTCGCTGAGCGCTACGGTTACCTTTGGTTCCGCGGGGAGTTATTGTATCGCGGCGGAACTGCAGGATTCATCATACACGGATGTGACGGACTGCTTATATCTCACCTATGAAGTCGGTGAGGCGGAGACCGCCGTGACTCCGGAAGATCTTGAGAATACGGATTTTGAGACCGGAGATACCACAGGTTGGAGCGTATCGCCGGAGCTGTCTGTAGTGACAGATGAATATGCGTCGGATCCGGACAATCATTACCTGAATCTCTGGGTGTCTGATACGGAGGAGTCGGATGTGACGATATCTTATACGGTTGAGAACCTGGCGGCCGGCACTTATCAGGTACAGGTGGATCTGGAAGGTATGGACAGTGACACGGGGCTTAGCCTGTATGTCACGGACGCGGAAGGGAATCTTCTGACGGAGAAGACAGATATCACGACTATCGGCTGGGATGATTGGCAAACTTTCTCTACGGATGAGTTCACACTGGATGAGGCGGCTGCCATTATTATTTATATAGCCGGTACGACACCTGCGGGCTATTGGGGCGGTCTGGATAATCTTGTTCTCTGCGAGACAGATGATGTGGAGGCCGTGGCAGCCGGCATCGAGGTTGAACGGGTTGACACGCTGACGGAGGATTTCATCATGGGTATGGATATATCCACGATTGTCTCTGAGTATGCGAGCGGTGTCGAGTATTATGATTTTGACGGTAATCAGCTCGAGACAGTGACCGATTTCTGTCAGTTCCTCGCCGACGAATGCGGTGTGACTTCTGTCCGTGTACGCGTGTGGAATGATCCTTATGACGAGGACGGCAACAGTTACGGTGCCGGCAACTGTGATGTTGAGAACGCTGTGACGATTGCGGAGGCCTGCTATGAGGCGGGATTGGATATGCTGGTTGATTTCCATTATTCTGATTTCTGGGCGGATCCGAATCGCCAGCTCACTCCGAAAGCGTGGACAGACTACACGACAGCGGAAAAGGCAGAGGCTCTGTATGCGTTTACATATGAGAGTCTGAATACGATCGCTGCAACCGGTGTGACGATATCCATGGTGCAGGTCGGAAACGAGACAAGCAACGCGATCGCGGGCGTGTCCTACAGTGATATGGAGGGCATGTGCACACTGTTTTCTTCCGGGAGCGCCGCGGTGCGCAGGTTCTCTGAGGAGACTTACGACGATGCGTCCCAGGTACTGGTTGCCATCCATGTGGCGAACCCGAACAACCAGGAGATGACCTGGTGGGCGGGAAATCTTCAGGATTATGACGTGGATTATGATGTGCTGGCAACATCATACTATGCGTTCTGGCATGGCACCTACGAGAATCTGAAAAGCCAGATGCAGACTGTGATGGATACCTACGGCAAGCAGGTTCTGGTAGCGGAGACAAGCTATGTTTATACCGCGGAGGATACGGACGGACAGGGCAACAGCGTGGTCGGTGATACGGATCTGGGCTCGGATGAAGTCTATGAAGCCTCTGTACAGGGTCAGGCCAATGCGCTGCGCGATGTGATCAATGCGGTCAGCGAAGTGGGTGGTCTCGGTGTATATTACTGGGAGCCGGCGTGGATCACGGTGGGCGACATTACCGGTCTGGAAGGAGATGCGCTCGAGGCGCAGATTGCGGCAAACAGTCTCATCTGGGAGACATACGGATCCGGCTGGGCCAGCAGTTACGCGTACTCTTATGATCCTTACAGCGAGGACTACGGCGGAAGTGAGTGGGACAATCAGGCGCTGTTTGACGCGAGCGGACATCCGCTGGAGTCCCTGAATGTTTATAATTATGTACAGACCGGTTCTTATACAGACACACTGTATGTGAGCAGTGTACAGAATCCGGAACTGACCTACATCATGTCGGACGACGCGACACTGGAGATGCCGGATACCGTAAATGTGGTTTACAGCAAATCCAGCGTAGGCACAGTGGCCGAATCGGTGGTATGGGATGCGGATGAAGTGGCGGCTGTGGATCTGAGCAGGGCTGTCACTTATGAGATCAGCGGGACAGCGACATTGAGTCAGGAGTGCACGGACGGTACGACGACTGTGGACGTGATCTGTTATGTGATTGTGAAGGAAGCCAATCTGATTACAGACAGTGATGTGGCCGGATTTGAGACTGCCGAAGGCTTTACCTGTGGAACCGGGATTACACTGCCTTCCACAGAGAATGTTCTGGAGGGATCTTATGCGGCTCACTGGTGGAACAGTGCCGATGAGGCAGTGACCAGCACAATCTCTTATACCTGGGGGATTCTGGAAGCCGGTTACTATACGCTGGAGCTGAAAGGAATGGGAGCAGACGGCGACGGTGTGACTCTGCTGATTCTGGATGCCGACGGAAACACGATTGCAACAGGCGATACAACGATTCTGACCGGCTGGTATGCGGATGCTGCTTACTGGTCTGACGCGTCCGTGACCTTCTGTCTGGAAGAGGATACTGAGATTACATTTGTGATTCAGCTGGATATGCAGGGCGGCGGCTGGGGAAGCGTAGATTCCCTGTATCTGCATCAACACGCCTCACTGGCTTATGCCGACAATGAAGACGGCACGCATGCGGTGAGCTGCGCGGACTGCGAAGCGGCGCTTGCTGACGCGGAAAACTGTGATTACGAGCTGACATCGGTGACAGCGGCCACCTGTACGGAGGACGGAGCATCTGTTTATACCTGTACGGGATGCGGCGACACATACACTGAAGTGATCGCGGCGACGGGGCACACGGTGGTCATCGATGAGGCGGTTGCGGCGACGGAGACTTCGACCGGCCTGACGGAGGGATCCCATTGCTCTGTGTGCGGTGAGGTACTTGTAGCGCAGGAAGTGATTCCTGCGATTGAATCAGCGGAAATATATACTATTTCCAGAACGCGCTGGATGATACAGCTGCCTCTTCCTATGCAACGGTGTCTTACGGAAAAGCTACGGATGAGGTTCTGGTCGGCAAATGGGAAGGCAATACTTCCGGTACTGAGGCTGTGATCGATACACTGGCGGTGCGCCGCGGAAATATTTGCTATATTAAGAACAGTATTGCTTCCGGTGCGTCGGATATGACCGTTGCCTATGGGAAAAGTACAGATGAGATTCTGGTCGGTGACTGGGATGGGGACGGTTATGATACGCTGTGCGCAAGGCGCGGAAATACCTGCTATTTCCAGAAAACCATTCAGGCGACTGTACATGACAGAATGGTCAGATATGGAAAGGCGACAGACGAACTGTATGCCGGTACATGGAACTGACAGGTGAGGTTCATCCTGAACTGATTCATGCGGTCAATAAGACGAAGTTGTCCTGAGTTTATGAATGAGGGGAGCCACGACATGTGTGTCGTGGCTCTCTTCAGGTGGTGCGTCTCGTTATTAACAGGATTTCAGTATAGAAAATATTAGATGATGTTCTATCGGCGAGACGGGCAGAATACACATGGAATTATGATACGGTCTGCTGTCAGACTGTATTTGTGAGAGTTTATTTTCGGGCGGCTCCGCAGGCTTCAATGCCGGTCCTCAGTCGCCGCAGACCATCCTCCACAAGCACGTGCGGACAGGCGATATTCATTCGCAGAAAGCCCTCGCCGGTCTCTCCGTAGGCGGATCCGTCTGCGAGATACAGACCGGTCTTTTTCCGGATGAAGGAGGCGAGCCTGTCGCCTGTTTTCGGCAGACCCGTGCAGTCCAGCCAGAGCAGATAGGTGGCTTCGGATGGAATCATCTGAATCTGTGGGAGATTTGTCGCGATAAATTCACTGACAAGCCTGCGGTTGCCGGAGATGTAAGCGCGCAGCTCATCCAGCCATGTGATTCCCTGCGTGAAAGCGGCGATACTGGCGGCGGTAGCGAAAGAATTCGGTTCGGCGACTTCATCGGTGTTCAGGGCACGCCATATCTTATGTCGCAGAAATTCATTCGGGATCATCACTGCGGCGCTGTGAAGTCCGGCAAGGTTGAATGTCTTGGTCGGTGAGATACAGGAGATACTGTTGTCACGGCATGCTTCTGACACAGAACAGAAAGGAATGTAATCGATCCCCGGCTCAGTAATGTCGCAGTGGATTTCGTCCGATATAATGATGACATGGTGTCGCAGACAGAGATCCCCAATCCTGGCAAGGGTCTGCCGATCCCAGATTTTTCCGATGGGGTTGTGTGGGTTGCACAGGATCATCATAGATGTCTGCGGATTCGCCAGCTGTTTTTCCAGATCGTCCCAGTCAATCCGATAGGAGGCTGTGTTCCGGTCGTAGATCAGACGGTTTTCAAGAACATTTCTTCCGTTGTTGCGAATGCAGTTGAAAAATACGTTGTATACCGGGGTCTGGATCAGAACATTTTCTCCGGGCGTGGTAAGCTTTCGGACTGCGGAGGAGATGGCGGGAATAACACCGGTACAGAATATCAGCCAGTCCTTTTCCACAGTAAGTCCGTGGCGGCTGCTCCACCAGTTCATGATGGAAGTATACCATTCCTCCGGGATGTAAGAGTAGCCGAAAATACCGTGCTCCACCTGTTTTCGCAGGGCATCCCTGATCTCGGGTGCGGTTCGGAAATCCATGTCTGCCACCCACATGGGAAGCTCATTTTCGCCGACCTTCCATTTCCAGGCGGTTGTGTTTCTGCGGTTTATGATGGTGTCAAAGTCATATTGCATGATAATCTCCATTCCGCCGCCTTTTGGTTGGCGGCACAAATAGCAATGAAAGACTTCTTTCTTTCACATTAGTTTCTCCT
>JAJQEU010000105.1 GCA_021201535.1 Clostridiales bacterium | reverse complement strand
TTTTTTCGGATTCATCTCCCGAAGTGCGAAGGCGGACGCGTAGGTTTTCCCGGTATCCGTTGCGGAAATAAGAAGTGCACGCGTCTCCTTTTTCGCGAGTAGCGCCTTAATATTCTTTACAAAACCGACCTGCATCGCATTGGGCTGCAGTCTGTATGTTTCTAATGAGACGGGAGTCTGTGCACCTGCAATTTTTCTCTGCTTCTTTACCAGATCATAGCGAACTCGGTAATCTTCGATAAAAACATCATAGTCCAGGCTGTTCGACGAATTCCATAAGGAGTGAAACTCCCGCAGGATATCGCCGATTACTTCCCCGGACTCATATCCGACCAGCTTCGTATTCCACTCCCGGTTTACCTTTAAAGCTTTCGCTGTCATATTTGAGCTGCCGATAATGATCCGGTACATCTCTTTCTTTTTAAAAATATATCCCTTTGTGTGAAACCCGTCCCGATCCTCATCAGTAAGAAACATCTTCAGTTCAATATTCTTAAGCTCATGCAGCTTATCCAACGCCCTCGGATCATTAAACATCTGATAGTCGGTCGTGAGAATCCTTCCCCGAATGCCCCTCGCCTCCAGCTCCTTCAGAACCTGCAATAGCGGCGTAATCCCTCCAAGAGTGATAAAAGCGACACTGATGGAAAATTCATTGCAATTCAGAAGTTCCTGTTCGATTGAGGAAATAACGCGCTTTCCCCGCTCGGAATCATTAGAAACAAACTCCGGTCGGCAGGCCAGATTGGAGTGCGTTCTGTAATCTATAAAGGCAGTTTCCAAACCGACCTGTAAATCCTTCTTGTTCATCATGAGACCTTATCCCTTTTTCATTTCTCATCTGTATTCATCCCCATTGCGGCTTCCGCAAATGGGATCTTTACCGTAAAATCTGTATTCATTATATGTCAGATTTCGATATTTGCAAAGCATTTCTTATTTTGTGTACATCAGCGCGCTCTTCCTTTTCATCGTAAACTCAATCATCCAATTGACAATATATATTGAATTTGTATATATTATGTGTTATTGATATATACAATTCAAGATATCTTTATGATATTGTATTCAAGCCATCGGCGTGTGGACGGGTACGTATTCCTCCACCTCAAAGAGCCCCTTATTTAAGATGCCTATTAATAGCGTTTTTATCTCCAATAATTTCCTTTAAGATTAAAGCAGTACAACCGAACCGCGATGTCTCTGCGTATCCTGGTCTATTACGCGAAACTGATGAGCATCTCGCTGGATGCTCTGATCGGCAGAATTGATTCCGAATATCAGCCCACCGCACTTGACCTGGATATTATGAACGAACTGGCAGAAATGAATCCGGATGACAAGAAAAATCTGCTGCAGACCATCCGGCTGTGGAAGCAAGGAACAGCCAAATGCCTCCTTGATCGGTTGTAAAATCAACCGGGCTCCCCCGACTGACTTTATTATATGTCCGCCGACACCTTTTTCATACAAACCCAGTAATTGCGTTCCTCCACCGTTGACGCGTCACATATCCGGCGTTGAATCTCATCCCGCCCTTCCATCCAATCACCCCGGACGCGCCCGCAATCGAGGCAGCGTCTTGCTTCTCTCAACGTTTTGTACTCCGCGTTCCGCAATTCATCCAGTACCGCCATAGCCGCCCTGTCATATTCAGGATTCTTAAAATTCCGGTATGACGATTCGTAAAACATTTCAAAAAGACGATTTTCACCTGCTCCCGGCAGATAACAGATATCCTCGGAAGTCTCCCCTATGTGCAGATAATAGAGGGACGCACGCTTCTTCCCCTCCAGCTTTCGAATAATACGACCCAATCGCTGCGTCCTCTGTCTCTGCGCGGAGGTTCCCGACAGAATGATGCCCACTGAGGCATCCGGGATGTCAACACCCTCATCCAGCGACTTGCAGGTAATAAGCATTCGAAACTCCCCTGTACGAAACCGTTCCAGATTATTTCGGTTCGCCTGCTCTCCCATCTCCGAATGGCAGCGACCGACCTTCCCCGGATAATGCCGGTACAATATCCGATATAATTCCTCCGCCTGAGCGATACGTTCTCCGAAAATCAGAATCTTTTCTGCCGGATTAATTCTTCGAATCAGTTCCTCTGCACAGGAGATTCTGGCGGATGCCAGACAAACCAGACTTTTCCTTTTATAAGTGAGATTCATATAGCTCAATGCCTGCTTTGCAACACGCCTGTCTTTTCCTGCACTAAGCCTGCGAAGCTCCTCAAACCGTTCCTTCTGACTCAGCCTGCCCAGATCAGGGACGGACTTTCTAAGCCGGTTATAACAAATCTGTATCTTCTCGGTAAGATCTTCATATTCCTCTCGCTCCTCCCTCTGAAATGTCAATGATATATGAAAAATATCAAACGGGCAGACCGTTTTCATAGCCGAGGCCATACGCATTCCGTAAGAATAAATCCGCGGTCCGAGTGCGTCGGCCAGAACACGTCCATCCTGCCCCGATGGCAGTGTGGCAGAAAGCCCGAGAGAATAATAATCTGCTTTCGCCGGATCGATCCGGGTCAGAAATTCAAAAATCAGCTGATTCTCGCCGCTCGCATAGTGATGACATTCGTCCGCAATCAGCAATACGGCCTCCCCGCGTTCCAGCTGCATCAGAATCTGACGCGCCAGCTCATAGCGCGCGGAATTGATGACATAGATCATATATTTTCGGTCTGTCGGTCCCTTTCGTCCGCCGCCGCGCAGACTAATCCGATTTCTTCCGTCTTCCCTGCGAATGTTCTCATCAAAACCGGAATCCCTTCCATTCACGGCGGAAGCGACTCCTCCCCTGTCAGAAACATCTTCCATCTCAGCCAGAAATTCCCGCAGAGCCCTCTCCCACTGGCGCATCAGAGCGCTCGTCGGAACCACAATTTTCACCAGCACGTCCCGCCCGATTTTCTGCTCCAGCGCAAGGATCGCGCACAGCGCGAGCCTTGTTTTCCCGGAACCGGTGACAGCCTGCACCATCCCCCGCCCGCCGCGGTCCATCCAACGCTCCAGGCACTCATCCTGCCACTGATAGGATGTCTGTTCCATAGGCCGCCTCCCTTCTGCTGATATCTGAGCCGTAATCCTGTTATAACGTAACCCCTGTCATAACTTAACTTTTATCATAACATATCTTTCATTTTTATGGTACATACGGTTGAAATCTTTCCTGATTTCCTATATAATTTTCTACAGAGAACAACCGTTTGGCTCTATGGCGAAACCATTCGAAACAGTTGCCTTCAAAATACCAGAAAAGAGGATGAACGAATATGAACTATGAAGATCTCTATCAGTCTCTGCTTCCCGATGAGAAATCAATAAAAGACAGCGTTGCCGCCCTCCAGAAGCTTTCCAAAAACATCTCAAAAGAAACCGAAAGCGGCGACCTCAAATATCTGTCCCGCGATCTTGACAGTCTTGCACAGACCGCCGCCGCACTTTCTGACACGATTGAACGTCTGCGGATAAATGTTGATGCATTCGACAGCAGAGCCTATTTTGAAAGCGGCGATTTTGCCTCCCAGATGCTCGACATCTGCCGTGAAATGGAGCTGGACGTGCAGGGCGAATTCCCGGTCTATGAGATGTTTCCCTACCGGATTCGTCTGGATGTAGATAATCAGGATGTCTATATGGACAAGAAACGCATCCAATGCATGCGCCCTTCCAGTTTCGTGAACACGGTAAAAGCCGGACAGGATAAGCTGCAAAAGGCACATTTCAACGCCCAGAGCTTTTCCGGCGAACTGGCGGAAGCTTATGATCTGGCAATTCTGAAGCAGAACCGGCAACGCGGATCCGACATGTATCTCACCACTCTGTATAAATTAATGGCGCCGATGAGCCGCTTCCGCAAAGATTACAATCTCCAAAGTTTTTCATTTGATATTGCACGTCTCTACGCGGAATTTATCAACGGAATGAACGAGACTAAAAGCGGCCGCCGCTTTGACTTCGGACCGACGCGCTACAGCAAGAAGTCAATCCGTATCCTTGACGCAAACGGAAAAGAACAGTTTCTGGCAACCATCCGTTTTATGAACGATTAAAGGGGGCAGAAAAATGTCTGATTTTGAGAACAAATCCTCTTCGGCGGATCTCTCCTGCGGAATAGATTTTCTGACCGATTTCTGGCAGGAAAAATATCTTCAGGAATACATTCCCCGCGGCGGAAGTAAAATAAAATTTATTACCGGCCGTCCCGGCAGCGGGAAAACTCATTTTCTTCGCCTGGTGACCGGACTCGCACGGGAGGAACATTATAAAACGGTCAGTTTCTCCGCGAACGATATCTGGATGCATGATTTCAGAGATATCTATGTGGAAATTCTGGAACAGTGTAATATCATGCACTGTCTGGAAGCAGCCAGTCAATGCGTCATCCGCGAGATGGGCTATGACCCTGCAGAGATCCCGGAAGGCATGAAATTCATCGACTATCTCTCACAGAATGGCGCGGGGGATCCTGTGACCCGACGGGAAATCCGATCACAGCTGCGCCGTCTTTTTCTGGACAATCCCCTTTTGGACAACAGCTTCGCCCTGGCCTGCAGTATGCTCACCGGCAGCATCCTCGGCCATCCGACTCTCGAAGAGCAGAACCGGGATCTGCTGCTTGCCTGGCTGAAAAGTGACCGCACGATAAAGATCACCCAGCTTCGGGCACTCGGATTTTATCCTTCAAGAATCACAAAATATAACGCACGGAACATGCTTCGCTCACTTGCGGAAGTCATCCATATGGGCGGCTATTCCGGTCTCTTCATCGCCATCGACGATATGGAGATACTGACCAGCCGCACGAGCCTGGAAGTCGTCCACTACACAAAAATGAAACGCGAAGACACCTATGAGAGCATCCGGCAACTGATCGACGACATTGACAGCATGCATCATATTTTCTTTGTCTACGCCTTCGACCGGATTCTCCTTGACAACGAAAACGCGGGGCTGAAATCCTATCAGGCTCTGTGGATGCGCATTCAGAATGAGATTGTCAGCGAACGCTTCAACCGATTTTCGGACATGATTGATCTGGATCGCCTGGCCGCTCAGGAATATACACCGGAAGTAATCGTCGCCATATCGGAAAATATGGCCAGACACAGACAAAACTCAGAAATGATACCGCTTGACACAGACGAAGCCAGAAAACTGGCTGCTCGGGCCCATACAGGCAGCTTCGGAATCGCGCAATTGATTATGGATGCCATGGAGGTAACTCAGAATGTATGATACAGACAACAGCCATGAATTTGATTTTGAAGCCCGACATATAATTGAAGCACTGCGCTCCGGCGTTCCTTCCCGCGCAGTCGGTGCATGTTTCTCTGATGCACGCCCGAAAATCATGAGAGAAATTACCGGGCAACTGAATCAGCTGTGTGAAAACCAGAAATCCGGTGGGAAAATCATCTCCGGAAAATACGGCGAGGGAAAAACACATCTTTTAAACACGATTTTTAACCTCGCCAGTTCAGAAAACATGGTGGTTTCCTACGTCTCTCTCAGCAAGGAAACACCCCTGGACAAGCTCTATCTGTTTTACCAGAAGGTGATTCAAAACACCTGTCTGCCCAAACGAATCCAACCCGGTTTTATGCATGAGATGGAAAAAATCTCGGCCAACAGCCCTGTGGCAAATGAGATGCTGCTCTACGCCGCCAAACAGCTGGAAACGGACAAGCTCTACTTCCTGCTCCGTTCCTACCTCAACACAGAGGACTCCGATGAGAAGTTTATCCTCCAGGCCGATCTGGAGGGAGATTTTGTCGCGAATGCTGCTCTGAAAAAAATTTATCGCAGAATCTTCCGGCAGCCGGCAAAATATAATACAAATTTCAGTAAGACAAAACACTGCTCAGACTATTTCCATTTTATGGCGCACCTGTTTCAGCAGCTCGGCTATCACGGTTGGGTGATTCTTGTGGATGAAACGGAACTGATCGGACGTCTCGGAAAGAAAACCCGCCTGAACGCTTATCGAAACATGGCAAATTTCATTTTCCCCGAGCGCTGCCCGGAAGCTACATTCACCTGGTTCGCGCTCAGCGCCTCCTATTCTGAGGATGTCATTGATGGAAAACATGAATTTGAAAATCTGGAAACCGTGTTCCCTGACCAGCCGGAGCCGATCCGCACTGTCTTAAACCTTTTAAATGAGGCAGAACAGCTCCAGCCCCTGACCAGAGATGAAATCAGCGAAGTTCTGATGAAAATCCAGAATTTCCACGCCCACGCCTACAACTGGTCGCCAAACCTGTCTGCGGACACGCTCGCACGGGCCACGCAGTCAGGCGGCTACCTCCTGAGAACCAAGATCCGCGCTGCCATTGAGTTTCTCGACCAGCTCTATCAGTATGGAAAAGCAGGACGAACGATCATCAACGAGCTTGGTGAAGAGACCTTCGAGGAAGAAGTTCCTGCGATTGAGGACCTTTGAGGAAATCAATACCTGTCTGATATTACAGGAAACGACATTAAGTCGTTTCCTTTGCGGTCTCAGACATTGTATTTATCTGCCGTCTGCTATATGGTTACAAGTCACATCCTCACCCGGGGAGCCGATTACAGCGGCTTCCCGGCGTTTTCTCCAGTGCCAGACATATTCACCATCAATACTTATCTGTTCTGACTCCATTAAAATCTGTTTTCTTCAAACACAGTTTTCATAATCAATCAGAAAGTGTATTCCTCCGCTGCCGCTCATATGCCTCATCCTTCCATTTTTCAATGAACGTTCATCAGATTTCTTCTGCGGTTCGCTCTGTTTGTATACATTATATTCTATTAATATATTTATTTCCAGTTATATTTATTGTATACTTTATATAGTTTGATAAGCAAAACTGACTGCTGCGCAGTCATCGATATCTATAAAAGCAAAAAGGAAGTCTTCCCATGACACAAAATGATTACGATACTCTCGGAACTAAAATAAAGGAACTCCGCATTCAGAAAAATCTGACACAGGCCGAAGTCGCCGCCGCCCTGGGCGTGACGCCGGGCTATATCAGCAATGTGGAAAACAACCGAACCGCGATGTCTCTGCGTATCCTGGTCTATTACGCGAAACTGATGAATATCTCGCTGGATGCTCTGATCGGCCGAATTGATTCCGAATATCAGCCCACCGCACTTGACCGGGATATTATGAACGAACTGGCAGAGATGGCTCCGGACGACAAGAAGAAACTGTTGCAGACCATCCGGCTGTGGAAGTAGCCGGACGCTGCTCCGGTCAGTTGCGGAACAGCCAAACACCTCCAGGCTGATATTTTCATCCGGAGTCTCCAGAATTCCCCTGAGATCAGCATTCTTCTGGTTTACGATTTTCTGAATATACCATCGAACAGGAATATATGGTTTGGGTGTCAAAAGCCCAATTTGAAAAAACGTTTGGCAAATTGCACAAAGAAATTTATACCAGAGATCACAAAAATCAGTTTAAAGCGCAAAATCATGCCTGTTTTACATGATTGTTACCATACCGCCGTTGGCGGCATAAATGATGATGAAAACTTTTCT
>JAJQEU010000021.1 GCA_021201535.1 Clostridiales bacterium | reverse complement strand
GTTCCAGGGACTGCGACGTCTCCCGCACCGTCTTCACCGTCCAGCTTTTCTTATATGCCCCGGTCTCCACCGGCGCATTCGCCTGGATCTCCTTCTTCACGGTCTTCCCGGCATCCTTCACGGCTTCCTTCATCTCATCCGCCGCCGTGTCCGCGTAATCCTGCAGGCTCTCCATAATGGCGGACGCCATCTGGTCAATCGTTACTCTGTCGGAAGCCATCTTCACCGCCTCACTTTCATATGGAATCGGCACGCCCGCTCTGCGGACCTGCCAGGTCGGATGAGGGCATTTTAAGAAATGCTACGCATTTGCCCTCATCCTCTCACATTTCAGTTTCAGGGATTTCCGTTTGAAATTCATATGGTCCACGGACAGGATATTGTAAATATCATCCCCAAACAGCACCCGGTATCCCGTACTGGTCACCGCGGCTGCAGCCCTGCAGTACCGCACCGTAAAGCTGATCCCCGGATGATCCGCCGTCATCCCGGCCTCCTCCGATTCCGCAGCCTTCGCGCTGTCCTCGCCGCCCACCGTGGCGTGGCAGGTATAATAATCCGTCCACTCGTTCACATGGTTCCCGGCGGCATCCGCCACAGCCTCACATTTCTGGATCGTGATTGTCACATTCAGAAGCGCAATGTCCATCAGAAGCCCACCTCCCTGCTTCCAAACAGCAGGGCGCGCAGCGTCAGATCCAGCTGGTGGTGGTCCGCTTCCTCCCTGTGCTCAAACAGGTAAGCCGCCGCATACATCACCGCGGCCTTCCCGTTCTCCACATCTTCCAGGACAGCCTCGTCATCCGTCCGCAGGATGTCCATGCAGAGCTTCCCGGACGCCGCAATCAGATCCTCAATCAGGCTGTCCTCATCCTCATAATCCACGCGGAGATACACCTTCATTTCATCCAGCGTCACAACCGACATCAGCCATCCCTCCATTCATCGAAGCGGCAGGGCATTACACCCCGCCGCCGTTAAAAATCATCAGCCCGCATCCGCGCTCAGCTTCAGAATCTGCACTGCCTCCGGCAGGATCAGCTTGCCGTCCACGCGCTCCTTCGCCACGTACCCGATCATGCCGTTGCCCGCGAACAGCTCCCGCAGCTCGGAGAAGGAACGGCTGCCCCTGTCGCCGATGTTGTAGTAGCTGTAATCGCCGAACGCGATCCCGTCCGTCGGCGCGTAGCCGGAAGTATGCACCGGGTAGCCCAGCACCCTGTCCGGCTCGCCGCTCTGGTAGCTCGGCTGCCAGATATAGGCTCCGTTGCTGTCTTTCAGTTTTCTCACCGCTGCAATCGTCGCGTCGTTCATAATGAAGGAAGCGTTCCTGCGGTACGGGCGCTTCAGTGCGTACACCAGGTCAATCAGGGAATCAGAGTCCACCGCAGAAATGGTATCTGCCACCGTGCCGCCTGCCGTTGCGTCAAAAATGCCCGTCGGCTTCCCGCTGCCGTCGCCGTTCAGGAAGGAATCCTCCTCCGCGTTCGCCAGCGCCCTGCCAAACTGGTCAAGGATATAGCCCTCCAGGTTGAAGGCATTGTCATACAGCAGTTCCTCCGTCACCTTGATCGCAACGTGCAGCTTGTGAGCATCCAGCAGGATCTGTCCGAAGGTCGCGTCACCCCAGGTCAGCTCCCCGCCTTCCTCAACCCACAGCGCCGCCGGCTTCGTCGCCGCAATGTTGATCTTGTGGTCGCCGCTCGTGGTAATCCGCGTCGCCAGCTTCCGCATGATGTTCTCCTCTTCCAGGGAAACGATCAGGCATCTGTCCCACTCATCCGGCACCAGATAGCCGCCGTCCGCGTCCACTCCCTCCTGCAGGTAATTGCTTACCCTTTTGAAGTTGCAGCGCATCGCGTCCAGCATCGCCTTCCGGTACTCATCCGAAGCGCGGCCGGTCTTTGCCTCCGGATTCTTCGCACCCGCGCCCGGCTTCCCGGTCAGCGGCGTGTTCACCGGCTTATTCAGTTCGGCCTCCATCTGTTCCTGCCTCTCCAGGCGGGCGATCTCCTTCCCCAGGTCATTGATCTCCTGCTCCATCTTTGTGTAGGTGGCGTCGTCCTCCGCCGTCAGCGTCCCCTTCTCCGTCCTGTGGGAATCCAGGAATGCCTTCGCCGCGTTCCACGCCTTGTTTCTCTTCTCTCTCAGTTCCAGAATAGTCATAGCAAAATTCCTCCTTAAATGTGGTATTTAATCATGTCCAGCCGCCCTGCCAGTTCCTCCACAGAACGACCCTCAGCAACAGTTTCTCCCGCAGCCCCTGCGGATCCGGTTCCCGGCTCCGCCGCCGGTCTCCCAATCCGGCATTTCGCCGCCAGCTTATCCTTCAGCGAGTTGGTCACAACCGCCTCGGAAAACATCATGGACACCTGCGGCACATCCAGATCCTCCGCGCCGCTGTCCGTGCCGGCCCGCTTCATAATCTCATCCGCAAAGCCCAGTTCCACAGCCTTGTTCGCGTCCATCCAGGTCTCCGCATCCATCAGCCTGGAGATCTTATCCCGCTTCAGGCCGGTCTTGATCTCATAGGCATTGATGATGGACTCCTTCACCTCATCCAGCATCGCGATCGCCTTCTTCATCTCCGCGGAGTCCCCGAAGGCAATCGTGGCCGGATTATGGACCATGAGCATACTTACCGGTGAAACCAGCACCTTCGTCCCGGCCATCGCAATGACAGAAGCAGCCGAAGCCGCAATCCCGTCAATCTTCACCGTGACGTTCCCCTTATAATCCATGAGCATGTTATAAATCTGCGCCGCGGCCACGCAGTCCCCGCCCGGAGAATTGATCCAGACCGTGATGTCACCGCTCCCGGCCTCCAATTCCTCCTTAAAAAGGGCCGGCGTGACCTCATCGTCAAACCAGCTCTCCTCCGCAATCGTCCCGTTCAGGAACAGCGTCCTCTCCACACTCTCCTGCCCGGTATCCAGATTTTGAACCTTCCGGCTCCTCCAGTTCCAGAATCTTTTCATTTCCCTGTCATATCCTCCTTCCCGCCGGATGCATTTCCGGCAGACATTCCCGCACCAGGCGGTGCTGTCCGGTTTCTCATTTCTCCACCGGCTCCGCCATCGCCAGCCACACCGGATGCATTTCCGGCAAACAGCCCCGCATCCTGCAGTCTCGTCATGTTCCCGTTGATCAGGTACAGGTCGCCGCCCATCTCGTCCGGGATCCTGTCCAGGTTTTCCAGCTCGCGGATATCATTTGCGCTCATCCAGCCGTTCTGCCGCGCCGTGGCATAGCCGTTCATCCGGCTCTGGTAATCCCCGCGCAGGAGCCCGTCCACGTTGAACTTCACGAAATAATCCTTCTTCTCCCCCCGGCGTTAATAACGTCCGCGCCATCGACTGTTCAAACCGCACCAGCCACGGCTCCAGTGTATACTTCACGAATTCCAGAGACTGCTGCTCGATATTGGAAAACGTGCTGTGCTCCAGATCCCCGATCATATGCGGCGGCACCCGGAAGATCCGTGCGATCTCGCTGATCTGGAACTTCCTCGTTTCCAGGAACTGCGCCTGCTCCGGTGAAATGGAAATGGGCGTGTATTTCATGTAGAGTAGGCAAGTGCCGCCGTGCATTGTTTCCAATGTCGGTTTGCACAAGCCTCTCCCCAAACCGTGCTTACACCTCTCGATGTACACGGCTTTCCATTCATGCTCTTACGAATGATGAATTTTCTTATGACATTCTTTGCAAACGACTAACGTTTTCCTCTTTCTTGCAATCATCGCCATTTCCCATTGCTCTTTACATTTGAGATTCTTCATCTTATTGATATGATGGATTTCAAAGGCAATTCCGTCGCCTTCCGCACCGCACAATTCACATTTGCAAGCCTTCAATCTGGCTTCAAGAGAGTTTCTTGTGTTAAAATGAATATGATTTTTCACCATATCTACATTTGGCTCATCAAAGACAGTCCCACGTTTGAAATCAGAGAATTTTACAATCATCATACGTTTTTTCTCTTTTTTCGTTTCGTAGGGAATGCCCCATGACTTACCGCACTTGAACATTCTCTTTACACCCGATATTCTGGTTTTATGCTTCTTTGCAAGTGTTTTCAGGCAACTATATTCCATCAGATAGACAAAATACGTCAGCTTTGAAAAATTACTGGCTATGCTGTAATAATTACAGATTCCGCGAGTCTGCGAGTTATAGGTATCTACAATTTCAAGGTCTGTAAGACCTGCCATCGAGTTTCGTTGCCACGGAACGAGACCGCCATCTTTCCCTTGAATGACAATTTCACGGTCATACATGAATTTTTCAATCCGCTCCATAGGAATAAGCAATTCCACAGAGTTATTGAGCGTCCTCTGTACAATTCCGTTGGCTTTCCTTTTGGATTCCTGACATCTGCGCACATTGATGTCATATCCAAGAAAATGTGCATTATCAGAACTGTGCGTGATTTTTGTTTTCTCATCGGACAGTTCCAGTTTTAATTTTGTTGCTACGAACTGTGTAAGCTCCTGCTTTATATGCTCCGCATCTTCACAGCTTCCGCTGACACCGATGATAAAATCATCCGCATAGCGCACATAGGCGATTTTCTTGTCAGAAGCGTCTTTATAAGGCAGTCTGCGTTTTTCAACTTCGAGTTTGTGAATCTGTTTTAACAGTTCTTCCCTTTCTGCTTCATCATCGCACTTTCCGTAACGGCTTCTCAGTTTGACAATTTCCCGCACCTTTTTACCGTATACCGGTGTATAGGCATGTTTTGCAGGCGCATTGAACTCCTTTTGCATGGCTTCAATTTTCTTGTCCAATTCGTGCAAATAGATATTCGCCAAAATCGGTGAAAGAATGCCGCCTTGCGGAGTTCCGCTGTATGTCTTGTGGTACTCCCAGTTTTCCATGTAGCCTGCTTTCAGAAACTTGCCTATCAGATTTATAAACTTGCTGTCTTTAATCTTTTCAGAAAGCAAATTCAACAGAACTGCATGGTCGATGTTGTCAAAGCATCCCTTAATATCACCTTCGACAAACCACTTCGTACCGCGAAACGAACGACTGATTTCTTTCAGCGCTGTATGACAGCTTCTATTCGGTCTGAATCCGTGCGAGTGGGCACTGAAAACAGGCTCATAAATTGCTTCAAGTATCTGTCGTATCGCATCCTGTATCAGCTTGTCTCTGAATGATGGGATACCTAACGGACGCATTTTTCCGTTGCGCTTAGGAATATAGACACGTTTTACAGCTTTAGGCTCATAGGTCAGGTTCTTTAATTCATCAATAATCTGATTCACATATTCCTTGCCAAAACCATCCGCTGTATCGTTATCTATGCCTTCGGTTCCTGCGCCCTTGTTTGCATAAAGGTTCTTGTAGGCGGTCATATAAATATCCTCTCGCAAAAGATACCTATAGAGCCGCGTGTAGATACCGTCTGAATGCTCTTCAGAATTTCTGTACATTCGTTCTAAAATTTCAGATGTTGGTTTCATTGAGGTTTCTCCTCCCTTTCACCTTTCTTTTTAGAGTTGCATAAACTGCGTTCCTTCGCCATGTAAGAGCCATTAACTCTCTCGGACTACTACGAACGCTCCGTACCCGTGGGCGGTATTCAAGTCCTATAGACTATAGCCTTTCGGCATCCGCCTTTAGGGTATCCCCAGTTAGCGTCATTGCTTGGTGCGTTCGGATTGTCGGTTCCGCTTTAGACCCTTTAACACAGGTTCTCCTGCTCGTGCCGTGACATTTGCAATCATGCTGCCTTTGAAGGATGTAAAGACAGCCAGTCACAGAATGGGTAACAGGCTAATTTCCCAATTCCCCTTGGAAATGGACACTCAAGTCTCACGTTCAGTAGATAACTTAAACCTCATATCCGATTGTTGTGGCGGTTCAGTCGTACCCTTTAGCCTTTGGGTAACTTACCGCTTTCCTGCCGTGCTATGTTCTCGTATCAGCTTTCGCATTGCGGTAAGGCAGGTCAACTCACCCATGATTGTGGGTGGTAGTACCAAACTCTACTATCAATGACGCCCCTCTGGGCGCACGCCCTCCTCCAAAACGGCCACCTTATTGGAATTACCGCTGCCGCCAAAAGCGCTCTACCAGCTCTCCCGCACCTTCGCCGGATCCTTCACAACCCCCGGATGCTCCAGGATCCCGCCCGGCGTGGCGCCGTTCGCAAAAAACTTTGCCCCGTATTCCTCCGTGGCGATTGCAAGACCGATGGCATTCTTCGCCATCGCGATCGGCGAATATCCCACCAGGCCGTCAAAGCCCAGCCCCGGAATATGCAGCACCTCCGACGGATGCAGGACTACCGTCCCCGGCTCGTCAATCCGCGGCTCATCCGTGCTCAGCTGGTATTCATAATACAGGTTCCCGTGGGAATCCCGATCCACCGTCATCCGGTTCGGCATCAGCGGATACAGCGCCACCACCTCGCCCTTCCCGTTCCGGATGATCTGCGCATAGCCGTTCCCCCATAACAGAAGGTGCGTCATCAGCGTCTCCCGAAACACAAAAGAACTCATCTCCGGGTTCGGCTCATCATGCAGCAGAAAATATAATGGATGATCCATCGCCTTCTCCTTGCTGCCGTCCCCGCTGTAGCGGTACAGATGCACCGGCAGCCCGGCCACCGCCTCCGACAGCACCCGGACACAGGCATACACCGCCGTCATCTGCATGGCGCTCCGCTCCGTCACCAGCTTCCCGGACTGTGACGTCCCGAAGAAAAACCGGTACGCGCTCCCCGCCGTGCTGTCTTTCGGCTTATCCCTTGACCGGAACAATCCTGATAAAATCCCCATGAAAACCACCTGTCCTTTCTGTTACAGGAATAAAATCCCTCTCTCATCATAAACACTCGGCGCATTCGCATTCCCGCACCGCACCGACCGATCCAGCGCCATGATCGTCGCAATCGCGCCGTCTATCTTCTCCGTGGACTTCTGCTTATCCGCCTTGATATTCCCCGCCGGATCCGTCCGGATGAAAATGTTGTCCATCATCCACCGCAGCACCGGGTTCCCGCCGTGTGCCAGCCTTTTCTCCAGCGTCAGCTTCATCAGCTCCTTCGTCGGCGGCGACATATCCTTGAACCCCTGCCCGAACGGGACCACCGTAAAGCCCATCCCTTCCAGGTTCTGGACCATCTGCACGGCGCCCCACCGGTCAAAAGCAATCTCCCGGATGTTGAACCGCTCACCCAGCCGCTCAATAAATTTTTCAATGTATCCGTAATGCATCACGTTCCCTTCCGTGGTCTGGATCAGCCCCTGCCTCTCCCAGACGTCATACGGCACATGGTCCCGCCTCACCCGCAGGTCAACCGACTCCTCTGGGATCCAGAAATACGGCAGGATGATATATTTATCCTCCTCATCCAGCGGCGGGAACACCAGCACAAAAGCCGTGATGTCCGTGGTTAATGAAAGATCCAGCCCGCCGTAGCAGACGCGCCCCTCCAGCTCTTCCTCATCCACAGGGAACGCACAGGCATCCCATTTTTCCATCGGCATCCAGCGCACCGCCTGTTTCACCCACTGGTTCAGCCGCAGATGCCGGAAGGAATTCTCCTCGCCCGGATTCTGCTTCGCCGACTCACAGGCTGCCTCCACCTTGTCAATGGAGATCGTATGCCCCAAGGACGGGTTCGCCTTCTTCCAGACCTCCGAATCCGTCCAGTCGTCCGCGTCATCCGCACCGTAAATCACCGGGTAAAACGTCGGATTAATCTTCCTGCCCTCGATAATATCCAGTGCCTTCTGGTGCAGCTCATAACAGATGGAATTCGTATCCGTCCCGGCCGTCGTGATCAGGAAATACAGGGGCTGCTCCCGCGCGTCCCCGGATCCCTTCGTCAATACGTCATACAGCTTCCGATTCGGCTGCACATGGACCTCATCCAGCACCAGCCCGGAAACATTCAGGCCGTGCTTCGTCCCGACCTCCGCGGACAGCACCTGGTAAAAACCATTGTTTGCATGATTACAGATCCGCTTATTTGCCGTCAGCACCTTGCTCCGCTTGCTCAAAGCCGCAGCCAGCTCGGACTTTCCATTCTTTTTCGGGATCTCAATGTAGGCTGTCGTAAACTGCCGCTTCCCGTCCGGCTTCAGGATCCCGAACACATCCCGGATGATCTGCTCCTGCCAGGGCAGCAGCTGGAACTTCTTCCCCGCCCATCTGCCCTTCGTATGGCTCAGCTGCTCAATGAACATCACGACAAAATCTGCCGCATTTTTATCATAAGAAGACCCGGCTGCCATGAACCGTGTCGGCTTATACTTCATTCTGCATCCCTCATTTCAGCCACTGCTCATACACCTCCCGCGCAATCTGTGCCATCATCACCGGCGGCACGCTCATCCCGCAGATGTACTGGACCACCTGATCCCCGAAGTCATAATCCTCCGGGAAGGTCTGCGTGGCGATAAAATCATGCGCCGAATATTTCTCCCCATCATAGAAACGCGCCAGTGCCCCGCTGGCCGTATTGGTCGGCGCCACCAGCTCATCCGAAGCCAGCCGGTCTGTGAACATGGATCTCTTTCCCCGCTCCCGCATGGAAATATCCGCAAAGCAGGTATCGCCCTTTTTGCGCCGCGCCACCAGATCCGCCATCATCCTCTGCTTAAACGGGACGCCGTGTTCACTCCTGACATCCCCGAACTTGATCTGCGGCTCATCAAAATGCAGCTTTATTTTCGGCAGTCCCAGATCCGAGCGCCTTGCAAGGAAGAACACCCGCTCCCTCCTCTGAGGGACGCCCATCGTCCTGGCATCCAGAAGGAAAATCTGCACGTCATACCCGGCCGCCTTAAACGCCCGGATGATCTCATTCACATAGCCCTTCGCGTTCCCGCGGACAAGCCCTTTCACATTCTCCGCAATGACCACCTTTGGCCGCAGGATCTCCGCCGTATGGATAAAATGCAGGAACAGGTCATCCAGCCGCTGCTTCTTCTGCCCCTCGCGGAAGGATTTTTCCTTGCCCCACGCCTTCTCCCGGTCGCCTGCGTCAGAGAACACGCTGCAGGGCGGCGACCCGTCAAGAATATCCAGATTTTTCAGTTCGTCTGGAAGCACCTGCGGCCGGTTGAACTCCCGGATATCCATCAGGTAGGTGTGCGCCGGATGATGGTTCTGCACGTAGATTTTCTCCATGTCCGGATCAATCTCGCAGTTCCCCACCACGTCATATCCGGCCAGCTTGTAGCCCATCGAAGACCCTCCGCCGCAGGAAAAGCAGCTGAACACTGTTTTCCCGTTCTTCTCCACCTTTTTCAGGTCAGACAGTTTCCATTTCCACGGGAACCGGTGCTCAGTTGAACCGGAACTCGCATCTGGGACATTCATGCTCGAATTCCTCATCCCCGAACTCCTCCTCGTCATACTCCTTATTCTCTGCCGGACGCCCTTCCACATCCACCGAGAACAGCTCCACAATCTCCTTGTCGTTAAAGCCGGTCAGCTCCACGTTGAAATCCACACCCTGCAGATCCGCGATCTCCACTTTCAGGAGCTCATTATCCCATCCGGCATTTAGTCCGATCCGGTTGTCCGCCAGGATGTAAGCGCGCCTCTGTGCCTCCGTCAGGTATTCCTCCTTGATGCATGGCACCTGTTTCAGCCCCAGCTTCTGCGCCGCGTAGAAGCGGCCATGCCCGCAGAGGATCGTGTTGTCCTTCGCAATGATGATGGGCGACAGGAACCCGAATTCCTGGATGCTCGCCGCAATCTGCGCAATCTGTAATTCTGAATGTGTCCGCGCGTTCCTTGCGTAAGGGATCAGCTTCTCCACATCCTCCATGTAATACTGTGTCTTTTTCTCCATCTCTACCCCCGTCACTGGCCTGCCCTTGTCCTGAGCAGCCGTTCCATCACATCGTCCTGCGGCGTAGCACCCTGCCACTCCACAGAGCAGTTTTCTTTCACTACCTGGTAAATCTGATACCAGATCTGGTTCACCTGTTTCATGTACTGCTGGGACATGGAAACATACGGGGACGCAATCGCGTTCCCTGTCGTCGGATGCTTCGCCAGAAACCCGTATTCGGAAATGCATTCCTCACACTGGATCCATCTGGATACCGACATGGCATACTGCTCCACAAGCTGGGTGCTCACCAGCCGGTCGCACCCGCGGTCTTTCAGCCATTTCCATGTGTCCGTAAAAACCTCTGCCGCGCACAGGTCTTTCCCGTCCTTCTGTTTTGCTTTTAAGAATTCCCGGACCGGCGGCATATCCGCCCCTTCGATGGAAGCCGGCGCGGGCAGTTCCACAACCTTTGCCTCCCGACCGGTCTCAATCTTTTCCGTCAGCGCCTTCGGCTTCCGTCCCGCGCCCAGCCTCGCGCCGCCGCGTCTGGTCCCGTCCTTCGCCACCTTCCCTCACCACCTTTGATTTCTTTGAATTGTTTGATTTCGTTTGATTAATACCCTGTTTGAATTCCGGTTTTTCTGCACGACACCCCCCGCACCGTTCCCTGGAGAAAAGGACGCAGAGATTTCCCCCGCCCCTGGCCTTCAGGCTTTCGGCTGGTTATGCCATCTGTCGCCACGCTCCGCATGGATCCGTGAATGACACGGTTTGCAGAGTGCGATCAGGTTGGCCCTGTCATGTGTGCCGCCCTCGCTCAATGGTAGCTTGTGGTGGATCTCCTCGGTTGGAACATAGATTCCCTTCGCAAGGCAGACCTCACACAATGGATGCGCCGCGGCATAGCTGTCACGGATCCGCTTCCATGCCCTGCCGTACCGCTTCTTCGTCTGCGGGTTCCGGTCATACTTCTCGTATCTTTTATTCTCCATCTTCTGATGCTCTTCGCAGAACCGTCCGTCTGTCAGGTTCGGACAGCCTGGAAAAGAACACGGCCGCTTCGGTCTTCTCGGCAATCTCCACACCTCCATCCATAGAAAAAGCCCTGAAAGATTTCTCTCTCAGAGCTTGCAGTATTTCGCATTCGTCTATTTTCACTAATGCCATTATACTACTTTAAGGCCGGAACTCAAGGTGAACCGGGGTGAACTGGAGTGAACTGGGATGGCTTCTTTTTTCTCTCCCTCAAAACAGCTTTTATCACCGGCAGAAGCTTCGTAACATTTGTATTGATGTTATCCGTATCAATCCGAATGACCTGCCATCCCTCTCCCAGTTTTTCCGCAATCAGCCTGTCTCTCATTTCCTGCTGCCTTATTTTGTCCTTCCCATGAAACACTCTGCCGTCAATCTCAAGTGCCACATGAAGATCCGGCAAAATAAAATCTACGGAATAAGCATATACCTTCACCTGATGATGAATCCTGACACCACACCGCAGAAGTTCCAGCGCTGTCATAATCTCCTCCGTACTCTGGAACCATCCCGGTGTCTCCAGCTTCCCGCGGACACATTCAATCGCATCATGGTAAAAACCAATCTCCGCCACCCTGGAAATCCTCTTTATTGCAGTTTGAAGGCGCTTCTCTTTTTTCTCTGTCTGGCCGACATCCTGCTCCAGTTTTTTCTGTTCACGGAAATAGTCCCTGCATCCATCACATACATATTTTGTGCCGCGCACGTATTTCCATGTATGTACCGGCGCCCCGCAGATATGGCAGAGCGGGTAATACCAGTCAAAACCTTTCGCATCTCTTTCCCTCGGTATCTTATCTTCTACAGCTTCTCTATAACTCATCTTTCTTCTCCTCCATCATCCGTTCAAAATTGAAAATTGCCCGGTCATGGATCCGAATGACCCAGCGTTTGGAATAATGCAGCTTTTTGGCAACTTCGCCCCATGTCATAAACATCAGGTACCGATATCTCAGGACCATCCGTTCATTTACGGATTCCAACCTGTCAATTTCAAGTCCGACTGCATATTTCAGATTTCCAAGTTCAGCCTGGTCTGTTTTAATCTCCTGCTCAATGTCCATGATTATGTTGGAATACTTCACATAAGGCGGATCCGTATTCCGTGTCGCATTATAATTTCTTTCATAGCCGCTGCCGGAAATACTCATGGATAAATCCCTGTAGCTTTCCAGTTCCGCTTCCTTTGACAGGATCCGCTGGTGAAAGCGGTACACCTGTTCCAGATATTCTTTTCCACTCATACTTTTCTCACCTCTTCCTGCAGCCTCCGGATCAGGTACTCGCCGTCCACCTTTGTCAGCATCTCATACCACTGCGACCGGAAGAATTTCTCCAACTGCAAAGCCTCGTTAACAGCATCCTGATTTCCCGGATTATGCTACACCTTTTTTAACGCCGCCCGGTAATCCGCCACGGCCTGCAGCACAATGGCATTCGCAAGGCGTTCATACGGATTTTCCGCCAGATTCTTATTTGCTGCCATGCTTCCCCACCTCCGCCTTCACGGCATCAATCAGTGCCGCCTGTGTGCCATTCTTTTCTTCCAGCGCTTTCAGTACACGCTCATCCATCGTTCCGGCGGTTATGATATGCTGCACCACAACCGTCCCGGATGTCTGCCCCTGCCTCCAGAGCCGCGCCACCGTCTGCTGGTACAACTCCAGGCTCCATGTCAGCCCGAACCACACCAATGTGCTACCGCCGCTCTGCAGGTTCAGCCCGTGTCCGGCAGAAGCCGGATGGATCAGACCGACGGAAAACTCGCAACGGTTCCACATCTCAATACTTCCCGGAGAGGAAATCCTTACGTACTCCACCTTCAAAGCATCCAGCCGTCTGGTGATCCGCTCCAGGTCATGTTTGTACCAGTAGGCCACAAGCACCGGTTTTCCGTTCGCTGCTTCCAGGATGTCCTCCAAAGCATCCAATTTCCGGTCATGGATATCCTCTACACCGCCAACATCCGAATACACCGCACCGTTCGCCATCTGTAGAAGCTTCCCGGACAGGGACGCCGCGTTCGCCGCCGTGATTTCCCCTTCCGGCAGCTGCAGCACCAGGTTCCGCTTCATTTCCTCATAACGCCGCGTCTCCACATCGTCCATATAGACCCGGTGTTCCGTGCTGATCAGCTCTGGCATTTTCAGGTAATCCGTTCCCTTCATGGAAATGGTGATGTCAGAGATTTTGTCATAAATCCGCTGCTCCGCTCCCGGCCGCAGCTTGTAGCTGTAAACCACCGGCCCATTCATCTTATCCAGCGTGAAATAATCTACACGGTACTGTCCGATGAACCTCCCCAGGCGTTCCCCCATATCCAGGCACTTAAATTCCGCAAACAGATCCATCAGCCCGTTGGAAGATGGCGTCCCGGTCAGTCCTACAATCCGCTTCACCTTCGGCCGCACCTTCATCAGCGACCGAAAGCGTTTTGACTGCCAGTTCTTAAAGGAACTCAGCTCATCAATCACCACCATGTCGTAATCAAACGGCATCCCGGACGACTCCACCAGCCACTGCACGTTCTCCCGGTTGATGATGTAAATATCCGCATCCTTTTGGAGTGCCGCCCTCCGCTCCGCCGCGGATCCTACTGCCACGGAATACCTCAATCCATGCAGATGGTCCCATTTTTCAATTTCTTCGCCCCAGGTATGCCGCGCCACACGTAAGGGCGCGATCACCAGAACCTTCTGCACCTCAAAGCTTTCATACATCAGTTCCATAACCGCCGTCAGGGTAATGGAGCTCTTGCCCATTCCCATATCCAGGAATACCGCAGCCACCGGATGCTGCTTTATAAATTCAATCGCATATTTCTGATAATCATGAGGATTGTATCTCATCCAGAATCCCTCCAATCTGTTCCGCTCCGTCCAGTATGTAGGTGGTAAAACCCAAAGCTGCCAGAAGCCTGTGTCTGGATTTCTGCAGTGGCCTCGGCTTTTTGCCCGGAGCCTTTACTTCCACAAATCCGATATGCCGCCCCGGCAGCAACACAATCCGGTCGGGCATCCCGTCAAAGCTTGGTGACACCCACTTCGGACAGATCCCACCGCGCCTTTTCACTTCCGAAATCAATTTCTGCTCAATGCTCTTCTCATGCACCGCCATACCTCCGTCAAAGTCATCGTGTGGAGATTGTGAAAGCCTATATGTAACTTTTATATAAGGATTTTTTTCTTTCCTTATAGGAACTTTTATATAGAACATCCACTACCTCCACAAATGGCTTAAAATCAGGATTCTTTAAAAAATCCCATTTTGAAAAAAGTTACTCCGCAGACATTCACGACCTTCCCGCCGTTGGAAAAACTGCCATATGTCACTGTTGAAAATGTTTTCATTCCAACCGTCACGACCTGCACACCTACACTCGAAAAGGTCTGTGTCTGCATCTCCACGACCTTCATCACAGGAAATCCTGTCCCTCTTTCAGCTTCAGGCCGCACACAATGTTCCCGGAATTCGTCCGTCTGCGGATAAATCCAGCTTTCTCTATCGCCGAGTAAAAATCTGCTGTCCCGCGGATATATTCCCCGGAAAGTGTGCAGTACGCCCGGTACTGCTGATAAAACCCACCGGACTTTTCCTTATAGGAAGGATCCACATCACAGCACTCGCTGATGAAATGACCGAGCCAGTTGTTTTCCTCCCGGTATGTGTCAATCGCGTCCTGCACCACCTTCGGCAGAGGCGTATGGAAATGCAGATTAATGGCTTTCTTCGCGCCCTCGATAATCCAAGCCATGATGGCAGCCCCGGCATTCTCAAACAGGAATTCCGAATAATTCTTGATGTCGCTCTTCCCCTCAATCTTCGCATTGAACGGAATGGCGATCAGCCGCCGCCAGATCCCGTCGTCCGTTGCTCCAACCTTAGGCAGATGGTTCGTATACAGCACCAGGGTATGGCTTGGAGAAAAGGCAAACGGCGCCTTGTATTTCTTCTCCGCGAAAATCTCATCCGTGGAGCAGAGCTGCTTGACCATCGACGTATTCAGCCGCATCCCCTCCTGCATCTCCGAGGAAATGATGAGGCGTCTGCCCTTCAGCTCCGCCATTTCCGGCTTCACGTTCCGCTTGCAGTTCATGGTCAACGTCTCCGCCGACAGCTTCCCGGAATAGGTTCCCATCACCCGCGCCACCGTGTTCCAGAACGTAGACTTCCCGTTCGCACCACTGCCGTAGGCAATAATCAGATGCTCCTGATAGACCCGGCCGACTGCAGCCATTCCCACGATCTGCTGCACATACGCGATCAGGCTCTTATCCCCGCAGAAAAACAGATCCAGGGCATCCTCCCACAGTTTCTTTCCTTCACCTCCCGGAGCACACGCCGTACATTTCGTGATGTAATCCGCCGGATCATGTGGCTTCCCGCCATCCAGCCCCTTCTTCAGGTCAAACGTCGCTTCCGGCCGTATTCAGCAGGTTTTCATCCGTATCCAGGGAATTGACATTGATGAGGATCATCGGCTTCGCCACATTCAACGCCGACGCCACATACTTCCAATCCCTGCGCTTCATGACGAACGCCAGATAACCCCGCGCAGCTATATAAGCGTGGAACAGCTTTATCTGCTTTCCGGTCACGGCCTTCTCCAACGGCTTCCCGCCGGCCTTCACCGTCTCCTCATCCACGCCGCTTGCCACCAGCGCTTTCGCCAACCGCTGTACGCAGTCATTCGCATCTTCCAGCTGCAGGTCAAGGAATTCCTCCAGGGCGCCCACCGCGTACTGCTTGTCCTCAATCCACGCCTGACCGTCATAGCGCAGGAAATCCGTGGCTTCGGAGAAACGCAGCTCTCCGCCGTATTCCTTAATCAGCGCCTTCGCCTGTCCGATATCAGAATAATCGCCCGGCTTCAGGGATCCGTCCCGAAAATCGCTGTTGTACTCATCCGGCTCCACATAGCCTTCCTGCGTCTGCACCGTGTTCCGGTAAAATTTCAAAGCTGAGTGCCAGATGGTTTTCAGTTCTTCCTTATCCAGAGGCGGATCACATTTCGCCGCTTCTTCCAGAAAAATCTTCTTCGCCTTCTCCGTCTCCCCGAAACGCTTCAATGCACGTCCGGCAAAATGGGAAAGCGTTCGGTTCCTGGTTCCCTGGGAGATTTTCCCATCCGGTCTCCAGCTGCCGTCGTCCGCGTCCTCATCTCCGGTCCCGGCCAGAACCTCCACTTCCTCGTCAATCGTTTTCCATCCCTCGTGCCAGCACACCTCGCCGCAATCCGCACCGAAAATGAACCTCGCCGCATCCAGGGCATTGTCATCAAAGAACGGGTACACCTTCTGGATCGCACGTTTCAGCGCCGCGTAATACTCCGCGTCTTCCGTTTCATTGATTTCAAAATACACATGGTACTTCGGCCGCGCCGCCTTCCCGTCCTTCGGGACCATATGATGACGGCTGGGCGCCACCGCAAAGGAATAATCCTCAAAGAGCTTTTTCATCTTCTCCGTCGTGATCCATTCCTCCGGGTTCTCCGAATGGTCATTGTCACAATCCATCACAATCACATTCGACCGGATGAAATTTCCCACACTGCGGTAATTATCCTTATACTCCGCACACACATGGTCAAATCTCACTGCTGCCTGCAGCTCCTCCGCGCTCATGACTGGCACCCGGTTCGGGTAGCGGCAGTTCTTCGCATCTGATACCACATCGGCTATCTGCAAAATAAGCTTCATAAAATTCAAACCTCCCTCATGTCTTCCGTAAAATAACGGATCCTCATCTGCTTCTTCTCCGCCTTCGCAATCTCCGCTTCCATCCCGGAAGAAATTCTCTCACCGAACACCCACACCTCCGAGCAGTGGCCCAACAGCACCATGCCCATGAACAGCGCAAGCTCCCATTCCGATCTTTCTTCCATAAACTGCGGAAACAGCAGGTGCGGCGCCAGCGGGATCGCTCCCTGGTCCACCGCGAAACGGCAGAACCGTCTGGCCTTCGCCGCATTCCCATCCTCATCTCCCTGGAACGGGGAACAGATGTAAACCAGCGGCCGGTACTTCCTGTTTTCCTGATCCATCTTCCTTGCCGCCGCATAAGGCACCGGATCAGAGTACCCCTCGGCGTTTTTGTAACTCACCCCATAAAAATCACCATCCTTTCTGCATACAGGGCAAATCTTTGGCTTCTCCGCTACACCCCATAAAGTTCCCTGGCCTGGCAGAATTCCGGCGAAATCTGAAATTTCTTCAAAGAAATTTTCGCTTCCTTTTATAAAGGGAAAAACCGCATCAAAAAAATCTGCGTCCCTGCCGGAAAAATCCATCTGTGGGGAACTTTAGGGGGTACGGGAGATGAACTGCCGACGATCCGAAATTTTCTTAAGAAATTTTCAAAATCGCCGGAAAAGTTCAGACCCAGGGAACTTTAAGGGGTAGCCCGGAAGGAAAGTCCGGACAGAAACGGAGGCAGATATGAACAGAGCAACCATTGAAAAAGCCGCTCCCACAATCACCGCAGCAGATGAGGAACTCATTGATACCCTCATCGCGATCAGTGTCGTGGCCAAGCGGCTGGCAAGGAAACTGCAGGCAGACATGTCAAAGGAAGGAGACAGACAACATGAGCAAAATGAGTGAGCTTTCCCTGATGATCGACAACCTGATCACCTGCGGGGAAACACTGGCGGAGACAGGCAAAGCCCTGAAGGAATTTTATTCCGCGCCGGATGAGGACAAACCGGCCGCACCGCCGCCGGAGAAAAAGAAGAAAGCGGCGCCCGCACCCGCGGAACCCGCAAAACAATATTCAAAGGAAGATGTCCGCGGGATCCTCGCCCGCAAGGCGAATGAAGCCGGAGGCCAGTACAAGGTACAGGTCAAGACACTCGTCAAAAAATACGGAAATGGCGGCAGCCTGACGAACGTCCCGGCAGAAAGCTATCCGGATCTTGTAAAAGAAGTGGAGGGACTGACCGATGCTTAACCACGCATTCCTCTCCGCATCTGCAAGCCACCGGTGGCTGAACTGCCCGCCCAGCGCGAAGCTCTGCGCTTCCGTCAAAGATGAGGGAAGCCCCTACGCACAGCAGGGAACCGACGCCCACGCACTCTGTGAATACAAAGTGCTGCACGCCATCGGCCAGCCCGCACAGGATCCCACCCCGGACCTCACCTGGTTCGACCAGGAAATGGACAGCTGCACGGACCAGTATTGCTCCTATGTCATGGAGCAGCTGGAGGAAGCCCGTACATACTGTCAGGATCCGCGGGTACTGGTGGAACAGAGGCTGGACTTCTCCAAATGGGTACCGGACGGCTTCGGCACCGGCGACTGCCTGATCGTCGCAGACCACACACTGCACATCATTGATTTCAAATACGGCGTCGGCGTCCTCGTGGACGCAGAGCAGAACCCGCAGATGATGTGTTACGCCCTCGGCGCCCTGGATACCTATGACGGGATCTACGACATTGATTCCGTAAAGATGACCATCTTCCAGCCGCGCCGCGAAAATATCAGCACTTATACCATCAGCAAGGACGGCCTGCTTTCATGGGCGGAAGAAACCTTAAAGCCCACCGCGCAGCTCGCCTATGACGGCAAGGGTGATTTCAAGGCCGGCGACCACTGCCAGTTCTGCAAGGTTAAAGCCACCTGCAGGAAACGCGCGGAGTACAATCTGGAGCTTGCCAGATACGATTTTGAAATGCCCGCCGCCCTGGACGACACGGAGATCGCCGCCATCCTCTCAAAGGTGGATGAGCTGGTCGCCTGGGGAAATGACATCAAGGAATACGCCCTGCGCCAGGCGCAGTCCGGCATCCATTATGAAGGCTGGAAAGTTGTGGAAGGCCGGTCAAACCGCAAATATACGGATGACGCCGCGGTCGCGGCCACTGTCACCGGCGCGGGATATGATCCTTATGAGAAGAAACTGATGGGGATCACCGCCATGACATCCCTTCTGGGGAAAAAGAAATTTGAGCAGCTGCTGGGCAGCCTCGTTTACAAGCCGCCCGGAAGACCCACGTTAGTGCCGGAAACCGATAAACGCCCGGCCATGAACACCGCACAGGATGATTTCAAAGAAGATTAGGAGGACAAGATTATGTCAAAGATTATGAACCCGACGAAAGTGATTACAGGACCGAGAACCCGCTGGAGCTATGCCAATGTCTGGGACCCGAAGAGCATCAACGGCGGCGCGCCGAAGTACAGCGTCAGCCTCATCATCCCGAAGTCTGACACAAAGACCGTGGAGAAGATCAAGGCCGCGATCCAGGCAGCCTATGAGGAAGGCCAGAGCAAGCTGAAGGGCAACGGGAAATCCGTCCCCGCGCTCTCCATCATCAAGACGCCGCTGCGTGACGGCGATCTGGAACGCCCGGACGATGAAGCCTATAAGAACAGCTATTTCATCAACGCTAACAGCGCCAATGCGCCCGGCATCGTGGACGCGGACCGCAACCCGATCCTGGAGCGTTCGGAAGTCTATTCCGGCGTCTACGGCAGAGCATCCATCAACCTGTATGCCTTCAACACGAACGGCAATAAAGAGATTGCCTGCGGCCTGAACAACCTGCAGAAGATTTCCGACGGGGAACCGCTCGGCGGCCGCTCCAGGGCAGAGGACGACTTCGACACCGACGATGAGGATGATTTCCTCGACTGATCTGTAACACAAACCACCCTCAACCGGCGGCAGTTCGGAAACGACTGCCGCCGCCCTCATCAGAAAGGAAAACCATTATGGATAATATCAACCTGTTTAAACCTGTAATCCTGCAGCACTCCCTAGACGACATGACCGGCACACAGAAAGAAACAGCCATTGACCTGCTCCGCATGAGGAAAGTTCTGGTTCCTGAATCGACCGACCTCACCCTGGTCCAAAACAAAATGGGATCCAATCTTCCGGATTTTTTCCTCTATGGATCGGAAGCTGTCTGCTATTACCGCCAGTCCCTGGGGCTGCCGGATGTCTCCGTCAAGAGCATCAACGTGGACGACATCCTCTGTTGCTGTGATGATTTTGACACGCTGTACGACATCCAGTATTTTCTCCGCAGCGTTTACCGCAGGAACCTCCGCAACCAGCGTCTCCAAGCACTCCGCGCACCCGCCATTATCCTGATGAATGAGTACCGGCTGTTTCAGGAGTACGTGGAATCTCTCCAGGATAACAATTACTGCGGCAAACCAAAGACAGCCCGCCACAACATTGCTGAGGCAAACGAGGAACCGGTATATAAGGAAGAAGCCCTCAAGTCCCTCGTGGACATTGAATATGATCTTATTACTGGATAAAAAAAGACGAACTGGCAGCCGGCACACCGCCCGCTGCCATTCTGCATAAGAAAAGGATATGAGAATCTATGAAAATAATAGAACTATCAATCGACCTGGAGACCTACAGTGACGTGGATATCTCCAAATGCGGCGCGTACAAATACGCGGAATCAGAAAATTTTGAAATCCTGCTTTTCGGCGTTTCCGTCAACGGCGGTCCCGTCACGATCTATGACCTTGCCTGCGGCGATACCATCCCGGATGAAATCCTCACTGCCCTTGCGGATGATGCTGTTATAAAATGGGCGTTCAACGCATCCTTTGAGCGCGTCTGTCTTTCCAACTGGCTGTACAATCACCGCCCGGAATATTTCAAAGGCTACAGCATCCCCGGCGATCCGGCCGGCAGCTATCTGGATCCGTCGTCATGGAGATGCACCATGATCTGGTCTGCCTATCTGGGGCTGCCGCTGAACCTCGCCGGGGCCGGCGCAGTCCTCGGCCTGGAGAACCAGAAGCTGACGGAAGGCAAAGACCTGATCCGTTACTTCTGCTCCCCTTGCAAACCGACCAAAGCAAACGGCGGGCGCGCCCGGAACCTCCCGCACCATGCCCCGGAAAAATGGGATCTGTTCAAAAAATACAACCTGCGCGACATGGAAGTGGAAATGTCCATCCAGAAGCGCCTGTCAAAATATCCCGTCCCGGAACAGGTCTGGGATGAATATCATCTGGATCAGGAAATCAATGACCGCGGGATCCTGCTGGACATGGACGTGGTCAATAACGCCATCGCCTTTGACGCACGTTCCCGGTCTGCCCTGATGGAAACCATGCAGGATCTCACAGCGCTCGACAATCCCAACAGCGTCGCGCAGATGAAACAATGGCTTTCCGCCAACGGCCTAGAAACAGAATCCCTCGGCAAAAAGGACGTGGCAAAGCTCATCCCGGACACGGAAGGATCCATCCGGGAAGCCTTACAGCTCCGGCTGCAGCTGGCAAAGTCGTCCGTAAAAAAATACCAGGCCATGAAGAACGCCGTCTGCCGCGACGGGCGGGCGCACGGGATGTTCCAGTTCTACGGTGCCAACCGATCCGGGCGGTGGGCCGGCCGCCTGATCCAGCTGCAGAACCTCCCGCAGAACCACATGCCCGACCTTGCGGAAGCCCGCGAACTCGTTCGCACCGGAGATTATGAACCCCTGAAGCTTCTGTATGACGACATCCCGGACACGCTCTCCCAGCTGATCCGCACGGCATTCATCCCCCGTCTCGGATATAAATTTGTGGTCAGCGACTACAGCGCCATCGAAGCCCGCGTCCTCTCCTACCTTGCCGGTGAGAAATGGCGATCCAAAGTCTTCGCAGAAGGGAAAGACATCTACTGTGCTTCCGCCAGCCAGATGTTCGGCGTCCCCGTGGAGAAACACGGCGTCAATTCCCATCTGCGCCAGAAAGGCAAGATCGCAGAGCTCGCCCTCGGCTACGGCGGATCCGTCGGCGCACTCAAGTCCATGGGCGCCTTGGAGATGGGACTGGCCGAAGATGAACTGCAGCCGCTGGTGGACGCGTGGCGCTCCGCAAATCCGAACATCGTACAGTATTGGTGGGACGTGGACGCGGCAGTCAAAACCACCGTCAAACAGCGAATCACCACGAAAGTGGGCGGCATCCGCTTCCAGTACAAAAGCGGGATGCTCTTCATCCATCTCCCGTCCGGCCGCACCCTCTCCTATGTCAAGCCAAAGATGGGCGAAAACCGCTTCGGCGGGGAATCCGTCACCTATGAGGGAGTCGGTTCCAACAAAAAATGGCAGCGGATCGAATCCTACGGTCCGAAGTTCGTGGAAAATATCGTCCAGGCAATCTCCCGCGACCTTCTCTGCTTCGCCATGCAGAACCTGTCCTTCTGCTTCATCTGCGGCCACGTCCATGACGAAGTCATCATAGAATGCAGCCAAAGTGTCTCCGTGGACGCAATCTGCTCCATCATGAGCCGTTCGCCAGACTGGATGGCGGACATCCTGATCCGCGGAGATGGATATGAAACCCAATTTTACAAAAAGGAATGACAGCGAAAGCGGCTCCCGTACACCAACGAAGAGCCGCTTCTGATTATTGCTTATATAGAATTTGAGGACATCCAAGCCATCCTGCAGAAATCATTTTATACGCTTTAAGGTTTCCTGCATATTTACCATTTTGCAAATATTCCTCGATAAATGAAATTACTTTCTTTTCCATCGCATCTTCTTCAAGAACTCTGTCCCATTTTAAATCATCCCCGATATATGGCCATTTTATATTTTTCGGGAATCCTTGATCATTGAAGCCGCTAACGGTTGAAAATTCAAGTTTCCACTTGTCAGTTCCCCAGCCTCCTATCTGAAAATAAATCTTAGATGTTTTCGGAAGCAGGACATCTCCGCCTATTATCCTATTCAACCATTCCTCAAATATCCCATAGGAAATATCTTTCTTTTCCTCTGCTACTATTTCTGGAATATTTACTATACCAAGCTTTTTCTTATCAGCATCCTTAATCCTCATAGCGCCAAGCAGAAGATAATGCAGAAGAATTGTATTCTCTCTTATCTCTTCAATTTCTTCAATGCTGTTGACATTATCTTTATGGAAATGGTCATTTCTATATTTTTCACGATAAACGTTTAGCTTATTTACTACGAAATTTTTTACGAACGCATTTACTTCCCACAAATCCGAATAATGACGCACATAACTTATTATGGAGCCAAGCGTGCTATCAATGAATGGTTCATTTTCTGCCGTAAAATCAATATATAAAACCCTTTCGCCGCCCTTCTTTTTTATCTGTTTACCTGTACCTTCTGATAATTGAACTATGGCATAAAGCAGCTGTTCTACAGACTTCAAATACCCTGCAATAATCGCCGTCTGTTCCAGTACACTGAACTCCACATGCGTCTTATAATACCATTCTGAGCTTATAAAACTCTCAGCGAAAGAGCAGTCACTTAAAAGCGCCTGATAAAGCCCCCGTTCCCAAAAATTATTCCGGATGACTTGAAGCTGATTGTTATATACCCCTTCATGTATTAACTGGCTGTCAAAATCTGCTGTTCTTAATTCATTTTCAATATCCGCTTTTAATGTCTTTAAAGAACTATCCGACGGAACAACGATCGTGCGGTAGCCAATAAGCTTGTAAATATCCTTATTGAACTTATTCACATAGTTCATATACACATCGTATTCATCATCCGAAATAAGCGCAAACAAATCCCTTAACGGCATATATTGTACAAAGCCCTGGGATCTTCTTGTTTCCTCTCCCATTATCGCATTACGCGTTTCAGAATTTTCTCCCAGTTCAACAAGCGCAACTACGTTTATTCCATCAATATTGTACTCTTCTTTGATAGTCTCCCATTTTATACGCTCCATCAGGCTTCTTGAAAAGATATAGCCAATTCTTCCCCGGCTCTCATTCCTGTAAAATGGCATATGAAACTTATATTTAGAATCGCCTGCAAAAGCAATGTAGTCTACGCCATATAATGTAAATAGCCGCATCATTAACTCCTCGGTTTCTACTATTAGCGCATGCTGGCTCGCTGATGCCACACAATTAAACAAATCTGTTTCATCATCTTCTAACCGAAGTATTCGTCGCTCCATTCCCACATTGACATTATAGGCAGCAGTGAAGTTCTCTTTCGTTTCTTTCACATGACCATACATTCTATAAAATGCATAGTCGTAGATTCTCGTGTTATCAATCTCAACGGCAATGTCTATTGTTATATTTTCAGGAATACTATTGTCACTATTTGTTCCCTTATCAATATTAGAAAGCCCTTTGCTATCACTGAATATATTTGCCGCAATATCATTCTTAATAGACACAACAAAATTACCAATCCCCACAAAGTTCATCCGCAGCAGGAACTGAGAGAAAAACTCCGACTTATTCTGTGGTGATCTTATAAATGACCTGATAGCTGCATCCGAAACGTCAACGCTGCAGAAAACACCACTCGATATCGTCAGCATTCTAACAATGCACTTGTTATTCCAAGGCAGAAAATGCTCGGGTTCAAGTTTAGCGATATCCCTGATACCCTTTATCTGTTTTCTGCTGATTTCAATATACAATCTCTTTACAAAATAAAAGGCACGAACCATACATTGGTTAATAACCACAGGTATACTCTGTGCTACTCCAAAAGCATATATGCCCATTTCTGTTCGTAAATCAAATCTTACTACATCATCATGTCCAGAGTGTGAGAATGCTGTCCCGTTAAAAATCTTTGAAAGCATCACTGACAAGTTGATCTCGTTGCCCTTATACTCCATCTTTAAGTCTCTTATTTTAGGCAAAACAGAGAGCTCTTTTGCAAGCGAAAGTATCGGTCCCGGAATACCGGTTCCCTTCCCGGCGTTACTACTCGAACCAGCCATATCGCTAACCAGATGAAGCACCCATATCACGGTTCCATTAAACAGCTTCTCTTCAAACGTCTTTCCTATCAGATCCTTACTGGATAATTCATGCATTTCAAACCGTCCCTCGGTATTAGTTCCATATGAAAGACCAGTGAACTGGCTCATCACCGAAAAGACAAGCCCCACAACAGATGCATGATGGGCAAAATCGCGAAAATGATGCTGTAATCCTCCGCCCCATGTTCGTGTCAACTGATCAGAAGGAATAGGCGCATCTTTTTCCAGAAAACGTATTGCTCCATCAAGTTCGCTCTTTCCGTAACCACGCATCTGAGCGACTTTGATTACAAAACTGTTTGCTTTAGATCTTCCCCATTCCTGCGCTGTGGAAAGCGAAAACTCTCCACCCCAAAAAGAGTCCAATAATCCGGTTAAAACTCCACAGGAAGCCGCAACTATGTAATCTGCTTTGTCCGCTTTATCATAATCCACATCAGGGAAATCTGTTGTGATACGAACATCTGAGCCGACATCAGAAATTATTTTTTTTCGTTCATAATCATACTCTATTTTAGCGTCTTCTACCTGCCCATTCCACTGATCAATTATCTTCCCCATAGGAACACTTCCCCTCTATTATTGCAGCCTTTCAAAAGATTTTTCTGCTGTTTGATTCATATGGTTTTTAACGATATCACATTCTCCATCCAAACAATGTTGCGCAAATAAAAATCATAGAATACAACAAAGCTATTTTCGTGAATGCCTTCTG
Organism: Clostridiales bacterium; assembly: GCA_021201535.1. Lineage (GTDB taxonomy): Bacteria > Bacillota > Clostridia > Lachnospirales > Lachnospiraceae > Eubacterium_I. Next base: position 9,158 of record JAJQEU010000021.1, on the reverse strand, counting down.
CTCAATCATAAGCCGTTCGCCAGACTGGATGCCGGACATCCTGAGCCACGGAGATGGATATGAGACTAAATTTTACAAAAAGGACTAACCTTCAGGTCAGTCCTCCTCGGGACATTGCATTTACAACAACTTATAAGTTCTTCATAACCTCGACAAAATCATCCAGCTTATAAGAGCCCTTGCCAATTTCCTTGTCCTTAAACACCATAAAATATCGGTATCTGCCTCCTGCTGCAGCTTGCCATGATCGTCCCAGGCTCAGCTTTGTTTTACTGTCATCACCGTCCAGATAATCTCCCTTTGATTCTACCAGAACTACATTCCCCTTCTTCGTCATCACGATAAAATCTGGATAATGATTAATAAACCCATTCAAGCGGAATCCCTTACGCTCAATAATCCTGTGCCACCATCGCACATTATTCAAGGCAACAATCACATCTAGCACACGCCGTTCAAACTGATTCATATCATCCTTTTCCGCTTCATACAAAGAATAAGGAACTGCATCAATCGCCTGTGCCGATGTAATCACATCCGGGAATACATATGCCTCCCGACAAATGATTTTTCCTGCGTCTAACCACTTATAAAACTGTTCCTCGCGGTAGGCCTCTTCCAGAGAGTCAATCTTTTTTCCAATTTTATACGCATACGTTGGCACATTCGACTGCATCGCAGCTACATCATCCTTATCCATCGCAGCCACTATCCGCTTAACATATGCTAGAATATGAGCTCCCGGAATTCTGTTATTCTTATTTAGCTGGTAGCAAATTGTATCCACGCAGAGATTTACACGTTTTTCTTCTGGATATCTCGAAATAAAATTTTTGATGTATTCACTGCTGTCCTGTTTTACTTTTTTATATTTTGGAACTGCTTCCCCTTCTTCTGCAATGTCAAACTTATATATCTGGCTGGAATCCAACTCAAAATTAATCTCTGCATTCTGACCTGACAGAGAAAATCCCTCTGATAATGCTTCCGGCTCCAGCATTTCGTACTCGTCTCCAAATAAATCAGGTACCGTTTGCACAAAGAACTGAGGAATTTTCAGGTTCTTTATCTCATCACGGTATTGTGTTTGTATCCTGTACTGATTCAGCATAGATCCCAATTCTCCCCATGTATACCCGGCATTGTCAGTTTCCGCTTCTGTAAATTCTTCCTCATATTCCGCCGCGCTCTGTTCCGCTGTCTCGGCGATATCTGCCACCGCCACATCAACATCACCATCATCAGATATCGGAGAAGTGTTTACTGATGATGGATCAATATCATCAAAACTATCCTCCGTATCTCCTGTTTCCGCCGTTTCCACTTCCGACACAGGGATATCATCCACCGTCATTTGTGTACCTACAGGAGCATCATCTGGCTCCTGTTGCATTGATTCTTCTGAACTACCGAGCCGAAAGTCTTTTCTACTGAAACCGGCATTATTTAGTCCCGCCAGAATGCTGTCTATCGTCTCCCGGAAATCACGGGAGCAGGTAAATACATAAGACGAATTCAAAAGCGTTCCCGCGTGCTTTCTTGTATAAGGCTGTCTCAGCACACGCCCAAGAATCTGCTCCACATCTACCTTCGATGTTTTATTGGCCAGAGAAGCCAAAATATAGGCAAACGGACAATCCCATCCCTCCTTCAGGGCATTGACTGTAATAATATACCGAATACTGCAGTCCTCACTCATCAAATCCAACTTACTGATATCATCCACTTTTGATGTTTTTATCCCGATCTCTTCCTCCGGAATCCCCATATCCATCAAAAGCTTTTTTATCTTGTCAAAGGTTTCACTATCCTCATTGGTATTCGGCTGTGCCTGGAAGAGTACAATCGGCCGGATATACTCACCGCCCCCTGCTCTCGCCGTTTCAGCCTGTCTTTCCAAATAGCCACGAAACTGGATGGCATCCTGAATTACACTCTGGCGGTCATTTCTGAAATACGCAATCACCGGCAGTTTCACCATGTTTTCTTTTTTCAATTCTCTCGCGTCCACGTAAGAAATAATATTGCTGTTTTTCTTTGGTGTTGCGGTCAAATCGAGAATAAAGGACGGATTCAATCGTTCCAGCATTTCCACACTAAGATTCGACTGCGCGTTATGGCTTTCATCCACTACAACAACTGGTTCCATTTGACGCAAAACCTGAATCAGCGCTGTATCTGGAGTATCTGCCAAAAGGACATCTCTGCTGTTAAAATAATCTGCAAATTTTAAAAGATTTCCATTTTCCTGATAGACCTTACGCACATCCTTTTTGCGGCTGTCAATACGCAATGACCCATAACTCATAATGCAAACTGTCAGCATTTCGCGTACCGTGTCCGGCGAGAAATTCTGTCCATTCAACAGCATATCTTTCGTGTATACACCAACACGCCCTGCAAAATCAGCATCCAGGCGCTTGCGATAATCATGATTCACGTCAGAAAGTGTCCGGATCGTCTGAACCAAAATCGGATCCGATGGCACCAGCCATACAACCACCTTCGCTTTTGATTCCGGCATCCTGGAGAAAATCTTATGCAAAGAAGCACAGGCCATAAATGTCTTTCCCCCACCGGTCGGAACCTTCATGCACACATGAGGCACACCGGATATCGTATCCACATACCCTGGGACACCTCCAAATCCGATACAGACATCCTGCTTCATCCAATAATCAGACCAAGCAGAATGTATTCCCGGTGCAGCATCCAGAGAATCCATGTAAGAAACCAGATCCTTCATCACTTTTTTCTGATATGTCTTTAACTCCATGAAATTCCCCTCCTCACCTACAATTTCGTAATATCACGCGGTATTTTTTTGAACGTGATATGGTATTTTTCCAATTCACGCTCACTCAGCGTACACATATCTGCATAAATCACGTATGCATCCGCTCTCGTTTTCACAGTATGAAGAAATTCTCTATTAAGGGCTGTTAATTCGGACCTTTCATAATAAAAATAATATGCGGTACCCACATATGTCCCCAGGAAGTAAGGTTCATCCGGTTTTTTCTCCGGTGGATTCTTAGTTTCTGTGAAATAAATATATTCCCGAATTTTTTCCGGACTTATTGTTTCGTTGAGCCGTCCATCTTTCATCAGTTCTTCGCCTAACTCATAATAGCTAAAATTTCCGCCTGTGCCTTCAACAGTTTTCTTCCTTTCTTTTCCTGTGATGACTCGCTTAACACGATCAGCTGTAAGGCTATCTGCATAATCCATCATCTCAATTAAAATATATTTGCAATTATTCCCATGCTCTTTATTCATATTTAGAACAGCATGAGCAGTAGTCCCAGAACCCGCAAATGAATCTAAGATGATGTCATCACCTGATGTTATCCAGCCAATAATTCTATCAAGAAGAAGTACATTTTTTTCCGTATCAAATCCGGCGTATGAGCCAGACAAAAGAATGTCCATCCAATTGTCGCTGAGCAACTTTCCAGTTTGGGGTGGCACGTAATATTGAATCGTGCCCATTTCATTTTTACGGACAAAATCCAATTTTTCATTTGTTGCCATAAGATGCTCTATATAATAATCATCTAATTCATATTCATCTGCATATAATGATAAAAATCTTTCATAATTATCTATTGCTTTTCGCGCGCGTCCTTTCTCCCAACGCCATTGCCCACTTTCAGGGCAGTTACCAAAGATTTCATACCGCATAGTCGGTCTATCGGTTCCACGCCAAAACGTGTCCCACTTCCCGGCTTTTTCAACTTCAAACGCTTTAGAAAGCTTGGGCAGCTTAGAGGACGGATTCTTAGAGTATAAATAAATATACTCGTGTCCAAGAGAAAGTGCCTGTACCTCATCGAATTGTGCTTGTACATTTTTTATTCCTCTACGGACAGCAATACAATTTCTGAAGTTAGATGCTCCAAAGATTTCATCCATCAAGCATTTTAAATTTGCGTACTCAAAAACATCTATACTAACAAAGATAAAGCCGTCATCGGCTAATAAGCGCTGCAATAGTTTTAATCTCGGATACATCATACAAAGCCATTTATCATGACGTGACAGATCCTCTTCCTCTTTCCCAACCACTTCTCCAAGCCATTTTTTTATTCGTGGATCATTCACATTGTCATTATAAACCCAGCCCTCATTTCCGGTATTATAAGGTGGATCGATATAGATACATTTAATCCGCCCCTCATAGCGCGGCAACAAGGATTTTAATGCAATCAGATTGTCGCCATGAATAATCATGTTCTCACTGTCATTGTCCTCTTCATGCTGTCCAGTTTCATCAAAACTATATTGTCTTTCCAAAACATGATAAGGCACATCCAGATGATGATTGATCACCTTATCCTTCCCAATCCAGTCAAGTGTAGGCATCGTTGTCTCCTTATATTATCCTATTCCTCTGTAATCGTTTTTTCCTTTATGTGGTATTGAATCTTATTCATCTCACAGAAACGAATAACTTCTGTAGCACATTCATTATAAAAATGTCTATGCTCAGTATATTTAGTAACAACCGGATTATAATTCATCCGGCCAAAAATAATCTTATCAACAAATCCCACATTTTCAAGCAGCGAACCCAAATCCTGCTTAATGAGATTAGGCGTTGGATATGGCTCCATACTAATCCATGTTTTACATCTTCTATCATGCAAAGTTCTAAGTGATTCCAACCGTTCTCTGTATCCAGCAGCAAACGGTTCCATTTTCTCGCGAAAATTTTCATTCAATGAAATTAACGTAATCCCATATTCGTTTTCTTTAGACATATCCGCAAGCTCAACTGGCAAAAGTCCTTTTGTCAATATGCAACACTTTATCCCATTTTCATTTAACTTTCTGATAGACTTCATACTCATCTCAGCTATTTCATCGTATCCAAACATAAACGGATCCGTTGTAAAACAAAGCTGGACGGATTTAATTTTCTTTTTAAGCCTTGGTATTTCTCTATCTAAAAGTTCGAGTGTATTTTCGACCAAATACGGTTTTAGCCAGTTCTCATACAAATCTATCTGTCCAAATCGTTTCTTCATCATAAAAGCATAACATGGATATTTACAGCCATGTGCGCAGCCAAGCACATGGTTCATGGTATAATCTCCATATTCTACACCTGTTTGATAAAGCATTGATTTTCGCTGTATGTATCCGGCTATTTCCATTATTTTACCCACCTTACTGCGACGGTTTGACCTTTTCCTTCTGTCATAAATGTGGTTGGTCGTTTCCCTGACTTAGTTAATCTGGGATTTCTCAAGACATCGAGTCGTCCCCTTTTTTCAAGTTTCTTGAGAATTTTTGTAATATCACTTGTACTGCATATAATTCCATATTTTACAAAAAACACAGCCATTGCCGCGTTCAGAGATATCCAACTACCACACTGTGAAAAATGATCGATTACCTTATTCTCAATTTCTGACATATCTATTGGTTGGTTATTGATATCTTCCTCCCAAAGAGACATTTGCCCACCTGTCTGTATCTCCCGAAGCAGCTCCCAACGATTGCAAATATTATCAGCCATAAGAATACACCCGTCCGGATGATTGGTCGCGTGTATCATCCGGTATTTGGTATGTTTCCCTTTTTGTATCCGGATCGGCATATTAAGAACATGGGAATAGCTCTGGCTTAATCTCTGACAATACTGTTCGGCAAAATATTCTTCTGCCTCGTATCCAGTTATTTCCCCCTTTTTATATTGCTCAATTATTATTTTCCAGTAATCCCCGCCAGCAATATCATTCAACGCCTGTACAGAAGATTTCAGCGAGTTATCAGATGTATCAAGTACCGTTGGCTCATATTCTACGAGATCATCAAAAAATGTTGCCTCTGTCTTAAAGTGAGCACCAAAAACCCGGCAACCCTCACGGATAAAGCCAAAAGTATTCATATTAATTAGCAACTCAATAGAATTAAACTGTCCATTAGCAAGTTGATCAAATCTTGCGCAATTAAGGGCTTTAATTCCATACGGATCAATATACAAAAACACATTGCTGTCATTTTTGTCCTTTAATAAAGTATCAATCTCATCCTCATATTTTCCTGCTATAACTTTGGCTTTAGGATATGCGGCCAAATTTTCTCTAAGTTCGGCAGCATAATTAGCATCAATAAAAGCCGTCTCTATGTTCGGCATTCCGGTTATCTTTGTAGCCTGGCAAGAATCTCTTATAATATCCAGTGCAATAAGAGGTGAGCCCTTTTTTCCATCATCGAATTTTCCTTTCCCGGCGAAGCAGTCAATATAAACCAGCGGCTTATATGTATGCAAAATTTTCGCTACATATGGCCTAAAATAGCAAGCCAAGAGCTCATCTTTTACCTCCGACCACGTTTTTTTCTCCTTAAAGAAATCATTGTTTTTTTTCGACATAGTTTCTCACCTCATCTCGCTTCTAGTTGAATGGCAGTTCCTCATCTACTTCTGAAAAAGGAAATGGAGATTCATTCATCTGCTCAGACTGTACGTCTGCATATGACAATAGCATCTTTTCTTTAAATAACATTGTCAGTTTCCCACAGTATTCACAATACCTTGCATTACCTGCATTCCTGTGAATATGAAGCCCCTCTGTATTTCCAAATTCATCGTAGTCTACAGAACCTTCACATTCGTTATATGCAGGAAAGCCGCAGATACGACAGAAAGAAGCTTCTGAAGAATATTCCTCATTTCCACATTTGGGGCATCTTGCAAATCTTTTGTCTTTGTCCACTTCATACCCATCATTATAAATCATCTATAACAAGCACCTCAACTTTCTCGCGTTTTATATCATCTGTTCTTACCAAATAGGAAAGCAATACTTCTTGTTCATTTTGGATGACTTTCTCGGCCATTTTGGTATCCGTCACTATGTGTATATCATCATTGTCATCCATAAAAGCAGCTGAGTACAGTATCGCTGATTGAAGATCCAGTGATGTTTCCGTATGATTCCCCCGAACCATCCATTTTGTAAATTCCCAGTACGGATATTCCACCCAATCCTCCTGTAAAAGCACTCCATCATATTCCATCAAAAATCTGTATCGCTTTTCAAATTCCGGATACCATGAATTTGACGAAGTTTCTCTTCCTGTATTTCTGCTAAAACAATCCGTAATGGATTTAATAATCTCATCTTCATATCCGATATTTTTAAGCGGCTGTCCACAAATGCGACAATATCCTGCGGACCCTGGAATTTCATGATTTAAACAAGTGGGGCATATCGTAATTCGCTCATACTTTATTCCATTAGAAGCAGTCTCGACCTTCAGGTACGGAAAAGTCAAATGGGAAAATCCTGGTTGCTCTCTAAATTCCTGTAATTTTTTTAACCGCTCAGACATATTCTTATACATCCGATGTTGCTCTATAATGTCACCGCAATATGGACAAAACTCAGCCTTTGGATCGTCTATGTAAGAAAGACAGTTTTGGCATTTCCTGCAAACCGAAACATATTTTTCTTTCCACGGCAATCCCCACATCCGATAAATACTTTTATAAATAGCGGCATCCATTCCGGTCATAAGAAATTTAAAGAAATTCCGAAGTAATTTCTCTTCATATGCATCATAGGGCAAATATGACGATTTAAATACCCTTTTATATTTTTTCTCTGCTGCCATATCCGAAACACCAAACAACAGGGCAATTTCATCTACTGTAATATCTGGAAAATATTTCAGTATCGCTGTCGGCATCAAAAACTCTGCCGCAAAATAATGTGCTTCTACTTCCAACACTCCATACTGTTCATTGGTAATCCCACCACGATTTAAAGCTGTCTCACTAAAATCCACAAGATGTCCAAGAATAACATGGCCTATCTCATGCATGATTGTCCAGGAAATCCGATCCGGACTGTTAATCGTTACATCATCATAAACAATATAATATTTGCCCGTGTCGCGCATACGTACAGTTCTGCCTTCGGCTTTCAGTTTCATCAGATGAAACGGATCGTCAGTATTTAATATTTTCCTTGCATCTGACCATGACAGACACACCACTTTTTCATTTAGTTCATTCAGAACATCATACGGAGAGATGGGAAATGTACTATAACCACACTCAAGCAAAAACTCATATGCCATTTTCGTAACAAAATTAAATCTCGGTTTTTCAGGTATCTTTTTCCCTCTTTGCATACTCAATGAACATCTCCACCTGTTTAAATAGGTCATCCAAATCTTCGTCCTTTAAGTCAGAATTCCTTGAAAGACCGTCAGCAATTTTTACTATAGTTTCCTGCTGCTTACTCGTCTTCAATCCTGGAAATGCGCGTTCAACAACAGGTGTATCATCGGTAGGTGTGTAGCCGGCAATTTTCAGAAAGTCTTCCTGCGGTACATTCAACGCATCAGCCAAGGAGCAAAGAACCTTTAATGATGGCATCTTCCTTTCGTTTGTCTCGATTCGCTGAACTTCCGTATGGCTAATTCCTGCTCTTGAAGCAAGCAGATTCCTGCTTATTCCCATCTCATTTCTTTTTTTCTTTACATATTCACCCAGAGTCATCGTTTCACCTCCATTTGGATTACCAAGGTTATTATAATACTTATTGAACCGAAAAGCAATAGTTTTTTCAATATATTTGCACTCAAAGGTTCAATTTCTGCTTGACCTTTCCTCTCAAATGTGTATAATTGTATTGAACCGAAAGGTTCATCACGATGTCTGTCTTGATTTATAATCGACAGTCAAATCTCCACTCGTGATTGAATCTGCAGGTTCTCTGCATTTTTAGTTGTGAGCCAAAAGCCAGGAGGTGGGTTATGAAAAATGGCAGGAAATTGATGTGCCCAATTTGTAAGAAAAGAGCCTGCGATGTTTCTGATTTTCCAGGAAACAAATTCTACATTGAATTAAAATGCCCTAATTGTAAAAATATAGTACAAATAGTTTGCAATGAAAAAGCATTTAAGCAGCACTCATACAATCGTTTTACTCATTATATGGACGAAATGAACCAATAAGTTCACTCGGCCCAATACACAAAACATACTGAGCAACGGAGTCGAAATGAACTACCAAATAGCCGGATGATTTTGAAACGGAAGTTTCATGGTCATCCGGCTATTTTCGTTTCTTCTCCAAAATGAACCCCTCACATGTTTCCTCCTAGTATAATTCGATTTAAATATGTTTACATTATTAC
>JAJQEU010000072.1 GCA_021201535.1 Clostridiales bacterium | reverse complement strand
AATCCACACCACAGGCTTCAAGCTGGCTTTCAAAAAACGGGCGGATGTCTTCCTGCTTTTTGAAAAAGAAATTGGTCAGCTTATCGGTAAGAATGTAGCTGTCACGGGGATAACGGCTGGTGAGGCACTCCCGCAAAGCCAGTTCGCTCTTTCCGCCAATGTACCCGTGGGCTGTGTCGAAATAGTTGAAGCCGTTTGCCAGGAAGGTATCCACCATCCGGCACATCTGCTCTGTATCCACCTCGCCGCCTTTCATGGGCAGGCGCATACATCCAAAGCCAAAATTCTTTTTGAGCCTATCCATAATCACATTCCCCTTTCTTAGATTTGCTTTCCCATACTATATGCGCGTTCGAAAGCCGGATGCTTATATACATCTCCCTTATCCCAGGTTCCGGTTCCGTAGATCACGCCCTTTTCCATTGCGTCCGGCAGGCAGCGGACAAAGCCTCGGAATACCGCCAGAGTGCCATCTGCCGCTTCATGCTGTGGATCAGCGGCGGTGATGATGTAATAGAACTGCTTTCCCTTCAGCTCCATATGGTTCATAAAGCAGCGGTCGATCACCATTTTTATCTGGGCACAGGCGGAGTAGAAGTAGACCGGGCTGGAAAGGACAATGACATCAGCCGTAATCATCGCCTGTATCATTTCTTCCATATCGTCCTTAATCACACAGCTGTGCGTATTGGCGCAGCCGCAGCAGGCGCGGCATGGGGACAGCTTCTTTGTCCGCAGGTCGATTTTCGTCACCGTATGCCCAGCCTCCGTCGCTCCCTTTGAAAACTGCTCACACAATACCTCTGAATTGCCGCCTTTGCGGGGGCTGGAATTAAGAATCACCACTTTCATCTGAACTCCCTCCTGATTGCTTTCTGACATAAGTATAAAAAAATCCCGAAAGCCAATCAATCTGACTTTCGGGATGACTTGATAAGTTTTCCTTATATGAAATCACTGTGCATACTGTGCCTTTAACATATCTGCAAATTCTTCTATGTAGTATCCGGAATTATCCTTTTTCCAGAACGCACAGTAGTTGCGCCGAATCTGCTCGTCTCCGCGGTAAAGCGGGAGACGGCGGATCGATGTGCCAAATCCCTGCGACATCCCTACGCCTTCCACAGGCATAAAACCTTTGCCGCTGATAATCATCAGCCGCGCCTCCTCCAGATTTTCCGCAAAAAGAAAATCCCCATGGAAGCCAACGATGTCGTGGTAATATTCCTGTTCCGTTTCCTGCTGGGATGGGGAAGCGACAAGGATACATGGTGTGTTCTTCAAATCCTGCGGTGTCACAGACGGAAGCTCTGCAAGGGGGCTTCGGGCTGAAATCTCGATATAGCTGTCTGCCGCAGCAAGCACCAGGTTCACATATTCGTCCGAAAATGCCCTCCGTTGGTCATTCAGTACAAGGTCAGCACCCTCTGTACGGAGCAGATGATAAAGTTCCTCATGGTTTCCATGCTTCGTTTCCAATTCTACATCCGGATATTTTTCGGCGAATTCTTCCAGTGCGCGCTGAAACTCTCCACTGCTGTAACCACGCAGGCAGCCGATGCGCAGCACTGCCTCCGAGCCGCGGGCGATCTTTGCGCTTTCCGAACAGATGCGCTCGTAATCCGCTACAAGGATAAGACTTTTTTTATAAAAATGTTCACCCGCTGGTGTCAGCGTAAACTTCCGGTTTTTACGTTCTAACAGCTGGAAGCCCAGATCTCTCTCCAGCGCCTGTATCTGTTGGGAGATGGCAGACTGGGAGATATGGCATTCCTCCGCAGCTTCTGAAAAACTGTTGTTGCGGACAACCGACTGAAAATATCTCAGTTGCCTTAGCATAAGGGTACCTCCTCGTATCAGGATAACTGATTTATATTGTATGGATTCTCATATCCGATGTCAAGATGTTAGTTTTGACGATGAATTGATTTTTTTCGGTGAAAACACCCTTGACAAATCACATCTCAGAAGCAGGTGCTATAAAATTTCTGAAAAATAATTTTCCACCCGTCGCGTGTAGTCGCGCTCCAGCATTCTTACGTGAGACAGGAACTGTGCGTTATCAAAAAACTTTGCGTGCCGCGGACATTTCCGCACACATGCCTGACACTTGATGCAGATTCCATTCACTTCTATGTTTGCGGCAATACTTCCCATCGGGCATGCGTTCACACAAATCCCGCAGTGATTACAGATTGTGAAATCCGTCTGCGGATTTGCTTTTAAGAATTTTGCAGGGGTACCGTCTTCTTTCAGGGGTGTATAATACGCTCCGACCGCAGGCTGGTTTTCGAGAAAACGATCCTCCGCCAACATCTGAGTTTGATGTCTGCCTTCCCCAATCAATTTGGCAAGACTTTCCGCAAATGCACCAATCTCTGCCGCGTCTTGTTCATCCGGTCGGTCTTTGGCAAGAGTCTGTGAAAATGCGTGGTGGCTTACTACTGCAACAGTTCCGATAAGATGAAATCCGCAGTCCCGCATGATCAGGCAAAGCTCTGTCAATGCATCGCCGTAACTGCGATTGCCGTATACAACCACGGGAACAACCAAAGTATCCTCTCCGGAAAAGCACTGCTTGAAATCCGGCATAATTTTGTTCGGCAGACGCCCTGCATAAACCGGTGAGGCAATGATCACCAGATCCTCTGCCGAGAAATGATATTTCTTCTCCCTCGCTGAGGGTAAAGTAAAATTAATTTCCTCACAGGGAAGCATCAGCGACTGCCCCAAACTATTCGCCAGCATGGTTGATATTTTTTTCGTTCCTCCTGTTGGACTGAAGTAAACGGTAACGATGCGTTTCATTTTCATTCGATTTGATTTCTCCTCGTAGTAGATCTTTCAATTCGCTGTAAATTTTTCCACACTTCGCAATATAATCACATTTGATTTTCCGTTGAAAACTTCTTTTGCCTTATGCTGTGATTGATAAAAAAGCAACGCGCCGCCCATCACCAACGGTGATGTTCTCGAGGGTTTGGGGCGCTGGACGTCCGGGGGACGTCCGCTTAGCGCGGACCGGAGCGGAGCGGAGACCTTCCCAACAAGCGTATTTGGCCGTTTGTCGGACGAATATATTGCTTGCCTCTTAGCCTCGGAGAGTGAAAAACCTTTATTATTTGACATGTAGTATAGCATGATTTTGTCTTTATGACCGAACAAAATTCTGCGGATCGGGCGTTTTATTATGGAAAATATGACGCGATGGATAGCTATATCAATTACAAGTTATCTGGCGGCGACAAGTATACCGGAAGCGGACGAAAAAGAGTAGCGGACCTGGACGTGGCTTGCTGATATATATTATTTTTATGTTTATTATGCTGGCGCTGGTGCCGGCTGTCGGAATAATAATGTTAGTAGCTCTGATTTGTATTTGGATGTGTGGAGGGTTATAAAATAATTTCCCTATTTAGCAATATCTATGATAAAATATCTTATAAAGACATATATGGACAATACGGTTATGGGTATTGCCTTTGGAACGTCTGCTACGGTTTTATGCTGACTATCCGGAAGAAACAGATGAGGATGATAAAAAGCGCTTCGAATTTGTCCTCAGCGAAAGCTGCACAGCTGCCCGTTACGGTAGAAAAGCATACGGAACTGAAAAAGTGGTGCGAGACCCATGAAAAGAACAACGCTTGGAGGGCCAGGTAAATGGGAGAAATTAAAACGGTCGCCGTTATGGGTAGCGGTGCCGTAGGGGCATATTTTATATGGGGACTTTCAGAAAAACTGGGAGAAAATCTCTGGGTGATCGCGGATGGAGAGCGCAGGGAACGCTATGAGCGGGACGGAATACATATCAATGATAAACGGTTCCCTTTGCATTTGCGGACTTCGCGGGAGGCAAAAGGAGTAGATCTGCTTCTGATAGCAACTAAATATGATGCCCTGCTTCATTCGCTGAACGAGATTAAAGAAATTGTGGATGATCATACGATTGTGATGACGCTGCTCAATGGAGTGGACAGTGAGGCGCTTGTTGGGAAGAGTATTGGCGAGGAACATATGGTATATTCTCTGATGCAGATCGCTTCCCAAAGAAAGGGCAACCGGATTACTTTTTCTCCTGAGCGGACGCCGGGAGTGTTCTTTGGCGAGAAGGATGGAATAGTAAGCGGACGAATCAATGCGCTGGCGGATCTTTTCAAAAATTCGGAAATCCATTATTGTGTGTGCCATGACATTGTGCAGGAAATCTGGAAAAAGATGGCATTTAATGTGAGCATGAATTTACCGCAGGCGATTGTCGGGTGCCCAGTCGGAGCATTTGCTGTCAGTGAGCATATGGCAATTCTCCGTTGGCGCTTGCGGGACGAAGTATGCCGGGTGGCAGCGGCGTTGGGTATCGACATTACCGAGCTTTCAGAAATTGAAAAGGCAAAATGTCCGTCGTTGCCTTCTTCAAAATATTCCACACTTCAGGATCTGGAAGCGGGCCGACATACAGAGATTGAGATGTTTGCCGGGACATTGATCCGCATCGGGAAACAATACCATGTGCCGACGCCGTTCTGTGAGTTTGCCTGTGAAACGATTAAGGCACTGGAAGAGAAAAACGACGGGTTGTATTCTGAATGGTCAGAATTATTGAAATAAAGATCAGGGGTGTGTTGGTTGCTTTTGATACAGATACGGAGCAGCTTTATAACCAGGTGATTCAGAGCGTTGCCATGGAATAGGTAAATATGTGCGGTGTATTTTATATTGATCAGGACTCCGTATTGGAAGTCCGAAAATTTGTAACTGAAGTGGATCAGAGAATTCCGGCGATGGATTTTTCCAAAGATATTCACCCGACAGATCCGGCGCCGGTGATTACCGGCAACAGGAATGGGCTGAGACTTTCCTGCCAGCGGTGGGGTTACCCGGGATACCAGAAGTCTGGTGTGATTTTCAATGCGCGGGCAGAGTCCGTGCAGGAGAAAAGACTGTTTCAGAACGGGATTCGATATCATCGCGCAGTGATTCCTGCAAAACATTTTTACGAATTCTGGATCATTATGATGGCGGTGAGACCATGATGCATTTGTGCCAGCGGGTGTATAACCTGATTGATGATATTCGAGCAGGTGAGAAGACATATTTGCTGGTAGCACATAATGGTATTTCCCGTGTGGTGCAATCATATTTTACCGACATGACGAATGAGGAATTTTCCGCGTTTGGCATAGGGAATTGCGAGGTCAAAACATATATCTGGTAAGATCAAATGGGAGATATTATGTAATGAAACCAAAGTCGAAGATAAGCCTGGAATTATATCAGAAACTGTTAGACAGGGGATACCAGGAGAGATTCTGTGATCTGGTCACGCAGAACCTGAATACGGATTTCACGGCGCAGAGAATGATATTTTATCTTTCCCATTACAGTGAACTTCCGGAGGGAGAGATTGTGGATGAGATGCTGGCGATCCTAAGTGACCGGAATCAGATTATGCAGAAAAAGCAACTGGAACACAGCAATGCAGTGTATAATGAGTATCTAAACAGCAGGAAGACAGAGGACTGACTATCATGGATCATCTTCGCTGTGTCGTGGAGCGAATTACATATCAAAATGAGACGAACGGTTTTTCCGTGATCAAATGCCGTGCAAAGGGATACAATGAACTTGTCACAGTTGTGGGAAATATGCCGGATGTCCATGTCGGTTCCGTCCTGACAATAGAAGGGCAGTGGCGGGTTGACCGGAAGTTCGGCAGGCAGTTTTCTGCAGAGAAATGGGAGGAGACGCTCCCCGCGACGACTTACGGGATTGAGAAATATCTCGGGAGCGGTCTGATCAAAGGTGTCGGCCCGAAGTTTGCGAAACGTATCGTGCAGAAATTTGGCAAGGATACACTGGAGGTTATTGAGACAGATCCGGACAGCCTGATTCAGGTGGAAGGAATCGGGAAGAAGCGGGTAGAGCGGATTAAGAAAGGCTGGCAGGAGCAGCGGGAGATCAAAAACATCATGCTTTTTCTGCAAAGCAATGATGTCAGCACTGCCCATGCCGCGCGGATTTATAAAACTTACGGAAATGACAGCATCAGGATTGTGGAAGAAAATCCGTACCGTCTGGCAGATGATATCTGGGGGATCGGGTTTAAGACTGCAGATCAGATTGCTGCGAAGATGGGGATCGAGAAAGAGCGTTTTATCCGTCTGCGGAGCGGGATATTGTATACGCTCAATAAGCTGTCAGAGAGCGGGCACTGTTATGCCGTCCGGGAACAGCTGATCGGTACGGCGGCGAAACTGTTGGATGTGGACGAGCCGGAACTCGAGATGACGCTGGATGAGATGATGCGGACTTCCGATGTGATTATTGACAAGGTGAGCCCGTCTGCAGAAAAGGACAATGAGGTACAGGAAGATGCCATTTACCTCCCGCCTTTTTATTTTTCCGAGACCGGGTGTGCAAAACGGCTGTTGAAACTACTGGCGTCGGAGCGCAACACAAAGCTCGATGCAGATAAAGTCATGGAACGCGTGGCAAAACATTCAAAGATCACTTATGACGAGGTGCAGCTCCAGGCAATCTGCCAGGCGGTATCTTCCAAAGTGATGGCGCTGACCGGCGGCCCCGGCACCGGAAAGACAACGACCACGCTCGGCATTATTTCCGCTTACCGGATGGCGGGATGCAGGATTCTTCTGGCAGCGCCGACCGGCCGCGCGGCCAAGCGGATGTCGGAGGCGACCGGGATGGAGGCGAAAACCATCCACCGCCTGCTGGAATATTCTCCTGCGGACGGTTACCAGAGAAATGAGGAAAATCCTTTCGAGGCGGATGTCCTGATCCTGGATGAGTGCTCCATGATTGATATCATGCTGATGTACAACCTGTTAAAAGCATTGCCGGATTCCATGACGCTGATTTTGGTGGGTGACACGGACCAGCTCCCCAGCGTAGGAGCCGGGAATGTCCTGAAAGATATTATAGCATCCGGAAGCGTCCCGGTTGTCCGCCTGACCAGGATTTTCCGTCAGGCACAGGGCAGCCGGATCATTATGAACGCCCACCGGATCAATCACGGCGAGATGCCGGACTTGCGTGGCGGTAAGAATTCCGATTTTTTCTTTGCGGCGGAGGAGACGAACGAAGATACCGCGGCTGCTCTTGTAAAATACTGCACGCAGAACCTGCCCCGGTATTACCATGCGGATGTGCTCCGGGATATCCAGGTGCTCACGCCCATGCAGCGGGGAATCTGCGGGGCGGCAAATTTAAACCAGCTTTTGCAGGAAGCCCTGAATCCGTCCGGGATTTACCTGCGGCGCGGCGGCACACAGTACCGGCTCCGCGATAAGGTTATGCAGATCCGGAACGATTATGATAAGGATGTGTTTAACGGTGATATCGGAATCATCGTCCGGGTGGATACGGAGGACACGGAGCTGACGGTGGACTTTGACGGCAGGGAAGTTGTCTACGATGTGACGGAGCTGGATGAGCTGGTGCTTGCTTACGCTACGACAATCCATAAAGCGCAGGGCTCCGAGTATCCGATTGTCGTGATGCCGTTTACCATGAGCCACTATGTCATGCTGCAGAGGAACCTGCTCTACACCGGTGTCACTCGTGCAAAAAAGATTCTGGTACTGATCGGGGAGAAGAAAGCAGTCGCTTATGCCGTCCGCAATGAGACGACTACTGCAAGGAATACAAAGCTGGCGGAACGCCTGCAGGAGATGCCGGTTGCCTCGGACGTGAACGGAGGCGCACCATCGGGAAGCTTGAACAGCGCACGCGGCAAAAGCGGTGTTGTCTACAGAATGTCAGAGCAGGAGAGGGAGCAGCTAAGGGTTGCGGAACCTGAGATCGCATACGGTGATAACCTGTTTGCACGGCTTGCGATGTCAAAATTCCGGAGCAGTTTTTCCCTCAATTCCAATGACCGTGTATATGTGAAAGAGAAAGGGATGGATGTGATCCGCTCCCACGCGCAGGACTTTGTGCAGAAAAGGCTTGCCCCGGCGGATATCCCGAATGACGGGAAGCAGACGCCGATGAAAGGGCATCCCGTTTTTATCGCGCAGCACGCGACGGCGACCTGCTGCCGGGGATGCCTGGCGAAATGGCATAAGATTCCGAAAGGCTGTGAGCTGACGGAAAAACAGCAGGAGTATGTAGTAGATGTACTGATGGAGTGGATTGAGCGGCAGATGAGTGATTCAGGTATGAATAAATAGAGGAATTACGATTGTATTTGTCCCGGAGGTGATATAGATTGACTTTACAGCAACTAAAATA
>JAJQEU010000116.1:5977-8343 GCA_021201535.1 Clostridiales bacterium | reverse complement strand
GATGATGGTATCTCCGGTTATGTTTTTGACCGGCCGGGATTTCAGCAGCTCATGGAGGATCTGGACAAGGATATTGATACTGTCTATGTGAAAGATTTTTCCCGCCTTGGCAGGCATAATGCAAAGGTTCTGCTGCTGCTGGATGAATTTCAGGAGCGAGGGAAACATCTGATCGTCATTGATGATAATTATGATTCCATGGACTCCAGTGATGACACCATTGGTATCAAGACATGGTTCAATGAGCGATATGTAAAGGATACCAGTAAGAAAATCAAATGTGCCATTGGCGCCAGACAAAAAGAGGGAACCCTGATCACACGGCCTCCCTTTGGCTACCAGAGGAATGCGAAAGATAAGACGATTCTGGAGATTGTTCCAAAGGAAGCAGATATAGTGAAGGAGATTTATGATCTTTATCTTTCTGGCTCCGGTTATCGTAAAATTTCACTGTATTTGACGGAACAGGGGACGCCTACGCCGTCTATGATACAAAGAGAACGTGAATTGGAAGAAGGGCGTCTGTCGAAACGGGCGATTGCCTTCAGGTGGTCTGACGGCATGGTCAAGGACATTCTGGACAGTGATTTTTATATTGGTACCTTTCGTCTGAAAAAAAGGATGAGAAAAACGGTTCATGGAAAAGATAAGCGTGTTCCAAAAGAAGAACAGATCGTTTTTGAGGATCATCATCCGGCTATCATTGATAAAGCAACGTTTGATCTGGTACAGGAATTAAGGGAAAAGCGTAATCGGACCAATTATCGCGGAAGCCGCGGACAGTGGCTTGGCTCGGAAATCCCTAATCCATTCGGAAGCTGTCTGTATTGCAAGGATTGCGGCAGCAGGCTCACACCGATCAAACGCCAGACGTCCAGCAGGGAACGGAAATATTATATCTGCACTACCTACAATACGAAAGGCAGGCAATACTGCGCAAAGGCTCATCTGATCGAGGAAGAGGATCTGATGGAAGATGTACTGACGTATATCAAAATGTGCCGGAACGCGTTATGCGAAGTGATCGCCACCTATGATCTGAAAGATTTTGAAGCTGAGAAAAAATCTCTGGAAGAAAAACGCCAGGATTTATATATGGAAATCAATGAGCGTAAAAACCAGTTAAAGGTACTGCTGACGCAAAAGGTAAAGGATCTGGCGGCAGCTGCGGGCAACGAAGAACTGGTAAAAGAAGCATATGAATCCTTACAGAAAGATTTGCTCGCTCAGATCCACGGTCTGGAGATGCAGCTGAAAGAACTGGATGAAACCGCCGTGGAGACGCCGGATGTAAAAGATAAACTGAGAAGTGCGCTGGATGTGGTGGATAAGATTATCGCCGGTGGAACTCTTACCCGAAGAGATATTGAAGTGCTGATAGAACGAATCGAAGTGGATGAGAATGGAATGCCGGAGATCACTCTGAAATATGGCCTCTCTGATCTTATCACATACAGCCCCGCCGAGGAAATGAATCGTCTGGAGAATACCATCATTACCATTGTGATGAAACTGATCAGCGAGGACGGGCGCGGCTATACCTCCGCAAAATATCTGTCGAAGCATATCACGGACCTTGGGTTCCGAAAATCTAAGAGGAGTATTCTCCCATATATCGGCTTAATGAAAGAACTGGGGATATTGGAAGATACTGAGGATCCGTTAAAGCCTTATAATATTGTAAAATCAAAGGAAGAAATAGCCAACACGGCTCAGAATTTCCTGCCGGAGCTGCCTTTAGACATCACTGCAAAGGAAATTTCGGACGATTATTTACATGGATCATTGGCAGACAGGCGGAATGCCGGAGATGGTTTTTGAGTATATTCTGAAGCAGAACGGTATCGACCCGGATCATGATCTGGACATCGACAAGAGTATCGACTTTGGCTCCACGGCGGCTGCTTTTATAAGCAACACGGCAGACTTTACGGTGGAGTTCGAGCCCTACGCGACCGGACTGGAAACGGAAGGGGCAGGCTATGTGGTGGCATCGCTCGGTGTGGATTCCGGCTATGTCCCATACACTGCTTTCAGCGCGAAGGCGAGCTACATCGAAGAGAATCCGGATGTGATTCAGGCGTTTACCAACGCTCTGCAGAAAGGGATGGATTATGTAAATGCACATACGGCGGAGGAGACCGCGTCATCTATTGCGCCCCAGTTTGCCGATACGGACGAAAAGAGTCTGGAAACCATCGTCGCCCGCTATCTGGAACAGGATACGTGGAAGACAGATCTGATCTTTACGGAGGAGAGCTATAATCTGCTGCTTGAAATACTGGAAAGCGCGGATATGCTGACAGATCATCCTGATTATAAGAATCTGGTGATCACGGGATACGCGGAGAAGGCGGCAGAGTAGG
>JAJQEU010000116.1:2574-5877 GCA_021201535.1 Clostridiales bacterium | reverse complement strand
CCTGATTATAAGAATCTGGTGATCACGGGATACGCGGAGAAGGCGGCAGAGTAGGACAATTGTCTATCTGATCACATAATTTTACACAATGATTGTATTTTGCCGGACTGGTGGGAAAAAATAAAACAAAGACCTGAATGTCACGCGGAAAGCGGAATCCAGGTCTTTTGTGCAGAAAGTTATAGTCATGCAGGGAACTGTCTCAGAGATCACACTAATTGCACATGAGCTCGATCAGGACATTCCGGATGCGTTGACATCCGTCACAGCTCGCTCCGATTGCACAACAACATGCCCGCCGCAGACGTGGGGGCGGTGAAGTGACATCCGTCACAGCTCGCTCCGATTGCACATGAGCTCGATCTCAATCTCGTCTCCCGCGTGGAACGGATCGTCCCCCGGCGCCGACACGTAGACGCCGGACGTCGTCATGACAGCGGCGTTCCCGGCGCTCTTCGGGCCGCGCAGGGCCAGCGGTGTCGCCAGATAATTCCCGTTCGCGTCATGTTCCAACCGGAAGGCTGCCATGATGGAGAGCGGCGGCGGATTGAAGTCGCCGGTCAGGGTGGCCCGTACAGTCTCGCGCTGCGGAACCGGGCGGTCGAGATAGTGACAGATCAGGGCGCGGACCATCCAGTCCATGCTGTAAAACGCCGCGAAGGACGGTCCGGAGAGGTTGATGACCGGCGTGCCGTCCACGATGGCCGCCGTCATCGGGCGTCCGGGTACGGCGGCTACGCCCTGGAAGATGATCTCGCCGCGTTTTTTCAGAAGCGTCGCGCAGTAATCCTCGCTGCCCTTGGAGGTCCCGGCGTTCAGCAGAACGATATCGGACTGAGGAAGCATTTCATTCAGCGCCCGCTCCAGCGGTTCGGGATCATCGGCCACGATCGGATGCAGCAGCGGCTCGGCGCCCATGTCGGGCAGCAGTTCCCGCGCCAGGATGCTGTTTGAGTCGATGTTCTGCCCGCGCGCGGGAGCGGTTCCGGCCGGCACCAGCTCACTTCCGGTGGGAATGAAGGAAACTACCGGCCGTCTGCGCACCGGGATCTCAGCATGGCCGCCCATTGCCAGGACTGCCAGATCCTGAGGGCGCAGCAGGGCGCCTTTTTTTAAAATCAGGCTGTCTGCTTTTATATCTGCGCCGCAGGGCTTGACGTTGAATCCTTTGCTCACGTTGAGATTTCCGTTAAAGGAGATACTGCCGTCCCCGGTCAGCGATACATTTTCAATGGCAATGACGGCGTCGAAGCGATCGTCAAAATCATCGCCGGTGTCCGCCCGCACGAAGTCAGAGCCCGGCTTCCATCCGGATGTATCCGGCATGCCGTCCGCGA
This sequence comes from Clostridiales bacterium, assembly GCA_021201535.1. Lineage (GTDB taxonomy): Bacteria > Bacillota > Clostridia > Lachnospirales > Lachnospiraceae > Eubacterium_I. The sequence continues at coordinate 4,540 of JAJQEU010000116.1, read as the reverse complement.
ATGCTTCGGACCGCACGGCGACGCCGTCCATGTGGGAAGCCCTCACGATCGGGAGATTGTACTTTGCGAAAATATCCTTCGCGAGGATGCGTCCCTTTGCATCGGCCAGCGGGATCTGTTCTGTCTCTGCCTTCGGCTGCCAGGCAGCGAACATGAGCTCCAGCGCTTTTGGTTTGGGTGTCAGGTTTTTTACATCAGGTCTCATATTTTACCTCCATGATTTTTTTGTTGCGCAACCGTTCGCGCGCGAAGTGTCGCAAGAGACACTTTATTTTCATATGGGAAACTTTAAAGGTTGATTGTTAACGACATGTTCATGGGGAATTATAGAACAACATTCTGTAAAAAACAAGCGTCAAATCCGGGTCGTTTTATGCGGGATATTCATAAGTAAATTTTTCTGGACTTGCGGAATAAAAAGGTATACACTAAGAAAAAACAGAGATTTACGGAGAGTACAATGGAACAGGATTTACTGGAGATAGAGAAAAAGGCTTCCATACTGATCAGCGCGCTGCCCTACATCCGCGATTTCGCGGGCAGGACGATTGTCATCGAGTACGGCTGCGCCGAATGGCTGACCGGGATGGAGGAGCAGAGTCTGATGAAGGATATTGTTCTTTTAAAGAGCGTCGGGATGCGCCCGGTGGTGGTGCATCATACCCGCATGGGACTGGACAAGTTTCGTGAGAACAAGCGGATCGCCAAGCTGCTGGAGCTGTGCGGACGGAAGGCCATCGGCATCTGCGGGATTGATCTGGAGACGATTGAGATCACGCTGAGTCATGATTATATACCGGTCATTGTCCCGAATGATATTGACAATGAGACGGAGCGGATCGATCCTCTGGAGACAGTGAGGGAGATCGCGGTGAAGACCGGGGCTGAGAAGCTGATCTGCCTGAACCGTTTTCCGGGAGTTTTTACGGATGAAAGCAGGACGGCGGTTCATCCGCTCCTGACGGTGGCAGAGGTGGAGCGCCTCAAAGCAGAACGCGGCTTTCCGGCAGAACTGGTACATGTGATCGACCAATGCATCAGCGCGGTGGAGCAGGGCGTCGGGCGCTCACATATTCTGGACGGGCGTATGGAGCATGTGCTGCCCATTGAGTTGTTCAGCGTGGACGGCGCCGGTACGGTGATCATACGGGATATGAGCCGTCTGTATACACATGAGAGAGACAGGTAACGAATCGAATGGTATTTGTAGTCCGGATGAGTGGTACGAGATGCTCTTGAAGATGAGTGGTACGATGTTATTGAATCTGTATACGCATGAGAGAGACAGGTAACGAACCGAACGGTGTTTATAGTCCGGATGAGTGGTGTAATGCTCTTGAAGTGGAGTGGTACGATGCTTTTGAATCTTTATATGCATGAGAGAGACAGATAATGAGTCAGACATAATATGCCGGAATGATTCTGCATACGCATAAGGGAAACAGATGTGATTTGCGACACAAAACGCGCCGGATGTGCTCGTATGAGGGAGAGACAGGCAGCGGAACAGGAGGATGGACATGAATAAAAAAATCCGGACAGAAGCGGTGGATCATCTGTTTGAAGCGGTTCTCTGCCTGAAGGATAAGGAGGAGTGCTACGCTTTTTTTGAGGATGTGTGCACGGTCAACGAGATTTTATCTCTGTCTCAGCGCTATGAGGTCGCGCGGATGCTCCGGGAACACCGGACATATCTGGATATCGCGGAGCAGACGGGCGCTTCGACCGCCACGATCAGCCGGGTGAACCGGTCGCTGAATTATGGGAACGACGGCTATGATCTGGTGTTTGACCGCCTGCGTGAGACGTGAGTGTTAAGACCCTGCCTGCTGCGGCTGCGCCTGGCACCATAGGGATTGACCTCCTGAATGAGACGTGAGTGCATCCTGCGGCAGACGATATGCATGAGCAATAAACCTTTCTCTCTCCATGATCATCTGCCGGACAGGTGCATGAGGCAGACAGT
>JAJQEU010000116.1:0-2474 GCA_021201535.1 Clostridiales bacterium | reverse complement strand
ATAAACCTTTCTCTCTCCATGATCATCTGCCGGACAGGTGCATGAGGCAGACAGTTCTTTAATATGAAGAATCAGCATCTTCCTCCTCTGCGGAGAGATCATCCGAGCTGTCGGCAGATACGCTGTTGTTCCGATGCGCATAGCCCGCGGCTGTGCCGATTGCCGCGGCGGCGACGACGCAGACGACCAGGAGGATGATCAGTTTTTTACTCAGGAATCGTTTCCTGCCTCCCTGTTCGTTCTCGAGCTGTATTTTCTTCAGCAGCTTTACGGTCTGTTCTTCCTGCAGCTTTTGCAGCTGTCCTTTTTTGTTGTTGCTGTACCGGTATGTCCGGAATCTGTCTTCCATCAGATCGATGACATTCTTCCCGGCGGTGTTTTTGAGAAGGAAATCTATATGGTTTTCCTGCATGAAAGCCAGCTTTTCCTCGTGATCCGCGGAAAGGCAGGCGGCAAGATACAGGTCCACGCGCCGGTCGTCGTGAATCATGCCGGTGGTGATGAGTGTAATCTGTCTGAAGACGGGCATCGACGCGGCGCCGATCATCTCGTAGCAGTCGGTCGCCTTTTTCTGACGGATCAGCTGCTGTATCATCTTTTCGTCGTCGACGCGGCAGGCCAGTGAGAACAGCTTTCTGCATTCTTCCTCGTCGGTGAGGTCGAATTTCTTACTGTATTTTTGCAGCATCTCCTTTGCAAAGTTTTTATTCTGAAATATGCCAAAATCCAGCTGCAGCATGTCGGCGGTGAAGGACTCCTTCTGCCGGCTCAGAAAATCCATGACTTCCGTGCTGCGCAGGGAGGCGAGACGCCGCCGGGTTTGCGCGAGTTCTTCTCCGGTTAGACCGGACAGGACGCCGTTTTTCAGTAAATGCATCACGTCCTCTCGCCGATAGTGAGAGATCGCTTCTTCCAGGTTCTTCAGATTGACTTCCAGTGGTGTTGATTTCGATTTGCTCATGGGCGGACCTCCGTTTCTGGTGCTGTATCTGTATCATCGAATGATTCGGGCGACAAAAGGGTATGATATTACGGCCGGGGTCAGAAATATGGATACGAACACCTGAGTTCTGACTTTTTGTCCCCTGTATCATTCATATCTTAGCGGCAAAATGTGATGAGGAGATGAGAAAAAAACGTTCAGAATGTGAACTCCCGGATAACGGGGAATAAAATAAAAGAGTGAAACCGGAATTTTCTGATAAAATCCGGTTTCACTCATAAGAGGAATCAGTTATCGTGTAACTGCTATTGTTATCGTACGGTTATGGCTTTACACTTCTGTGACCCGGCCATCAGGCGCATGCTGCCTGCTGAAAGGAGTGCAGCTCGCGGCTCATGCCGAGGCGGTTCGTCTTGAAATGATAGAACGGGCGCTGCTGCAGTGTGAAAATGCTGACCGGATACATGTACGGATCCAGGCAGGCTCGCACCGAATCCTCGATCGACTCTGTGGTATAGCCGTCCTCGAGAACAACAAACAGGTAGGGGAGGAAGCAGCCGTCATGCTCATGATCGGGTGCAAGCACAAAGAATTCGTCCTTGATGCCCTCGATCTTCGCGTCCGCGAGACGGTTCTCCATGGGGAGTGTGGCCATGTCGCCGCCGCCGAAGCGCGGTGCGTGTCCGCGGGTCAGCACATAGACGACGCCGTCCTCGTTCATATAGCCGATATCCTTCGTGTGGAGCCAGGTCATGCCGTCTTTGTGCACCTTCAGGGTGTCCGCGGTGGCTTCCGGATTGTCATAGCCGAGCATCAGGCCGGGGCCGCTGATGCAGATCTCGCCGAACTGGTTGTAGGTCAGTTCCTCATCCGTGCCCGCTTTGAAGACGCTGATCGTCGTCAGCGGCAGCGGAATGCCGGAGTTGCCGTTGCCGATCGGATGCGGCGTCATCGGCAGGGATACGTTGGAGCCGGACTCGCTGCAGCCGTACCCTACGGTCAGACGGGCCTGACATTTGTGATCATTCATAAACTTCTGCATGCGGGCAAGCTGGCCGTTGTTGTAGGACTCGCAGCCGACGCCGGCGGCAAACAGATGAGACATATCATAGTCGTCCGGAATGCGCTCACTGTTTACAAGCACATCCGCGAACAGCGGAAGCAGCGGCCAGCAGTTCGGCCGGTAGCGCATCATCTCCAGATCCACGTCATCCAGTCCGCAGTACGGATTCAGGATGAGGTATTTGTCGGAGGCCAGCGGCATCAGATCCATGGCGACCACGACGGCGACCAGGCAGGGCGGCAGACAGGTGACCATCCATGAGGCGCGGAAGCCTCCCTGAGAACCGTAGAAGTTCATCTGGTGGATCACGCCGATCATCGTATGCGCGGAGTGGATGACCTGCTTCGAAGGGCCGGTGGAACCGCTGGTATAGGCGCGCAGCAGCGGACGGTTAAAGTCGGCGGGCGCTTCCACGATGCCGTCATAGCTCTCACCCAGCGCGAGGAAATCATTCCAGTTCATCGTGCG
>JAJQEU010000103.1 GCA_021201535.1 Clostridiales bacterium | reverse complement strand
AACCCCCATCGCCGTCATCGAAGCCAGTGCGGATCTGCTCTCGCGTGAGATTGACGAAAACACCTGGCTCTCCAACATACAATATGAAAATGACCGGATGGGCGCACTGGTGACGCAGATGCTGGATCTCGCCCGTACCGAAAACACCACGCCCCCGATGGAACGACTGGATTACAGCCGCATGACGGAAGGAGAGGCACTGCCTTTTGAAAGCATCGCCTTTGAAAAGGGACTGCGCTTCACGTGCCGGATCGCGGATGAGATTCACGTGCAGGGTAACAGCGTCCAGCTCAGACAGCTGATCGCGATCCTCCTGGATAATGCCCTCCACCACTGTGCGGCGAGCGGACAGATCGAGCTTTCTCTGCACGCGGAACGCAATGCAGCTTCGCTCTCTGTGATGAATGACGGGGAAGAAATTCCTGCGGAGTACCGCGACAAAATTTTCGAGCGCTTCTACCGTGTGGACGCCGCGAGAACCGGCGGGGAAAAACGTTATGGTCTTGGTCTCGCCATCGCCAGAGCCATCGTGACCGCCCACCACGGGACGATCCGTGTTCTCTGCCATGACGAAAAAGTGGAGTTTATTGTGATGCTCCCCACCATCAAATAATTTCCGATGTATCCTTCAACCTTATTTCAATCTTTTTCATGTATCATATTGACAGTTTACGTTATGCATTTCCGGACTTCTTTGCCGGAATTGCGGGAGTACACTTATTATTTCAGGAGGATTATTTATGAGAAGAAAAAGAAGTCTTGCCCTTTTGCTCTGCATGGCTCTCCCTCTGGGATTATGCGCCTGCCAGAGCGATTCGGGCGAAACAGGTTCATCCTCCAGTGAGGCCGCGGATTCTGATACGCAGGCCTACATTGAGGAGGCCCTGAACCTTGCCAACAATGAAAACCAGGAATGGACCTACTCTTCGTCTGCGGATGCCTGGGTGCTCTCCTCTGTCTCAGCGGTCGCTTACCCCGAGATTGAGGACGAACAGGGCGTATCCGTGTGTGTTCCCGGCGCTTATGTCACCGGCATCGACACAGACGGGGACGGAACCGCGGATGTCACATCAGCGGACGCTTCCGACGCGGTAAACGGCTCTCTGGTGATTGATTATGACGCGGAGATCACCAGCACCAACGGTCAGGTCTACACGGCGGCCACCGCACCGGTCATTCTGAACACAGGCGCGGCCGGCTACAGCGAACAGAGCAATTCCAACGCGTCTACCAGCTACGCGGCGGAGGGATATATCAACGTCTCCTGCGGCAACCGCGGGAAGCAGAGTTCTATCACCGACGACGACGGAAATACCGTCTACACCGGCGACGCCCCCTGCTGTCTGGTAGACCAGAAAAATGCCACACGCTATGTAAAATACAATATTCTGCTTGGCAATCTTCCGGGCAGCGTGGATTATTTCGTATCTACCGGCGGTTCCGGCGGCGGCGCGCATGCCACTATGTTTGCGGCCACCTCGAACAACTCCGATTTCTATGACTATGAGATCGAAGCCGGTGCGGTCGGCGTATACTACACGGAGGACGGCGGCTACACAACGACCGTCACGATCGACGGGACGGATTATGAGATTTCCGACGGTGCGTGGGGCTGTATTGCCTACAGCGCGATCACTTCTCTCTATGAAGCGGATATGGCGCTCGCCTTTGAGTATTACCTGGATACAGACTATTCCTTCAGCACCGATTTCCAGGCACAGCTGGCGGAGTATCTGTCAGAATCCTACATGGAATATATCAACGAGCAGGAACTCACTGTGGATGAGAGCGCGGTCGGTTTCGACATCAATGAGGACGGCGACACCGACGACACGGTTGAACTGACGATCGAATACGACCTCGAGGCTTATCCGGAAACAAACGGATACTACGGCACCTATCTGAATTTTTACCTCGCCGAGTTTACACAGAACCTGCAGTGGTATCTCGACAATCTGGACTATGCGGACGGCTGGACATGGTTTGACGCGGACGGCAATGCTTTAAGCGATGAAGAGGTTGCCGCCATGACGACGGAGGATAAGGCGACCGCCTTTATCGAGGGACGCTACACGAAGGGCAGCTCCGGCAGTGACGCCATGGGCGGCGGTATGGATGGCGGTATGCCCGATGGTGATATGGGCGGCGGTATGCCCGGCGGTGATATGGATACCTCCGAACTCCCGGACGGCGACATGGATACCTCTGAACTTCCCGACGGCGACGTCGATCTGTCCGATATTGACACCTCCGAGATGGGTGAAATGCCGGACGCAGCCGACGGTGATATGGATCTGTCCGATATTGATACCTCTGAGCTTCCGGACATGTCCGGGATGGACGGCGAAACACCGGACGACATGGAAATTGACGAAGATATGATGGTTGACGCAGACGATACGGAACGCGGCGGCCCGGGGCGCGGCAATAACGCAGACGACGCCGATTCCGCCGGCGGCGAGGATACAGAAGAGGTCGGCACCCCGGACGCGGGCACGACTCAGTCCGCCACCGGCAGTACCGATTCCGCCAACTATGACTCCTATGAGGATATGGTCGCCGAATATGAGGAGGATATCAACGAAATCCTGGCAGGCGACGAATACGGCAACAACATCGTCTCCCTTTACAACCCGCTGAACTATATCGGTTCCGGCGACACGGAGAATCCGACCTGGACCCGGATCGTTATGGGAGCCTCCGAGGGAGACATGTCCATGTTCTCCTCCCTGAATCTGCAGATCGCATGGCTGAATGCCGGTGTGGACGCGGTAATCGAATGGCAGTGGGACGGCGGTCACGTACCGTCTGAGGTGCTCGGCGAGTCTCTGTCCCTCTATGTAGATGAGATGTACGGAGAATATGTGGACGGAGCGGCTGCCGTTGAAAAACCGGAAGCTGAAGCACAGACCGAAAACGGAACCTCCGAATCGGCAAGCGGCACAGATTTAAGCAGCTGGGTAAACTACAGTGACACATCTTCCGTATCCTTTACCCTGGCAGACGCGGTCTCCTACCGCACCGCCGGCGCCAGCAAGGCCATGCCCGGCTTTGACGTCATCGACTACGGCCAGGAGGACTATGTGTTCGGCAGCTCCGATCAGGATGCACGCCACTGGAATACCTGGCTGTTGGATATCTTCCAGACCTATGCGGATGTACTGGAGCCTCTGTTTAATCAGACTGACTGACACTCTTATTTGACATAAAAAGTACCCTTAAACACAGAAGTGCCAACGTTTCGCCGGCACTTCTGTGTTATGTTCTAAATTTGATTCAGGTGTCAAAACCGGTTCACGGATTGTTCCGCGCTTCGCGCTCCCGCAATCCTGCCGGATTTTTCATCCTACCGGTTGCAGCTGACCGTACCCTTACTGCCGTCCATCGTCACAAACGCACCCGTCTTTAAAATCTGCGTTGCGTTCACGGCTCCCGTGATAACCGGCAGATTCAGGCTTAATCCGGCGATCGCACCGTGGGAGTTTTCTCCCTGCGCCTCCAGAATCAGGCCGGACGCGGTCCGAATCTGCTCCATCATCTCATTGGACGTGTCACTCATCACAATGATGTCGCCCTCTTTATACTTATTCCTCAGATCCTCCGCGGAAAACGCCACGCAGAGATTACCGGAAGCGGATTTCGCATTCAGACCCTTGCCGGTCAGCAGAATATGTCCCGCCACATGTACTTTGATCATATTCGTCGTTCCGGATACCCCCAGCGGCACACCCGCCGTGATCACAACAATCTCTCCCTGTCGAATCAGACCGGCCTCCTCAGCGCGTTCTACCGCATGGTCAAACAACGCGTCGGAATTGTCCTGTTTATCCACCAGAACCGGAGTCACGCCCCAGGCCAGACTCAGCAGCCGACATGTTTCCCGAAAGACAGAGCAGCCAATGATCGGACTGGTCGGGCGATATTTCGATACCATGTAAGCAGTCGATCCGGAATTCGTCACCGTGACGATCGCGGAGGCGTTCAGGTCCGTCGCCGTCGTACAGGTCGCGTGAGCGATCGCATTGGTGATATCCGGGTTTACCATAACCGTGCGATGCCGCATGCGGGCGGCGTAGTCGATATCTCCCTCTGTCCGGACAGCGATCTTTACCATGGTTTTTAACGCCTCCACCGGATATTTCCCGGCTGCTGTCTCCCCGGACAGCATGATAGCGCTGGTACCGTCATAAATCGCGTTCGCCACATCCGCCGTCTCCGCCCGGGTCGGTCTGGGCCGCGTCATCATGGAATCCAGCATCTGTGTTGCGGTGACCGCCTGCTTTCCGGCGTTGTAGGCCTTTGAGATCAGTATCTTCTGGATCACAGGCACATCCTCCATCGGGATCTCCACACCCAGATCGCCGCGCGCCACCATAATGCCGTCGCTGACGCGGAGTATCTCATCAATGTTATCCACCCCCTGCTTGTTTTCGATCTTGGCAATGATCCGCATATTCGTGCGGCCGTGCTCCTCCAGGATCGAGCGTATCTGCAGTACATCCTCGGCTGTCCGTGTAAAGGAGGCCGCGATAAAATCAAAGCCCTGTTCCGCACCGAAAACGATATCGCTGTAATCCGCGTCACTGACATAGGGCAGTCCCAGTTCCGCATTCGGCACGTTGACGCCCTTCCGGTCAGAGATCACGCCTCCGTTCTCCACCTGGCACACAATATCCTTATCATCGATCTGCAGCACCTTCATCTCAATCAGGCCGTCGTCGATCAGAATGCGGCTGCCGACGGAGACATCTTTATAAAGATCGCCGTATGTGATCGCGACCCGTTTGTCATTGCCGACAAAATCTCCGGGTGACAGCGTAAACATCTGTCCGTCCTTCAACTCGGCGCGTCCGCCCTCCAGCTTCCTGATCCGGATCTCCGGCCCCTTCGTGTCCAGAAGCGCCGCCACCGGAAGATCCAGCTCCTCACGTATCCTGATCAGCTTATCCAGCCTCGCCTTCTGCTCCTCATGCGTGCCGTGAGAAAAATTAAATCTTGCGACATTCATGCCGGACAGCATCAGTTCCCGCAGGATTGACTCCTCGTCCGTGGACGGCCCCAGCGTACAGATGATTTTTGTCTTTCTGAGTGTCTTCATCGTTATTCTCCTTATTATTAGTGGTGACTGAAAAACAGTCCGTTCTGTCTGCACAACGAAGGCGATTGTGAGACTCACAATCGCCGAAATACTATTTCCGAATCACGGTTCCCGTCTGTCCGAGAATCGCTTCCCTGATACTGCTCAATCGCGTAATGAGCACGGAGCGGTGATCCGAATCACCGATAAAGCTGATCGCAGTCTGAACCTTCGGCTGCATATTGCCCATGCCGAACTCTCCGTCCGCCAGATACTGCGCCGCCTGGTCACAGGACATCATATAGATCGGCTCCTGCTTTTCCTTTCCGAAATCCTTATAAACACAATCTACATCTGTCAGTATCAGGAGCTGATCTGCATTCACACCATCCGCAAGAAGACCCGCGATCAGATCCTTCTCGATCACGGCACTGGCCCCCTTAAGCTTATTTCCCTGCTGCAGGACAGGAATGCCTCCGCCACCCGCCGCAATGACGATCTGATTCGCATCCATCAGAGCATTGACCGCATCCAGTTCCACGATCTCAATGGGAGTCGGCGCAGCGACAATCCTGCGGAAACCGCCCTCGACCGGCGTCACATGGTTGCCCTTTTTTTCCTCTTCCTCCGCTTCTGCCGCATCCATGACACGGCCGATAATCTTCGTCGGATGATAAAACGCATCATCATACGGATCCACCGTCACCTGTGTCAGTATCGTGGAAACCGTGCGAAAAATGCCGCGTCCCACCAGCTCGCTCCGAATCGCCTGCTGCAGATCATAACCGATATATCCCTGGCTCATGGCTGAGCAGACAGACATCGGCGTAGCCGTATAATTCCTGTACAGTCTGTGAAACTCCGACATGGCCGTGTGAATCATACCGACCTGCGGTCCGTTGCTGTGTGTGATTACAATCTCGCAGTCGTCCTGCACCAGATCCGCGATCGCAGCAGCGGCACGTTTCGTCGCCCTCTGCTGCTCCGGCAGGGTCGTCCCCAATGCGTCATGTCCCAGCGCGATCGCTATTCTCCTGTTTTTCATTCTGTCTCACCTCCATACCTGTTATGCCTCCGGTTTACCTCTCCACATAACGGAACCCCTGTCACAAAGTGACGGAACGGATTCTCCTCATAACTGTGAAGATTCTGAACAATTATGAATATACATCCAGCTGTCCGCATAATCCCGTCTCTCCTGTTCGGACATCCGGATATACGCTGCATATTCCAGCCTGGACGGAACCATCTGTACATTCTCACATTTAAAACATTCCACATCGCTTTTTCTCGATACAGTCCGGATCCATCCACACTCCGGGCAAATAAACAGCCTGATCATTCCGCCTCATCCTCCGCATCCGTGTCATCCGTATCACCCGAGCCGGTAAAATCATCCGAATCGGTAAAGCTGTCCTCCACCGCGTCGTCCGCATCCAGTCCGGTCACGCTGATGATATAGTCGCTGTATTCCTGTACCGTAGAGGACGGCGTATAATTCTCCGTGCCAAAGAGCTGCTCATGCAGCGCGATGACATTGCTCTCCAGATCCAGGGGAACCACCACGCTCCCGGTACTGCTGCTGATCGTCATCGTTGTCTTGTAATACGGGAACCCACCGCTGCTGGAGAGGTCATAATTCAGCATAGCCATCGCCATGGTCAGTATATCCTTCTTGCTCAGATCCGTCTGAATATCCGGAAATACCGTCTCAATCAGCTCATTGATCTGTGACAGGCTCGCGCTCTTCGCCTGTTCAAACATCTGTGACAGGACGCGGCGCTGGCGCTCCGCACGCTTGTAGTCATCTCCCGACGTATAACGGATCCTGGAGTAGGCAACCGCCTGTACGCCGGTCAGCGTCTGCGTCCCCGTCCCGGACACATAATCCTCGTTCGTACCGAGATTTTTATTTGTGTCATCCATATAGGCGTTCAGCCAGTACAACTCCTCCTCGGACTCAATCTCAATCTCCACACCGCCGAGGATATCAATCGCCTCCGCGACAGCCGCAAAATCCACGCAGAGATAATTATCAATTTCCAGATCAAGATTGCGGTTCAACATCGTGATCGCCTGTTCCACACCGCCGGAAGCATACGCGGAATTGCACTTGCGGAATTTATTATCCTCGCCCACCGCAGCCACATTCAGATAGGTATCCCTGTACACCGATACCAGAGACATTTCCTTCGTGTCATTATTAATATTCAAAATCAGGATCACATCACTGTTTCCGGACGAATAGACACCCTGCGTACGGTTGTCCAGACCAAACATGGCGATGGTCGTATAACCCTCAAAATTCGCCAATGTCTCCTCTTCCACATCATTGACTTCGATCTGCGTCTGATCTACCTGATAGGACGTATCAAGCAGATTCAGCTTCTGATAAAAATATAATGCCACAAGTACCAGAGCCAGTATGATTATCTCTATCACAAAAAGGATGATCTTCCTTTTTTTCCGTTTCGCTGCGTTTTTCTTATGTCCTGCCATAATTCTCTCCATCAGACCATTGTAGTATAGATACGATTATGCAGATTATCGTACTACAATCACGCTTAAATGACAACATTTAATTTTTGAATAATCTATGATTTTTAACATGCATTCAGCGGAGATGTATACACACCGGACTCGATCAGTTCCGCAAACGATTGAATCACACTCTGCTTATCCGCCGCATATGTCACGCCGAACCATTTGTCGTTCGTCTCAAGCATCGTCACATCCGCCTGACCCTTTTTCAGCATCTGGTCAATCACGGAGGGAAGCAGATACTCCGCCTTGATATCATCCGGTGTCAGGCCGGTCAGAAATTCCCGGAATCCGCCTTCGAGAACATCCAGAAACTCCGGCGTCAGTCCCCACATATTCATCGAGACATGGGAATTTATATCGATGGACTCCCGTGTCGTCTCGATCATGGCTCCCTCCGGGCATTTCACAATGTGATATGTCTCCACAATGTCCGTGAGATAATTGTTTTCATCTACTCTGCACACACCTCTGGTCACACCGCCGTTATCACTCAGCGTATTTTTCAGGACAAACCCGGCCATACAGTAGTGATACTGATCCGACGCATGCGCCGTCAGATAATCATGCAGCTTTACAAAGCCTTCCTTTCCATAATAGTCATCCGCATTGATCACCGCAAAAGGCTCCCGAACCAGTCCGCGGCATGTCAGCACAGCCTGTCCGGTTCCCCACGGCTTCGTACGTCCCTCCGGCACTGTAAATCCCTCCGGCAGAGCGTCAAGTTCCTGAAACGCGTATTCCACTTCGCATAACTTCTCGATACGGTTTCCGATAATCTCCCTGAAATCCTTCTCCAGATCTCTGCGGATGATAAAAACGATTTTATTGAAACCGGCCTCCAACGCGTCATGGATGGAATAATCCATGATTATCTCGCCGCCCGGTCCTACCGGCGTCAGCTGTTTAATGCCCTGCCCGAAACGGGAGCCGATTCCCGCCGCCATAATGACTAATGTTATTTTCTGCATGATTTCCTCCTGAAATGTGTATTATAATTTTATTCTTTCTTCAACACAACCGCCGAGAACTTCGGCAGCGTGATCCGGATATGTCCGCACTCCACATCATATTCCACCGGAGCCGTCGAGTACCCGTCTCCTGTCGTGTACATGATCTGCTGCATGGTACATTTTGACGGCACGTTCACGGTGTAAACCGGAAGAGTGATCGTGTTCGGGTAACTGTCATTATTGACAATCACTACGAACTGCTGCTTCCGGTTAAAACGCCCGTAGCACAGCATGTTTTTCGCTCCGTTTAAAAACTTGACGGAACCGGTGCGCAGCGCCTCGTTTTCCCTGTGTATGCGGATCATATCTCTGTGAAACCGGATCAGTTCCCGATCCTCCCGTCCCCATGGATAGGTGCGGCGGCTGTCCGGATCTGTAAACCCGCAGAGTCCGGCCTCGTCGCCGTAATACAGCGTCGGTGCACCCGGCCAGGTCATCTGGATCACGACCGCTTCCTTCAAAACCGCCTTATTCACACCTTCAGACGCGGCAGAGCCGCCGAGCAGTTCCAATGTCCCCACCTTATGGTTGGTCCTGGTCAGGAAACGCGAGTGGTCGTGATTGGAGATCTGATTCATGGCACACTGCAGGGAGGGCGTGAGAAAGCTTGCCATATAGTGATTCATGGAGTTGACAAAATTGTCAAAATTGCCCAGCATATACTCCTTATATTCATTGCTGTGTTTCTCCATGCCGGTCAGAAACCAGCCGACCGGATCCATGAACGCGTCATAGTTCATAACGGTATCCCACTCATCGCCGCCCAGCCATGCCTTCGGATCACCGTAATGCTCCGCAAGCACCAGGGCGTCCGGATTGGCCTCCTTCACCGCGGCGCGGAACTTTTTCCAGAATCTGTGATTGTATTCTGAACTGTGTCCAAGATCCGCCGCGACATCCAGTCTCCACCCGTCTGCGCAGTAGGGTTCGGAAACCCACTTTCTCGCAATGCCCAGGATATATTCTTCCAGCTTCGGCGAATCCTCATAGTTCAGCTTCGGCAGCGTGTTCATCCCCCACCAGCCCTCATAGGTCCCATTATCGGGGAACTGATCTTCATCCTGAAACGAAAAAAATCTGTGATATCTGCTGTCTGCCGTTCCGTAAGCGCCGGGCTCAAATCCAGCTCTGTCCTCATAGATCTTCTCACGGTCCATCCATTTATTAAAGGAGCCGCAGTGATTGAACACTCCGTCCAGAATCACACGTATTCCCCTGCGGTGCGCTTCCCGCACCAGCTGAATGAACAGATGATTGCTCGCTTCCAGATTCTTCAGACTGGTTACGCGCGTCCGGTAAATCCAGGCTTTCCGGTTGTCCGTACAGCCCGCGGGAAGCGGCTCTCCTCCGTCCTCCAGAATCACGCCGAAATGCGGATCGATATAATCGTAGTCCTGCGTGTCGTATTTGTGATTAGAGGCAGATACAAAGAGAGGATTGAAATAGATAACCTCCACGCCGAGATTCTCCAGATAATCCATTTTATGTATCACGCCGTCCAGATCGCCGCCGTAAAAGTTTGCCACATCAAAGGTCTCCGGGAGCTTTTCCCAGACATCCACCTCCTTTGTCGGACGGTTGATATAATAATACTCTCCGTCCTTCACATCATTAGACGGATCCCCGTTGCAGAAGCGATCTGTAAAAATCTGGTACATGACCGCGCCCTTCGACCAGTCCGGCACAGAAAATCCCGGAACAATCGCAAACTCATACTGCGGCCGGTACTCCCGGCTCACGCCTGCCTTGTCATAGTAACAGCAAAGCGCGCCGGAGATCACTTCAAAATAATAGGTAAAGTTCTCCTCGCCCAGCAAAATCTCCGTCTCATAAAAATCAAACTGATCGTCGCTCTCGGCGATCTCCATCTCATATCGTTCCTCCCCGTGGCAGAGGATGATATGATCTACATTATTGATATCCGCGCGGAAACGAATCCGCACTTTCTCATTTTTCTCCGGCTCCGGCGGGATGCAGTAATCCGCCGTTCCGTCACTGAACAGGGCCTGCTTGTGCAGGATGGGGCGCATCTGAAGGATGTAGGTACCCGCGCCGTCAAACCGGTCTGTCATATCGTGTTTCATCATATCTCTTTCCGTCTTCATCTTTTTTCAAATACAGTAAACGGGCATGTGTCTGCCCGCACAGACAGCACTGTCTATAAAAGCCGACCGCACAACTCCCACAGCATCACCGCGCTACTGCGCCGGAATCGCTTCTCTTTTCTCAAAGAGTGCCTCAAACTCCGCACGACCGATTTTTTCTCTCTCAAGCAGCAGTTCCGCGCTGCGGTGCAGTACATCCTCATGGGCGACAACGATCGCCTTCGCCTTCGCATAACACTCGTCTACGATCCGTTTGATCTCCTCATCAATCCGCCGTGCCACATCATCGCTGTATCCCTTCGTATGGGCCAGATCCCGGCCGATAAAGACCTCCTCATCGTCACTGTCATAATTCAGCAGGCCGATGATCTCGGACATGCCGTATTTCGTCACCATCGCCTTCGCCAGCGAGGTCGCCTGCTTGATATCCTGAGAAGCTCCCGTCGTCACATCATCGAAAATCATCTCCTCGGCAATCCGTCCGCCCAGGTCGACCATGATCTCCTGCAGCATCTGTCCCTTTGTGTGGAACATCTCATCCTTCTCCGGCAGCGGCATCGTATAGCCCGCCGCACCCACACCGGTCGGGATGATGGAAACCGTATAGACCGGACCGACATCCGGCAGAACGTGGAACAGGATCGCGTGACCGGACTCGTGATAAGCCGTGATGCGCTTCTCCTTATCCGTAATCACGCGGCTTTTTTTCTCCGCACCGATACCCACCTTGATGAAGGACCGTTTGATATCCTCCTGACTGATATACGCCCGTTTCTCCTTTGCGGCGACGATCGCCGCCTCATTCAGCAGATTCTCCAGATCCGCGCCGGTGAATCCCGCTGTCGTCTGCGCGATCTGCTTTAAGTCCACATCGTCACCCAACGGCTTGTTCTTTGCGTGAACCTCCAGGATCTGTTCACGCCCGCGCACATCCGGTTTGCCGACATATACCTTGCGGTCAAAGCGTCCCGGACGCAGCAGTGCCGGATCCAGAATATCCACACGGTTCGTCGCGGCAACCACGATGATGCCCTCATTGACGCCGAATCCGTCCATCTCGACCAGCAGCTGATTCAGCGTCTGCTCGCGCTCATCATGTCCGCCGCCCATACCGGTCCCGCGGCGGCGCCCCACTGCGTCAATCTCATCGATAAAAACAATACAGGGCGCATGTTTTTTTGCGTCCGCGAACATATCCCTCACACGGGAAGCGCCCACGCCGACAAACATCTCCACAAAATCCGAACCGGAAATCGAAAAAAACGGGACACCCGCCTCGCCGGCCACCGCTTTGGCGATCAGCGTCTTGCCGGTACCGGGAGGTCCGACAAGCAGGACACCCTTCGGGATCCGCGCGCCGAGCTGCGTATACTTCCCCGGATTTTTCAGGAAATCCACCATGCCCTCCAGTTCTTCCTTCTCCTCGCGCAGTCCCGCCACATCCGGAAAACGGACCCTGACATGCTCTCCGTCCGTCATCCGCGCCCGGCTTTTGCCGAAATTCATCATCTTGGAGCTGCCTCCCCCGCCGCTGGCCTGACCGCTCATCATAAAGAGGAAGATAATGACGACAACAATCAGTATGATCGACGGCAACAGAGAAATCCAGATGTTCTCACCCGGCACATCCTCCAGCGTGTAATCGGTGAATCCGACTTCCTGCAGGTAACTCTCCACGATACTTACATCGGAAACATTCACCTGTATCCGGCTGCCGTCGTTCAGCGTCACCGTCAGCACGCCGGTCGGAACCTCCTCGTTCTGCTCGATGACAATGGAATCGACTTCTCCGTCCTCCACAGCCTCCGTAAACTGCGCATACGTATATGTGCCGGAATAGGAAAGACTGCTCATATTCATGACTCTCCACATCATAAAAATCAGTATGATTAAAACAATATATATACCGAAACCTCTAAAATTCCTCTTCAATCTCCGGTCCTCCTTCAGGTATGTTATATATCCAAAACTCCGATATACGGAAGATTGCGGTACTGTTGCGCATAATCCAGACCGTAGCCCACCACGAACACGTCCGGTATGACATAGCCGATATAATCCGCCGGCACCTCCGTCTCCCTGCGGTCGGGTTTGCTTAAAAGCGCACAGATCCTCACATCCGCCGCCCCGCGTTTCTGAAACTCTTCCAGCAAAAAATGCAGTGTATTTCCGGAGTCGATAATATCCTCCGCAATCAGCACATGCTTCCCCTCGACGGAATCATCCAGATCCTTCACAATCCGAACCTCCCCCGAGGATCGCGTGTCATTTCCGTAACTGGAAACACACATAAAATCCATATATACGGGAACCGTCATCCGTTTCGCCAGTTCACAGGCAAAAAAGCTCGCTCCCTTTAATACGCAGACCAGATGAACCGGCTCTCCGTTCAGGTCTGCGCTGACCGCGGCGCCCAGCTCCCGGATACGGGCGTCAATCTGCTCCTCGCTGTACATCACATGAATCTTCCCGTCCATGTATCGATTCTCTCCCATATAGTATCATTCCATCGCACTGCCGTCGCCTGCGACCCGGATGCAGCCGCCGTATGCCGGACTCGCTCGGTCAGCCGCGGGCTCCGTCGACCTGCACGCAAAGTACGCGCTTCGTCTCCTCTGTCACCTTGTAAGCCTCACTGATCCGGTAACCGATTACCCACATAATGTGATCTCCGTCCGCCAGCAGGCTGAGCCGGTCCCGTTCTCTCAGCGGAATCTTCTCATCGATCAGATATCTCGTCAGTTTTTTATGTCCGCCCGCCGCGCTGACCTGCAGATAATCTCCGGTTCGGCGTCCGCGCAGCTGAACAACAAATTTTATTTTATCATAATCAAACCATTTCGTATATCTCTTTTTAGGGATTTTTTTTGAATTTTCTGTAAAATTCAGAATTTCCGCGCGAATCCTCAGCCCTTCCGCGCCATATGTTTCCCCCGGAATCTGAAGAACCATAGCACCTGCACAGTCTTCTTCATTCGATAAATCCTGTTCCCCGCGACGCAGCTGGATGCCACTGTATGTGCGCTCTGCCGTCACGCGGCCGGGAAGCGACACTTTTTTGCCGACGCCCTCCCCCATCAGAGCCAGCACGCGCTCTACATGAAGCGATGTGATATCCTTCCGGCTGCCGCTCTCCAGACCGAGAAGCAGGTGCGTGAGATGTTTTTGAAGAAAAGGCGGGATTCCTGTGAAACGCTCTTCAAAAATGCAGATCGAACGCCTGTCGCCGTCCGGCGAAGCAATCTCCCATGTGCCTTCGCCCGCCTGCCAGGCGGCCTCATCCAGATAATCGCAGATCTCCTGAAGCTGTGCCGCCGTCCTTTGCATATGAGTGACCGCCTGCGGATTCACCTCTTCCAGTTCAGGCAGTACCAGACCCCGGATGCGGTTTCTGGTATAAGAAATATCCCCGTTTGTGCTGTCGGTACAGTAATCCTGCCCCCGCGTGCCAAGCCATCCCAGGATCTCTTCCCGCGTCACACACAGCAGCGGCCGGATCACGCGTACAGAACTCATCTCTGTGACCGGCCGGATGCCGCACATTCCCCGGATACCGGTTCCGCGGGCAAGGTGAAACAGCATCGTCTCCGCGCTGTCATTGGCATGGTGTGCCAGCGCGATCTTATCTGCCCGGAATGTCTCGCATGCCGAAAAAAAGGAGTTATATCGCAGCTCCCGCGCCGCCTCCTCCAGTCCCTGCCCGGTCGTCCGTGCCCATTCCGGCGCATCTGCGGGGCACAGAAGAAACGGAACCTCCAGATCCGCGCAGAGCCGTTCTGTAAATGCAGCGTCCCGACGGCTCTCCTCCCCCCGGATGCCGTGTTCCACATGAACCGCAGCGAGAAAAAATCCCATCCGGCGGCTCATCTCACACAGAATCAAAAGCAGACAGACCGAATCCGCCCCGCCTGAGACTCCCGCGATCACGCGGTCCCCACTCTCTATCATATGATGCTGTTCCATAAATATCTGTATTTTCTTCTGCATATATTCTCCTGTTCATGAATCAGTTCCGTTCGCCGCGAGTCCCGAAAGCGTTCACACAGCGGATCCTCCTGTCCCGAACACGGCATTTGTCTCTCCTGTCAGCCGGCCGTCAGCACTGCCTGTCGACGCCGGAACCAGCGTCACCGCTCCCACAGCCCCGCCGCCAGCACCGTCATATCATCGCGTACCCGGCCGCCGGTAAATAACAAAACCTGTTCCATCACCTGCCGCGCAAACCGGGAAGGATTGCCTGTATGGATTCCCCGTATGATATCCGACACCGTCTCCTTTGCATCCTCCACATACAGATGCTCCAGCACTCCATCTGTCACCATAATCACAAAATCGCCGTCCCCCAGCTGCACTTCCTGCCGGACCGGCCGCTGATTCATAAACACACCCACCGGCATACTGTGATCTTCCATACATACCACCCGGTCACCGTGGCGAACGAAGGTGGCTGCTGCGCCGATCTTGTAAATCTCCGCCAGTCCGCTGTCCAGATCAATGCAGGTCAGATCCACCGTGGAGAACAGGTTATTTTCCCCGTGCGTGACCATGGCAGAATTCATCATCTGCAGCGCCATTTCCGGCTGAAAACCCGCCTCCATGAATTTCTCTATTAAATCTATCACCATTTCACTCTCTTTACAAGCCTGACAGCCGCTTCCCATGCCATCGGAAATGCCCATGACGCATCGGCCGTCATCCAGCGTGTGAAAAGAAAAATTATCTCCGGAAATCTGTTCCCCCTCCCGAACGGCTTTCGCCACACCGTAAGAGGCGGTCAGACGCGTCGTTTCCAGAAATACAAGCCGCGTCTCTTTTTCTCCGAGCAACGCCCTGGAATCCTTTGCCGGCACAAACGCGCGATCCGCGGCCCTGCTGAACTGTGCCGCCAGCTCCTTTACGGAGACACACCGTTTTCCGCGGGTATGAACCTGCAGCAGAATCTCCAGCTTGTCCCCGGATTTTTTCAGAATACGGAGACTGCCGCACACGATTCCCCATTCTTTCAGACAGAAACGAATCTGCGCCGCCAGCTTTCCCTCCGCCGCCGTCACATCCTGTTCGTTTTTCGCACAATCTTCCATAATATATGCCATAGCATCCAGCTGCCGGGCGATGGCGTCACGGTTTTCCTGCAGCCGATTATACCAGGACAGATTCAGATGTGCCTTTTCAAACACCCGCATCACCTGCCGCTGCATTTCCTCTGTGCAGATACACTGTTCCTTCAGAGCTCCGGCAGAGTCTTCTGTATCCTCCCCCCGCTGAACGGACTGCAGAAACCGGTACAAAATCCGGTACATCGGCGCGTCCTCCGCTTCCCAGCAGGTCGAACAGCGGTCACAGGTAACGCAGAGCGTACCCGCCACCTCATTCTGCATCCGGCTCAGTTCCTCCGCCGTAAAATCATTCTTGTATCGGTTCATCTGCGTAAAGGTTTTTGAGAGGCGGCTGAAGGAGTCTGCATAACCGCTCAGCCGCTCGCTGCCCTGCACATAAACAGGAAGCGGCGTTTTATCCTGCGGTTCCCAGTCCAGAAACAGAAAAGACAGTCGTGTACACAGGAAAACCGCTCCGCTGACAAATATTCCCTCCAAAACTCCGATCACCACCGCGGAAGCGTCCGGGATCCGCAGCATCTGCCAGACAATCATAACCCCCGCGGTCACCGCACCGGTCATGACAGCCGCGACTGCGGTTCGGCATCTGTGAAAATACCACTCCACCGCCGATATCAGCAGCGTCGACAAAATCAGTACCAGTCCGTATTTCACCAGAACGCGTACCGGCGACAGTGCCAGCAGCCCGCCGATACTGCACAAAAACAACAGACTCCGGTTCACCCCGGATAAAAAACCTGTCATAAATATCACCGGCACCAGCGGATATACCTCCGCCACGCAAAACCGCGGCGACAACACCGCAATCACACAGATCACCAACTGCTTTACATCCAATTTTCTCATCGTCTCATCCTCCTGACATTTCACACCTCCGGAACATGTTCCGGTCCATGCTGATGCAGGATATTCTAAAACGACCATGCAAAAATCTTTGTCAAATGATCGGCAGATTTTTAAAAACTTTTCGGCAAAGTTCGGTTTCCCGTATCCTTTCGAATCGAATCTATGAAGCTCAGGTGTTTTATGAAGTTTATGTGCATAAATGCAACAAAAAAGGAAGCCCCTGCCGGAAAACTCCCTTTGCTCCGTATTTCATTCCATATCCTGCAGCCGCGGATATTCAGAAACTGTTCAGAAATAACTTTACAGTTCCTTACTGCTCCTTAAACAGGATCTCATCCTCATAGACCATGCCGAGCTTTGATCTGGCGATATCCTCCACATACTCATCCGTGCCGACATACTCCTCCTGAGCCTCCAGCTCAGCGGCGCGCTCCTGCTCATCACTCAGCTGCGCCTCCAGCTGTGCTTCCTGCTCCTGATAAGACTGATCCTTGTGATACAGACGAACAATCTGAACAGACAGGATCGCCGTCAATGCCAGAACCATAAAGCTGATACAAACTCTTCCGGCTCTGGATTGTCTCTTCTTTCTGCGACTATGCATACCATTCTCCCACCCTGCATCTGACAAGACCCCCGCGCCGCGCCAAATGCATTTTTACAGCTTACTGAAACCTATTCTAACCGCTTTACCTAATTTTTTCAATCGTTTTTTCATGTATCGAACCATTTTTTTCTTCCGACACACGTTTTTTTGCATACGCCTTCCCATAATTCCGGCAAAAAAACGGACAGGCGCGCTGACGACGTAAAAAAACGGCCGATGGCGCGAAACACGCAGCGAAGCATCGCCGTGCCGCCCTTCACGACCCACCGGCTGAACAGAATACGGTAAAAAAGCATCCCGCAAAAAGCGCCCAGAATCAGAAATCCCCGTATGATTCCGTCATTCTGCCGGTACATAAAAGCAAACAGCCCCAGAGCGCATAACATCCAGAACAGCATATCCTGGACGGCAATGCCGATGACTCTATGCTTGACAACACGACGAAACACCCGAAGCAGATCATAGACAAAAATGAGCACCGCACCAACGATGACCGCCTGAACAAACAGCTGTAGCTGCCTTGCGATTTCTGAATAAATCATTACCGGAACAGGCGGTGAAGAAGCGGCTCCTTCGATCCGTTTCCTTTTTTGATATCAGAATACTGAAAAGAGTCCATCTCGCCGGAAATATCCACCTCTCCCTTTTCCAGTGTCAGTCGGTTTACATGAAGATCCCGTCCCCGGATCATCAGCATGCCCAGCTGTGTCTCCAGGAGGATCTCGCTTACATCAAAAGACAGAATATCGGTAACACCGTTCAGAGAACATGCGCGGCGGTTTGATAAAATCATCTTGTGCTGTCCGGACGGTGCCTGTCTCTCTTCCATATGATACCTCCCTTATACAATCGGTACGCCCGAAACATGGATTCATGGCGTACACGGATCAACGAAATCAAATCCTGCAAAGTGATCTGATTTATCGTAACTGTTTCACACCTTCACAGTTATGATTTATTTATATGATGGGAGATATGAAATTATGTCGATGACATTACATTATATTATATTATATTATATTATATTCTATACGATTCACAGGTATCGGAACATCTCCTTCGCCTCCTCTTTGCGGGATGTATCCGCGATCTGAAGCACTTCAACCCGAACCGACTTATTGCCGAAAGCAATCTCTATCTCATCTCCTGCCTTTACATTCAGGGAAGCCTTCGCCTGTTTTCCGTTTACCTTCACTCTGCCGGCATCGCAGGCCTCATTGGCAACCGTTCGACGCTTGATCAGTCTTGATACTTTTAAAAATTTGTCTAATCTCATCTCTCTCATACCTCTGGTTCGTGAAAGAAAAAATATGCATCCTCGCAGAGCATTTTTCTCACAGGATGAACCTTATCTGAAATAAAAAAGGCTGTCTCCATCAGAAACAGCCCTGCCGGTCATTGTCCCGGATTACGCATTAACCGCATCCTTTAAAGCCTTGCCCGCCTTAAACTTCGGTGCTTTGCACGCAGCAATGGTCATCTTCTCACCCGTACTGGGATTACGCCCCTCTCTCTCGGCACGCTCTGCAATCTCGAAGGTACCAAAGCCGATCATCTGAATCTTCTCTCCGTTCTTTAATGCTTCCTTAACCACCTCAGTAAAAGCCGCCAAAGCCTTCTCAGCATCTTTTTCGGAAATATCAGCCTTCTCAGCCACTGCAACTGCCAACTCTGTTCTGTTCATAAAATACATCCTCCTGAAATACCCATCTCCTGCGGGTCTGTCCTTGAAATATGATATAGACTATTTATACTGTGTTTCACAGTATTTGTCAAGTATATATAAAAAGAATGTTTTTATTTGTGTATTCTTGCCTAACGATTCTATCTATGTTAAGATAATTCTGGCAGTCTGTCTTGTTTTTGCAGTCTGCCGGATACAGTTTCACATGAATGACAAATACATAAAAAGGAGGAGATTCCTATGTATCAGGATGAATACAGACGCTGGCTTACGGCAGATCTGGAGGACGCTGACTTAAAGCCGGAATTATCTAAAATTGAGGACAATGACGATGAAATCAAAGAGCGGTTCGCCGTCTCTCTGAAGTTCGGGACCGCGGGACTGCGGGGCGTCCTCGGGGCCGGCACCAACCGCATGAATATCTATGTGGTGCGCCAGGCGACACAGGGACTCGCAAACTGGGTGAAGACACAGGGCGGCACACAGACGGTAGCGATCAGCTATGACAGCCGCTTAAAGAGCGATATTTTCGCGAAGACCGCAGCCGGCGTGCTGGCGGCAAACAATATTCAGGTACGCATCTATGATGCCCTGATGCCTGTCCCGGCGCTGTCCTTTGCGACACGCTATTACAAATGCAACGCCGGCATCATGGTGACCGCCTCCCACAACCCGGCGAAATACAACGGCTACAAGGCCTACGGTCCGGACGGCTGCCAGATGACCGACGACGCAGCAGCCATCGTATATGACGAGATTCAGAAAATCGATGTGCTCTCGGGCGCACAGTATATCTCTTTTGCGGAGGGCGTAGAGCAGGGACTGATCCGCTTTGTCGGGGACGACTGCAAGGACGCTTTCTACGCGGCCATCGAAAAGTGCCAGGTTCGTCCCGGACTCTGCAGTACCGCCGGTCTGAAGCTCGTTTACAGCCCGCTGAACGGCTCCGGTCTTGTCCCGGTCACAAAGGTACTGAACGACATCGGCATCACCGATATCACCATTGTTCCTGAGCAGGAATATCCGAACGGATATTTCACCACCTGCAGCTACCCGAACCCGGAGATTTATGCCGCACTGGAGCTCGGTCTGAAGCTGGCGGAGGAGTCCGGCGCTGATCTGATGCTCGCCACTGACCCGGATGCAGACCGCGTAGGTATCGCCATGAAGTGCCCCGACGGTTCCTACGAACTGGTCAGCGGGAATGAGATGGGTGTTCTGCTTCTGGACTATATCTGCGCGGGACGCATCGAAAAAGGCACGATGCCGACTCATCCGGTCGCCATTAAATCGATCGTCTCCACGCCTCTGGCGGATGCGGTTGCGGCACACTACGGCGTAGAGCTCCGCAATGTTCTGACCGGGTTCAAGTGGATCGGCGACCAGATCGCAGGACTGGAAGCCGAGGGCGAGGAGGATCGCTTCATCTTCGGCTTCGAGGAGAGCTACGGTTATCTGGCCGGATCGTATGTCCGCGACAAGGACGCCGTCATCGCATCCATGCTGATCTGTGAGATGGCCGCTTACTACCGCAGCACGGGCAGTTCCATCAAACAGCGTCTGGAGGAGATTTATGCGCAGTACGGCCGCTATCTGAACAAGGTGGACAGCTATGAGTTCCCCGGTCTGACCGGCATGGACAAGATGAACAGCATCATGCAGTCCCTGCGCGACGATGCTCCGACCGCGTTCTCCGGACAGAAGATCGTGGGCGTGACCGACTATAAAGATACCGACGCCACCGGCCTCCCGGCAGCCAATGTGCTGATCTACGGACTGGAGAGCGGCGCTTCCGTCGTGATACGCCCTTCCGGCACCGAGCCGAAGATCAAGACCTACTTCACGACGCTCGGCAAAGATCTCGCGGAGGCACAGGCGCAGAAGGACGCGCTGACGGAGGCGATCAGACCGTTGCTGGCGTAACGGCAGGAGGTTCAAAGACAGCCGGTCCGCAACAGAAGTCATAACTCAGGAGGTATCATTTTGGAGGATTATGAAGTGACAGAAAAAGAATTAAAAGACCAGACCATTCGTGAGTATGTAAATTTACAGAGATTGAAACACGCAGACGATAAAGAACAGGAACTGGCGTACCAGGAAAAAATCCTGAAAGCAAGACTGCAGTCTCTGGGTGTGCCCACAGAGGATTTAGAGTTTTAGACAATATGAGGGGGAGAAATCCCCCTCATATTCTTGCCCGCTTCAATGTCTCCAGGAACCGCTGCCGCGCCGCGTTCTGCCGCAGCTCTTTTTTCAGCTTCTCATAATGATTACCGGAATCCAGTACTTTACTGGACTGATAATAATGGTTCGCGATTTTCCAGAATTTTTCCGGATAACACATCCGATCATAGAGTTCCAGCCAGTCAGCGGCATTCATCTCATGCACCCGATCGTATTCACGCAGCATCTCCAGGCCAAGCGTCTCGCTCCAGTCATGCTTTTCCAGACTCTTCCGCAGAAAATTGCTCAGATCGGAGACCTGCGCGTCAAAACGGGCATATTCCATATGAATCAGCGTCATTTTTCCGGCGCCGATGATCACATTATGCTGATTGAAGTTCTCATGGCACATACCCACGGTGTGTTCCTTCAAAATATCCTGACGTTCCGAAAGCGCATACAGCACCCGCTCCGACTGACGCAGAAATTCCGGAAAACAATCTAAATACAGGCGTTCAAACGCACTCTTATTTTTTCGCGTCAGAATATATTTCCGAATCCGCCGCAGTTCACGGTCATGCCGCAGATATTCTCCATAAACCGTCTCTGACTTTTCACTGCCGATTCGTACGCCCTCACAGGCAGCATGAAATCCGGCCAGGAAGGAAACGGTCATCACCAGATCCATCCGGTTTCGCACGTCGCACTCCTTCCCTCTGACCCAGCGGTGAAAGGTATATTTTGTGCCGTCGATTCCCTCCGTGATCAGAGCATCCTCACTGTTTTTTACCATGTAATCGCAGGAAAGACGGTGTTCCGTCAGAAATTCCCCCAACCGAAACAGGCTCTCCGCCTTCTGTTCCTGCCCCTGAAACTCCTTCAGCGCAAACAGACCATCTTCTGTCTCACAGATCAGGATGCCTCTTCCCTTATAAAACTTTTCCGTCTTTGGCCGCTGTTTTTCCAGAACCTGCTCCACCTGATAAAACACAAAAAACACCCCTTCACATAATAAAGATACATCTCTCTTATCATATGAACGGGCGTTTTAAAGTATGCGCGGAATGCGTCAGGCGACCAGTCCCCAAATCGCGGCCAGCACGACAGAAGTAACGGCGGGTATGATACAGCAGGTAATACAGATATCTTTGTAAGACTCCTTATGCGTACAATGAGACACGGCCAGAAGCGTCAGCAGCGCCCCGTTGTGCGGCAGCATATGCAATCCTCCGGACGCCAGCGCTGCGACCCTGTGCAGCATCTCCGGCGTAATATTGGTTCCTGCGGCCGCCTCCAGATATTTCTCCGACAGCGCACTTAACGCAATAGAAACTCCACCGGACGCGGAACCAGTCGCCCCGGCCAGCACATTCGTAGCCACTGCTTCGGACACCAGAATACTGCCCGGCAGATTTAGAAGCATTTTTGTCAGGAGAGTAAATCCGGGCACGACTTTCACCACCGCGCCAAACCCCACCGCGCTGGATGTATTCATGATCGCGCCGACGGAACCGACAGCCCCGTCTGAAAACGCCTTCGGCAGAATCCGGCATTGTCTGATATTCATCAGACAGCAGAGAGCAATGGCGATCAGAAGCGACAATACAATGCCGAGATCCAGCACATTCAGACAGATAAAAACCGCCGCGATAGGAATAACCCCTGCCAGCCAGTGCCACTTCGGCAGCTCCCTTTCCGGATCCTCCGGATGATATTTCGGATCCTCCGTAAATCCGATTCTCTTTTCTTTCGCCTTCCGAATCTGTCTGTTTAAATAAAAATATCCGCTTCCTCCGATAATCACTGCCGCCGTTATACTCATGCCCGGCGCCGCCATCGCGGTCGTCCCGTAATATTCGATGGGAATCAGGTTCTGAATCTGCGGAGTACCGGGAATGCAGGTCATAGTAATGCCAAAAGCACCATACGCGATCGCCCCCGGTAAAAGTGTCCGCGGGATATTTGCTTCCCGGTAAATCGCATAGCCCATCGGATACATCACAAACACGACAACAAACAGAGAAATACCCCCGTACGTCAGAAGCATGCACGGAATAGCTACTGCGAGCAGCGCGTATTTTGGTCCGATCAGCCGGATCACAGCATTCCCGAGAGAACGCGCCGTTCCGGTCAGATCCATGACTTTTCCGTAGATGGCGCCAAGGAAAAACGCGGGAAACCAGCTGGCCAGATATTCTGCCAGGCCTCCGATATAATCCTCTGTGTAAACGGTGAGCAGTGTCCGTCCCTCACCGAGCCCGGCATACAGGGCAAATATCGCTACAACCAGAGCGCAAAGAGGGGCCACCCACAGAATGGAGTGACCCTTATAAGACAATATGACCATTAAAACAAGTCCGATGATAATTCCAAGCAATGACAGTGCCATGTTTTATCTCCCCTTTAACATAAAACTGAAGTGGTTTTATTATACCACATCTGTTTGTCTGTTACAAGGAAGGGAAGATTCTCATTTCCGCGGAACATCCTCCAGAAGCTGTCTCTGTACATTCACAAATCCGAGCCGCTGCACGGTATCCGCAAAGCGTTCCCCAGGCAATCCCTGATCGCGGAAGAGCAGAATGATTTTCTCCACCACATCAAGAACCTCCTCCCGATCAGTAAAGACCCGATCCAGATATCTGCCCTGAGTGACCTTCTTCCCCCAGCGTCCGCCGATGCAGATACGATATCCGTCACACCGACTTTCCACCGCCTGAAACGGGCATCGGCTGACACAGCGCCCGCAGTGATTACAGACTCTCTCATCAATCGTCAGCTTACCGTCCGTCATCCCGGCCGCCTGAATCGGACAGTTTTTCTCAATCTGACATACCTTGCAGCCGCGGCATTTCTCCAAATCAATCCGCGGGACCCGTTGGCCGATGATCCCGATATCATTCAAATCCGGTTTCACGCAGTTGTTCGGACAGCCGCCCACCGCGATCTTGAACTTATGCGGCAGCTTCACCGACTGATAACCGTGATAAAACCTCTCATGAATCTCTTCCGAGAGCGCAAAGGTATCGATCAGACCATACTGGCAGGTCGTCCCCTTGCAGGACACCACCGGGCGAACCTTCGCACCGGTGCCGCCGGTCTCCAGACCGTACGCCATCAGATACTTCCGCAGCGGTTCGATCTGATCAAACGGAACCCCCTGAATCTCCATCGTCATCCGGGCTGTCATCGTGATCTCTCCGCTGCCGAACCGGTCCGCCGCCGCCGCGACTGCCCGGGCTTCCTCCGCCGTAATTTTTCCATTCCGGGTAATCACGCGGCAGTTAAACCGGTCCGGCGTCCGCTTGTCCTTTAAAAAACCGAGCGCTTTTACGCGCGTTTCTTCCGTTTTAGAAACCGGTTTGCAACCGGTCGCAGCCTGTTCTCTGTGTTCAGATGAAAAATGCTTCGTTCCCTCCATCTGGTTCCCCATTTTTTATTTACCCTCTTTTCTGTCAGACCCATATACTCCCGGAAAATCCTGACAGCAGAAATATCCCGGGAGTACATGTTTTCATTCTATCTCGATTTCATCACGATTCTCTTCGCCGTTCGTCAAATCCATGCGAGCATGGATTTTCCTCACTTGCGCTCATTATATCATAAACTCCGCCGCGCCCGTTCGGCGCGTCTTATTCCTTGCGGAAGCATTAGTAGTTCACCTTGCGCACCTCAAAATAGCTCTGTGGATGAGCGCAGACCGGACATACCTCCGGCGCCCTCGTCCCCGTCACGATATGACCGCAGTTCCTGCACTCCCACACCTTGACCTCGCTCTTCTCAAAGACAGCCGCCGTCTCCACATTATGGAGGAGTGCGCGGTATCTCTCCTCATGATGCTTCTCGATCTCGCCGACCATGCGGAACTTCGCCGCCAGCTCCGGGAAGCCCTCCTCCTCGGCGGTCTTCGCAAATCCGGCATACATATCGGTCCATTCATAATTCTCACCCGCGGCGGCCGCCTCCAGATTCTGCGCGGTGCCGCCGATACCCTCCAGCTCTTTGAACCACATTTTTGCGTGCTCTTTTTCATTCTCCGCGGTCTTTAAAAACAGCTCCGCGATCTGCTCATATCCTTCCTTCTTCGCGACAGACGAAAAATAAGTGTATTTATTCCTCGCTTCAGACTCTCCCGCGAAAGCCGCCTCCAGATTCTTCTCTGTCTGTGTTCCTGCATACTTACTCATACTGATATCCTCCTTTTTCTCCTGACTGTTATTTTCTGTCTTAGCGGCTATCTCAATCGGCGCGAAATCCGAAGCCGGATGCTTGCACACCGGACAGATAAAATCATCCGGCAGCACATCGCCTTCATAGATATATCCGCATACCGTGCACACGAAACCCTTCTTCCCGATCGATGGCGCTGGTTTTACATACTTCTGATAGTA
Organism: Clostridiales bacterium; assembly: GCA_021201535.1. Taxonomy (GTDB): domain Bacteria; phylum Bacillota; class Clostridia; order Lachnospirales; family Lachnospiraceae; genus Eubacterium_I. Next base: position 10,023 of record JAJQEU010000103.1, on the reverse strand, counting down.
GCTGTAGGTCACGGACTCCTCATCCGAGAGCACCGCGCCGTCCGTCACATCCGCCAGAAACAGGGTGTGCGTGCCCAGATCCCTGCTCTCGATCACATGCGCGCTCAGGAAAGCGTTCGCGGCATCCGGCAGATAAACCAGGCCGTTCGCGCTCCGGCTGACAGTGATCTGCTCCATCTTGTCGACATCCCTGCCGCTCTGAAAGCCCCAGTGTTTATAAATGTCAAAGGACGCCTTCTGAGACAGGACAGAGACATTGAACGCTCCGGAGCGCAACACCATATCGTGCGTCAGGTTATTTTTATTGATCGCCACCGTAATCCGGTTCGGCTCCGAGGTGACCTGCGTGACCGTGTTCACCACGCATCCGTTGTCCCGGTCTCCCTCCTTAGCGGTCAATACAAACAGGCCGTAGCTCAGCCTGTACATCGCTTTCTTGTCCATGTCTGTGTTCCCCCTTTCCTCTCACTCTCCGGGTTGACTTTTCATTTCCCGAGAATCTTTTCTTATCCGATTCTCACAATATGTCTCCAATAAATCAATTAATTCAGATGCCACTTTAATTTGCTCAGCTGCTTCTTCCTTTGTTGCGATATAAAAATCATCATAATCACTTGCGTGTCTGATCTCCTCTGCCTCCGCAATCTCACGTCCGATCTTTCTTGGAAATATTTCAGGCTTTATATAATTTTTATTAAAATTTGCTATGGCATCCCGATGTCTTTTATATGCTTTTCCGTCTAAGGCATGTACGGCATTGATCACACGGAAAATCGCATAATATGCTCTGTTATTCGCTGCTCTGTATTCTTCTTCCTTAAATAAAATTCGAGCAGCACGCAAATCCCCGCGCGCAGCCTGTATTCTGTACCTGACCAGATCTGTACTCGTACCGATATCGTCATGCTGCGTCATACAAAACAACCCCTTCTCTGCTTACATCTGCGTAAAACGGGTAATTCAAAGCCCATTTTTTAAAATGATCTTCACTCTTGGCAATTGGTTTAATATCTGATTCATGATCCATATTATAATCAAATGTCATAAAAGACAGCTGTTTTCTGTATTGTTTTATCTCCAGATCAGATATATTTAATAAAATCATAATATCTATATCTGAGTCTTCCCGAAAATCCCCGCGTGCATAAGAACCATACAATATAATCTGTTTCAGATGTGAGCCATATATTTTTTTTACTTCGTTTATATATCCAGTCAACAAATCATCGTGCTGCGTCATACAAAACAACTCCTTCTCTGCTTACATCTGCGTAAAACGGGTAATTCAAAGCCCATTTTTTAAATAATTCCCACTCCCGGCAGTTGTTTTCAAATCTGATACATGATCTGGCGCAAAGGAAACGACTTAATGTCATTTCTTATAGAATAACACAGCGGCATTCGATATTCAACGAGAAAATTTAATACAGCCCAAATAGAAAATTCTATAGTTACTTGTCACGGGGCGGGGAACTGAGTTACCACCTATAGTGATATGGTTGAAGATAAAGTATATCAACACTGGCTTGCAGGAGCAAAGCCACGCCACCCTTGATTTGCTCTTTTTGTTGTTTTCGTCCGTATTTTCCCCGAAGCCTGTGGATTTTTTCTCACGCTTATCATTTTGGTACTTTCTTTACGAAAATACAAACCCCTTTCCCCACCTCGTGAAAAGTAACATTCTATACGAGTAGACATACCCCTTACTGGGCACGTCTACTCGACCTTTAATACAGCCCGAACAGCCGAAGTATCCTCTGCCAAAAGGTAAGATCCTCCTCCGCTTCCATAACCGTCTCAGGTTCCGCAGCCTCAATCGCTTCTGTCTGAATCACAAACTGCACGGAACTCACCTCCGTGTTTTTTTCAGACACAAAGGAAACCGCTGCCTCATTTCCTCCGGATATGCTGTCGAGGATTTCATTGATCTGCTCCTCCACCCGGCTGTCCATATCTGATGTCTCTTCCGCGAGTTCTCTCGTGCCTGCTTTTAACCCGCCGATGCCGTCATACAGCGCGTCGATGCCGGTCAGAAGCTCCGCCGCCCCGGCTGTCAGTTCCCCGGTTCCGGCCTTTAACGTCCCGGAAGCGTCATACAGCTGCGTCATACCGGTCAGCAATTCCGCCGTCCCGCCTGCCAGTTCCCCGCTTCCCGTTTTCAGCGTCCCGGAAGCGTCATACAGCTCCTCTATACCGGCCAGCAGTGCCGACGTTCCGCTGTACAGCGTGCTGCCTGCGGACACCAGTTCGGAACTCCCCGATGCGAGGCTCGCCGCGCCGTCAGAGATCCGGCTGTATCCGGCCACAATCTGAGCCACTCCGTCCGTGTACGCGGTAAGCCCGCAGTCCAGCCCGGTATATTCTTCCACCAGTGTGTCGACCGCATCCTTTAATTCTGTCATATCATACAGCAGATTCGTCAGCGTGCCCGCCAGCGACCCGATGGCAGCGTCAAACGCCTCATAGCTTTCTTTCAGTTCCGCCGCGCCCGCTGCCAGTTCCGCCGTGTCCGCATTCGCCGCGTTCAGATAGCTTTCCATTCCCCGAATCGCCGCCGTATTCCCATTCAGCAGCGTCTCCGTCTGTTCCAGCAGGGCGATATACTGATCGATCGTGTCCGCGGAAAGTCCCGGCATGGCGAAATACTGTTCCACCGCTTCCTCGGAAAGTCCCGACATGGCGGGCGCAGATTCGCTTTCCGCCAGCGCGTCGCGCAATGCCTGCAGCTGAACAATCGTCTCCTCAATCGCGGAAACTCCCGATTCGTTTCCCGCCAGAAGTGTGTCGATATCCAGACCATAGCCCGCCATAGCCGTTTTATATGCCTCATAACTGATGCTGCTCTGCAGCGCCGAAGCCCCGTCGGAGAGATCGCTGATCCCCTGTTTCACGGCGGATGAAGCTGATACCAGCTCCTGAATTTCATCCGCGGAAGCGGATATCCCTGAGAGCTCCGTCTGCAGCAGCTGTAGCGCCGCTTTCATCTGTGCGGACCCTCCGGTCAGCGCAGCCGTCTGTTCATTCAGAGCATCCAGGCCGGACTGCATCTGCGAAATCCCGCTGTTCAGAGACCTGACACCTTCATCCAGCGTGTCCGCTCCGGAAGCCAGGGCAGCCGTTCCGGCGGATACCTCCTCCCCGCCGGTTACCAGAGTTCCTGCTTCGCTTTGTAATTCGCCGGCTCCTTCATCCAAAGCAGCCGCTCCGGCGGATACCTCCTCTGTGCCGCTCACCAGAGCTCCCGTTCCGCTTTGCAGTTCACCGGCCCCCTCATCCAGCGCAGCCGTCCCCGCCTGCAGTTCCTCCTCTGCGCTCTCACGCAGCGTGCCGACGCCGTCTCCGACCTCACCGGTTCCGTCGTCAATCTCCCCGACAGCATCGTTAAGTTCCGCAATCTGCTCCATCAGTTCCTCATCATCAATATCTATATCAAGATTCATGCGGATGCCGTTGATCGACACCTCATCCATCTCAAAATCTGTCACTTCCGCAGTGATCACGGCGGAAATACCTGCTCCCGGAAGGATCGTATACGTGATCTGTTTTTCATTTCCCACGTTTGCGACCGTCGCGCCTTCTGCCTGTATATTACTGCAAAGCTCCGTGTTGAGCGTAAACGATGCCTGCAATGCGTAAGTATCGTAGAAACTTCTGCTGCAGTTCTCATTTTTCTCTATCTCAAATCGGATCTCCAACGCGCCGGACGCCCCGGCAATCTCTTCCGGCGCATACTCCTCGCCATCCAGGAAATACCGGACGGAAATATTCCGCGGAAGCTCCGCGTCCGGAAGATCCCCCTGATAGTAAACTCTGTCCGCGGACGAGGCGAAAGTGATCTTATCATTATTCTGTGTGATCTCATCCGTCGTATTCAGGATTTTCACCGAAGAATAGCTGCCGTAGTCCGTGACGTCTCCGCCGGAGAAGATATTGACCACGTACGTATTGAGCGGGGAGCCGTCTGCCGCCAGGCGGGTATAGATGACCTCCTCCTTCGCTGAAGCGGCGGATTCGGCTGTCCCCGCTGCCATCGCCGCGACGGGCAGGCAGATACAAAGCAGTGCCGAAAGTACCATAGCTGTCCATTTCCTAAATATTGTCCTTCTCTTCAAGCCTGTCATCTCCTTTTTCATGGTTTGCTTCCAAAATCAAGTTTCCGAATATATTTCCCATGATAAAACATTCTCGATGAAAACGTCTTCTGCCTCATACTTGTCGCTCGGGGCGCGTGCTCTGGCAAAAGGCAGCTGATGAGGCGCGGAAATAGCCTCATGCCCGTCGCGAGAGGCGCATGCAGCAAAGCTGCAATATTTCCTTACACACCCCTGTGCATATAAAAGTCAGCGTGCCGTGTCGTGCGCCGAATCAACCCATCAAACAGACACAGCAGTCCGGGAAGTACAAACAATACGACCGCCATGGAGAGCAGGCTCCCGATCCCCAGGAACCGGCCGAGCTGTGCCAGCACGCCGTTCGAGGACACAAAGCCCATCAGGATGCCGACGACCGCCAGCACAGACCCGGACGTCAGCACAGACACCGTGACCGAAGAAACCGTCTGCACAACAGCCTGCCGTTTCTCCATATGCCGCCGGTATTCCATATAGCGGTTCGCAAACAGGATCGCGTAATCCACCGTGGCGCCCAGCTGGATAGAACTGACGATCAGATACGCGATATAGAACACGGAGGAGCCGGAAAAATACGGAATTCCCAGGTTAATCCAGATTACAGACTCTATGCCGAGCACCAGGATCACCGGCAGAAAGACGGATCGCATCGTCAGAATCAGCACCAGAAATACCGCGATAATGGCAATGAGATTCACCTTCAGCATGTCTGATGTAATGGAATCCATCAGATCATATGCGCTGATCCCGACGCCGGCCAGATAATTCTCTTCCGGGTAATATGTGTCGAGTATCCCGCGGATATTTTCCACCAGGGCAAAGGTCTCCTCACCCTCGGAATCCGCGTCCACCGTGATCACAAACCGGCTGTAGTTCTCCGAGACCAGCATCGACAGAGTGGAATCATCCAGATAGGCATACGGTATCTCCGCGCCCACCGTATCCACATAGGAAAGAATGCTTTTCACCTGCGGCAGCTCCCGCAATGTGTCAGAAAGCGCCTGTTCTGTCGCGGTATCACCCTCTGGCACCATCGCCACATACGTATCCTTTTCCCCGAACACAGACTGAATGGCCGCCGTATCCTGCCCAAACTGCGTATCCTCCCCATATATATAAGCAGAACCATAATAGAAATCACTCTGGTTTGAAGCGAGAAAACCCGGAACGATCAGTACGGCAAACACGCAGACCATCGGCAGCATGACTCTGGTGACCACCCGCCCGAAACGGCGGAAATCCGGCATCAGACTGCGGTGACGGGTTTTGTCTATCCATTTATACGCTGTCACGGTCAGTGCCGGCACAAAGACGAAAACCGTCACAAGGCTGATGGCGACTCCCTTCGCCAGCACCAACCCCAGATCCATACCGATCCGATAGGACATAAACACCAGCGCGAGAAAACCGATCACCGTCGTCAGACCGCTCGATAAAATCGACGAAGCAGACCTGCACAGAGCCTCCACCATGGCCTCTTTCTCATCAACCATGCCCGCTCTCTCATTCGCCATATGTCCCTGCTCGTCAGGCATGGCCTTCCTCTCACTCGCCATACGTCCCTTCTCATCCGCCGCGCTCTTCCTGTCAGCCGCTGTCCTCCGGCACTCCTCAAAGCGATGCAGGAGGAAAACAGAATAATCCAGCGACACCGCCAGCTGCAGAATCGCTCCGGCAGCGTGCGTCACAAAGGAAATCTCCCCGAATATCAGATTCGATCCCATGTTGATCAGAACCGCCGCACCAAGGCCGATCAGCACCAGAAACGGCTCCGCCCAGGATGTCGTCGTCAGCAGCAGCACCGCCAGCACAAACAGAACGGCAAAGATGACGATCTTCCGGATCTCGCTGATTGTGCCGGTAGTGGAAATCGCGGAGGAAACAGCGTCCCCGTCCATCGCGTTCTCCTCCCCGATCAGCTCGCGGATGGCATCCACCGCCTCCACCCGCTGTTCCCTATCGATCGTCAGGGTAAACAGGGCTGTATTATCCTTATAATAGGTTTCAACGCTGCCCGTATCCGCCATCTCCACCGGTTCCAGAATATCGATGGCGTCGTCCAGCCAGGTGACTGCCGTGACGCCCTCGCAGTTTAACAGCTGTTCCTTGTAATCCAGCGCCTCGGCGATCGTCACATCGCGCACCATCACGCGCGCGTTCGGAATCCCGCTGTCAAACTCCTCCTGCATCACTTCCAGCGATACCGTGGAAGCGGACTCCTCCGGCAGATAATCCTTCAGGTCATAATCGACGCTCACCAGACTCTGCAGAAACGCACCGATGACAGAGAAGAGGATAAAAAGCAAAATAATTTTTTTCGGATTGTATACAATCACACGGTAAAATTCCTTCATGCCTACAGTATAAAATCCGCAGAAGTCTCATTCAACGGTCAAATACCCGATTTTGATGGACAAATGGGGAGGAATACAAAAATGACGTTGCAAAAACGAAATCTGAATCGTAAGATATAGTCATCCGGTGAAATTCCGTCATAAAAAGGGAAAGATGGAATACAAAATGAAGTACGAAGAATCTACTTTAAAAATGAAAAAATCCCTGGCAGATTCCCTGAAAAAACTGGCCTGCCAAAAGCCCTTTTCCAAAGTCACCGTGAAGGATATCATCACGGACTGCGGCGTAAACCGCAAGACTTTTTATTATCATTTCGAAGATATTTACGATCTGCTTAAATGGCTGTTCGCGCAGGAGGCGATCGAGATCATCCGACAGTTCGACCTGCTCTCGGAAAGCCGGGAAGCATTCCTGTTTGTGCTGGATTACGTCAGCGAGAACGAACGATTTCTCTACAATATCTGCCACTCTCTGGGACGGATGGAACTGAAAAAATTCTTTTACAACGATTTCATCGGCATCATGCGCTCCTGCATCGATGAGGCTGAGCAGGCGCAGGATCTCTGTGTCGCGGAGGATTTCAAATCATTCCTCAGTGAATTTTACGCGGAAGCCATCGCCGGCGTCCTGCTTTTGCGGATTGACGACCCGCAGAAGCAGGACAAACAGCAGCTGGTACAGTATCTGTCTCTCCTGATCAATGAGACGATCCCGAACGCTCTGACATCAGCCGCGAGATCAGGTCTTAAAGAATCCCGGAACCCGGATACACCGGAATAGAAAATCTGCCGTTCGGATCCATGATAAAGAAAAACTGCGTGTGCGGTTCCATGCGGTTCACGTCCTCCCGCAGCATTTTTTGTATTTCTTTCCGCTCCCGCAGGGGCACGGATCATTGCGCCCGATTTTCGGAGTCTCACGCCTGTAGGGAACATTCGGTGTGTCAGACGGTTCATCCCATCCGAAGTAATCAGAGGCGGACCCTTTTTCCGCCGACAGCAGCTCTCTCTCAAAATCATCGGCATCCGCGGCTATTTCCCTGAAAAACTGCATTTCTTCCAGACATTTCAAAAGCTTTTTATCTTTCAACTCCGCAGAGATCGCCCTGACCTCCGACTCAGCCCGATCGTAATCGCCGATCATCAACTCATCCACGACGCGAAGCCAGCGGACTTCGTAATTTGCGCAGCCTAATTCTTCCAGAATCTCATCATATGCTTCGGCATGGGACTCTTCTTCATCCCACTCATCCTCAAAAAGCCGGTACAGTCTTATCTGTACTTCCGGTTCCAGATCAAAAAGACAGGTCCTTTTCTGTGGTTTTTTCCATTCCCTTTCCGAAAAAAGCGCTATTTCATTTACATCACGGCCCAAATCCAGCAAATCATTCCTGCTGTGTCCCCGAAACATCGGGAGCGCCGTCTCCATGGCGACCTGCATAGACTGTATCCACAGATCAACGCGCCTGTCCAGATGGGTTTCGGCGGATTTGAATGCATTCTCCGTATACTCCTGCCTGATTTCCTCCAGTGTACTGCCGTGCAGAACATGGGAAAACGCCTGACTGAATCTTTTGTCCGCTTCAGATTCCGGCATATCCGCGGAATCCCTCAGCATTGCATCATACAATTCCCATGCATCATAATAATAGCATACGCCATCGCTTATGATGTCCAACTCTGATTTCGAATAAAGCTTATACTCCAGACCACGTTCATAAACGAAGCATTTCTCCATAATTTTCTGAGGATTCAGCCCCGGATGGACAATCATCGGCTGCCCTCTGTAATCCCTCCCCGTGAAAGCCCGCTCCGGGAATGTATAATGCCCATATATAAAACGAAGATAATCCGCTTTTTCCGGAAACATTTTCAGGCAGTATCCGTATGTTTCATAAATATAATCGAGTTCCGCCTTTCCGAGGAAAAGCAGGAGGGATAATATGACGTCGTCCGCCTCATCGATCACACGATAGTATCTGTCAAGCCTGGAACCCTTCTCCCGCGGCAATATGGATTCCAGATCAGCCGCCGTTTCAAGTTCGGCAACCGCCGTGCCGTTTTCCATCCAGAACCTCATCCGGACAAACCCGAGCGCCATCAGTTTGGTCACGCACGGAATCATTTCCGATATATCTATATCCTGTGCCGGAGAGAAACAGACCTTCCGCATCCATTTATATTCATCGATTGAAAAAATATAAAATATAATCTCCGGATGTGTACGCATGACCTCCGTGAGAAGCTCTGCTTTTGCAGACTTACTTTTATTGCCGGAGTACCGGGATCTCTCAATGGCCATATATCGACAGTAATCTGTCAGATCATCCGCGGATGCGTTCACCATCAGCTGCCGGACCTCTTTTTCTGATCGGGTGACATCTACACGGTAACTCTCCGCCGACAGGAAAAACTCATCCGTCAACCTGACACGGGATATTTTTTCTCTGACCTCAATCCCCGGCAGGGAAATCTGTTCGTATTCCTTATGCGTGTCTGTACCTGTCCCTTTCATCTCCTCCTGATGATTCTCATACCCCACACAGAACAGTTTCCACTGATGGATCAGCTGCTTTATTTTGCTTTCCTTCTGATCTGCGTTCAGTTCCCGATCTCTTACCTTCACAGCGCGCTCCAGCTGCCGCTGTAATCGCCGTGTCTCCTCGTAAAGATTTTCGATTTCTTTTTTATCCTGCAGATACTCGCAGATGGTTTTCTGTTTTTCGGATGGTTTCTTTTTCGGAAAACTCATCCCCGCCAGATCCAGATTCGCATCCAGCAGAGAAAAGACAGTTCTGGCACTCTCATCCCACGCGCAGTCCTCCACAAAATTATCACCCTTTGCTTTTAAGATAACCGCATGTCTTTCTCTATAATCCGGCTCTTCCCCTTCCAGCTCAATCTTATGCCGCCAGTTATCGCCAAAATCGTATGTATAACGGATCCATCTGCTGCTTTTCAGAAAATCATCCACCGTCATAGCATCTTCATCAAACCCATCTCCGGGAAAGGACATTGCTTCCTTCGATGAGATCCTGAAATCACTACCGGCCGGTCTGAAGTCATGCAGATGATCGTTCTCCCACCCGAAGGCTGTCTGGATGACCCAATGCAGATCGTAAAAACTGATTGCATCCGGAATCAGAACTCTCCGCCAGACAGGCGGTTTGGTGTTTTCTAATGTTATCTTTATTACGTATCCGGCCATAAGATATGCTTCCTCCTTCAAAAAAGAATGCGCCTTAGCGCATTCTCACACCGAGCGCGGTCACTTTTGCGACACAATTCCAAACGTGCGACGCATTGGCTGTGCGCATCCACTCTTAAAAGTCCTATATCACTATATATTTTTTACCGTTTACTATACGTCCTGATTATATGCCTTTATGCCGAATTATGCAATTCTCATTTATCATTTTTATGCGAATTTTTAAATTTTAGTTACTATTATGATTATCCTGTCTTTTGTGAACGCTTTGTGTGCATTGTTATTTTTTTAACATAATATGGGTTTTTAAAGGCTGCCGCGCGAAGTGTTT
>JAJQEU010000107.1 GCA_021201535.1 Clostridiales bacterium | reverse complement strand
ATTTTATTTGATATATTTTAACATCCCAGAAATAAAATATGACTACAATCAGCAATTCTTTGAATTTACAATCAACGATTCTTTGAATTTATACAATCAAACGAATCAACGAATCTTTGAATTTATATTTGACTTTCTGATTTTCTGATGATAAACTACTTAATAATTTCATAATACGCATAACGACACAAGTATTGCTCGGCAAGTAAATCTGATCACGGCAGCATGTATTTCACTTTTACTTTTTGATATGCTTGTGTTTTTTTGTGTTTAACGACTTAATGTCGTTTCCTATAAAAGGAGGATTTTTTTATGCCGCAAAATCAGTTTCAGCGAATGATGTTCGCGCTTATCACTGTCGTAATTACCGTGCACGGCTATGTCTTTTACAGTCTCTACGTAGTCAACGGTTCTTATTTTTCGTCCCTGGAAGGCGCTACAGGCGTCATCAGCGGAATCAACATCCAGGGAGGCGTATATGCATTCGGACATTACCTGCCGATCTGGGCAGTCATACTGATTGAATTCTGTCTCGCCTATACGCTGGAAAATCTGTTGGGCAGCCCCTGCTCTTTCAGACTGGCCTGCAAAGTGTTCAATCCGGCCGAAACACACCATATGATGTTCGAAACCGCTATCATTTGTGCGACCGTCGGCATTATGTGCCCCGCCATGAGTTTTCTGGCAGCCTGGATGTATTACCCTTATTATGCCGGATTCAGTATAGTAACCCTGTTTGCCAACTGGCTGAGGCTTGTGTGCTTTAACTTTCCGTTTGCGTATTTTTCGCAGCTGTTTTTCATTCAACCGCTGGTTCGGACGATTTTCAAGGCTATCTTTGTCCGTGATAAACAGACAGAAGAGAAAACTCAGCCTGCTGCCATGCCGGACTATATTATTACAGTAGGCAGGGAATTCTGCAGCGGCGGCGCAGAGACAGCGAAAAAACTGGCGGAAAGACTCGGATACAAATACATTGACAAAGAACTGATCGATCAGACAGCACGGGAACTCGGTATACTGCCGGAATACGTCGAGCAAAAGGAGGAAAAGCCGGCCGGTTATTTCGATATCCCGCCGCACTGGCTGATCTCATCCGGCTGGTATTCAGACAACAATCTTTCCATGTCTGATCACATGAAGATTATCAATGCGCAGAGGCAGATCATCCGGGAATATGCGGACAAATCCGGCGTTGTGATTGTCGGACGAACCGCTGACCAGATCCTGAGGGGCTATCCGAATGTTTTAAGTGTTTTCTTCCACGCAGATGAAAACAAACGGATGCAGCGCTGTCAGGAGTTATCCTCCTGCGACAAAAATCAGGCAAAAAAAGCCGTCCGGGAGATGGACCGCCTTCGTTCAGACTACTATAATACGATTACCGGGAAGAAATGGGGTTCCAAAAGCAACTATGATCTGTATCTTGATCTGGGCGAACTCGGTTCTGATGGAGCAATCGAACAGATTATCGAAAAATTACGCGAGTCATGAAAACCCGCTTCATCATATGTTTAAAAAATCCTCATCATCAAAGGCGAATCTCTCTGATGATGAGGATATTATTTTGGCCGTTCATCCACATTCCCTGTCACGCACTCATCTTCGCCAGCTTTGCCGCCTGATCCGCCGCGATCAGCGCGTCAATGATTTCCTGGATATCGCCGTTCATAATGGAGTCCAGGCGATACAGCGTCAGCTTGATCCGGTGATCTGTCACACGCCCCTGCGGGAAGTTATAAGTACGAATCTTCTCCGAACGGTCGCCGGTACCGACCTGGCTCCGCCTCGCCTCCGCCTCCGCGTCATGCGCCTTCTGGCACTCGATATCATAGAGCTTTGCACGCAGAACCCTGAGCGCCTTATCCTTATTTTTCAGCTGCGATTTCTCGTCCTGACAGGAGATCACGATACCGGTCGGGATGTGCGTCAGGCGAACCGCCGAATCGGTGGTATTCACGCACTGCCCGCCGTTTCCGGACGCACGGAAAACGTCAAATTTGCAGTCGTTCATATCGATCTCCACATCTACCTCCTCCGCCTCCGGCATAATGGCGACCGTAATCGTCGAGGTATGGATCCGTCCGCCGGACTCCGTCTCGGGGACGCGCTGCACGCGGTGCACGCCGGACTCGTATTTCAGTACGGAATACGCGCCCTGTCCGGTCACCATGAAGCTGACATATTTCATGCCGCCGATGCCGATTTCCTCCACATCCATCGTCTCGACTTTCCAGCGCCTTGACTCGGCGAAATGGACATACATCCGGTAGATCTCCGCCGCAAACAGAGCCGCCTCGTCGCCGCCCGCGCCGGCACGAATCTCCACGATGACGTTCTTATCATCATTCGGATCCTGTGGAAGAAGGAGAATTTTTAACTTTTTTTCAAGCCCCTCCACGCCGGCTCTTGCATCATTCAGCTCCTCCTTGAGCATTTCCCGCATCTCCTCGTCTGACTCCTCCTGAAGCATGGCGAGGCTGTCCTCTATATCCCGGTTACATTTTTTATATTCTTTATACGCTTCCACCACCGGCGCCAGATCGCTCTGCTCTTTCATCAGCGCCTGAAACCGCTTCGGATCGGACGCAACATCCGGCTCGCTCAGCAGGCTTAATACCTCCTCAAAGCGGAGCAGCGTATCCTCCAGTCTGTCAAACATGTTCGGTTCTCCTTCCTTTTACAACCCGGTCCAGACCCTGCAGATCCGGAACCGCCTCTATCTCTGTATAACCTTTTTCCCTCATCAGTTCCGAGACCGCCCCGCCCTGATCATAGCCGATCTCAAACAGAAGACGGCCGCCCGGAAACAGATACCGGTCAGCTTCCTCCAGAATCTTCCGATAAAAAAACAGCCCGTCCGCGCTCCCGTCCAGCGCCTGCCACGGCTCATGAATCCTGACCTCCGGCATCAGTGTCGGGATGATGTCTGTCGGAATGTATGGCGGGTTCGACACAATCATATGAAACCGTCCGGTCAGATCCGAAAACAGATCACTTCGAACAAACAGAACATCCATATCGTTTCGCTCTGCGTTTTTTCGGGCCATACACAGCGCTTCCGCTGATATATCAGAAGCAGTCACTGCAATCTCCGGGCAGAATTTTTTCAGGCTGACCGCAATACAGCCGGATCCGGTGCAGAGATCCAGCACGCGCATCTTCTGCTTTTCTGTATCCTTCAGAAGACGCAGCGCTTCCTCCACCAGAAGCTCCGTATCCTGCCGGGGGATCAGCACGTGCCCGTCAACAAAAAACGGCAGTCCCATAAATTCCTGCTCTCCGGTCAGATACTGCAACGGTATACGTCGGCAGCGCTTTTCCAGCAGATCACGAAAAACCGGATACTGCTCCGGCGGCATCTCATCCGTCTGATGCAGCAGATAAAAATTCAGATCCACACCGCAGGCGTATTCCAGCAGAAATTCACTCTCTGATATCTCATTTTCAATTCCCGCTTCCCTCAGCTGATCAGCCGCCCACGACCGGGCACTCCTGTAGGTCATACATCTGTCTCTCCGAAACGAAGCATAGACAAATTATCGTGATTCATCGTTCCGAACCTCCTCCACAAACGGTCTCCAGTCAAACACAGCCTCCACCGAAGCGATGCCGACCTCAATCATCTCATCATCCGGCTCCTTCACCGTCAGGCCCTGCATCCACATCCCGGGCTTGCTCAGAATCTGCATCAAACGACTGTCTGACCGTCCGGCCATCCGGATAAACTCATAGGAAAGTCCCGCGATCACCGGAATCAGCAGCAGACGGATCACGATGCGCAGCGCATGGGAATCTACACGGATAAACAGATATAAAATAATCGTGAGCACAATTACAAACACCATAAAACTGGTTCCGCAGCGCTTATGTTCCTTCGAACATTTTCTGACATTCTCCACGGTCAGATCCATTCCATGCTCGATGCAGTTGATGCATTTATGCTCGGCTCCGTGATACATGAAGACCCGCTGTATATCCTGCATACGGGAAATCAGCAGAATGTATCCGATAAAAATCACCAGACGCAGAGCGCCCTCAAAAACAGCCACCAGATTGGCGTTATCCGTGATCAGCCGCTGAAATGCCTGCGACAGGTAATACGGAAGAATCATAAAAATAGCCACCGCCAGAACAATGGAAAAAACCAGTGTTCCTCCCATCAGAGCCTTCTCGGCGCGATCCTGCTTTTTCCTGGCTTTCGGGTCATCCGCCTTCTTTGTATCCGACTCCGTTCCGGTCGATGATCGTTTGTCCCCGCCTGCGGAATCCTCTGCCGCATCACTTTCTTCTTTTTTCTTTCCGGAAGATTTTTGCTGATCGGCATCCTCCTCTTCATCCTCAAAAAAAGAAGCGGAGTACATCAGGGTAGACATGCCGAGAACCATAGAATCAATAAAACTCAGTACGCCCCTGACCAGCGGAACTTTATTCCATTTTTCATCGAAAAGGGATGCCTTGTCATTTTCAATCTTTACTTCAATCTCATGATCCGGTTTGCGCACTGCAACAGCATATTTTTTGCCGTTGCGCATCATTACACCCTCCATGACGGCCTGACCGCCGATACCTGAGTATTTCATTTAAACACCTCATACAGATAACAAAGAAACCTCCAGCTATATTTACCGAAAATACGACCGGAGGCTCCGCTGACAGCAGCGCGGCACCGCTTTGCTGCTGTCTTACTTTTTCACTTATGCTATTTGTTTAAGCCGTACTTACGATTGAACCTGTCAATACGTCCGCGAGCCTGTGTAGCCTTCTGCTGACCTGTATAAAACGGGTGGCATTTGGAACAAATCTCAACATGAATATTCTGCTTTGTCGAGCCTGTCACAAATGTATTGCCGCAGTTGCAGGTCACAGTTGCCTGATAGTAATCCGGATGGATGTCTGCTCTCATTCTATTCACCTCACATACCAGATTTCTTTGTATCTCTGCAGCCGCTCAACCGCACAGCTGCCTGTCGGGATACAATAAACCTGTTCATTCATACTCTGACTTCAGAGTCTTTTTCTGATAACTGTATGGCATTTCAAAATCCCGTCTGAAACACAATACATGCATGCCCGTACACGCAACATTGGTATTATAGCATGCAGTATTTATGAATGCAAGATGTTTTTCAGAAAAACTTCCGATGTCGTACCTGATTGATAAACTCCCGATTCGTCCTTGTTTTCAGGAACATGCGAAGGATGGATTCCACGGCATCATCCGCTTTCATGCCGTTTAAAGCTCTCCGCATGATATCGACCGCCTCCTTCTCCTCACGGTTTAAGAGAAGATCCTCTCTTCGGGTTCCGGATTTCACAATGTCGATGGCCGGGAAAATTCTCTTCTCCGATAACTTCCGATCCAGGATCAGTTCCATATTACCGGTTCCCTTGAACTCCTCATACACAACGTCATCCATGCGGCTGCCCGTGTCTACCAGAGCTGTCGCAAGGATCGTCAGACTGCCGCCCTCGCGCATATTTCTGGCTGCGCCGAAAAAGCGTTTCGGCATATGCAGCGCTCCGGGATCCAGACCGCCGGAAAGCGTCCGGCCGCTGGGTGGTACGACCATATTGTAGGCGCGCGCGAGACGGGTAATACTGTCAAGCAGAATCATCACATCGTGCTTATGCTCCACCAGACGCTTCGCGCGCTCGATCACCATCTCCGAGACACGCTTGTGATGCTCCGGCAGTTCATCAAAGGTAGAATAGATCACCTCGACATTGTCTCCCTCGATGGCCTCCTTGATATCCGTCACCTCCTCGGGACGCTCATCAATCAGCAG
The DNA here is from genome assembly GCA_021201535.1 of Clostridiales bacterium. GTDB lineage: Bacteria > Bacillota > Clostridia > Lachnospirales > Lachnospiraceae > Eubacterium_I. Next base: position 2,814 of record JAJQEU010000107.1, on the reverse strand, counting down.
AATGATCAGGTGCATCTCCGGATTATTTTGCTTGACAGAGGTGGCGATTTCTTTTAAAAGCGTCGTCTTTCCCGCTTTCGGCTGTGATACGATCATACCGCGCTGTCCCTTTCCGACCGGGGCAATCAGATCCATGATCCGCATGGACACACGGGATGAACTGGTTTCCAGCCGAAGCCTCTCATTCGGAAAGATCGGCGTCAGATCCTCAAACGGAGTTCTCTGAGCGGCAACCGACGGATTCATGCCATTGACACAGGAAATATACAAAAGTGCGCTGAACTTCTCGCCCTGAGAACGAATTCTCTTATTTCCGGCAATAATATCGCCGGTTTTCAGACGAAAACGCCGGATTTGTGAAGGGGAGACATAGACATCCTGATCGCCGGGAAGATAATTTTCACAGCGGATAAATCCATACCCGTCCGGCATAACCTCCAGAATCCCATCCGCCTGCTCGCCGCTGTCCAGATCAGACATGGAAATTCCCTCTGACTCCATCCGCTGAACCGTCCGGTCATCCACCGTCCGAATCCGTTCATCGCCCGTCTCATCTGACAGGTTCGCTGCAGGTTTTGAATAGCGGTTCCGGTTATCCTCCTGCCGGTTATTATAAGTATTATTTCTGTATGACTTATGATTATTGGAAGATTCTCTCACGAATTGATTCTGCACGTTTTCTGAAGAGTCTCTCTTTTCTCTCGATTCCGAAGACAAATCACGGGCACCTGCCGCATCCTGATGATAAGCGTCTCTCTGGCTTTGCGTCCGTTGATGCATATCTCTGGAATTACCTGTATTCTTCTGCCAGGATCTTCTGGAATCTCTTTCAGGCCGTTCTGTCGCTGCAGCTTCTTTCTTCTGTTTATCAGAATCCGACGGCCTGATATCCTCCTGGAGATTTTCTTTTTCCGCATCAGATGATCCGGCATCCTCCCGCCACATTTCTGTTCCTGCATCAGACGGCCTGACATTCTTCTGCCGCGTCTTGGCTCCTGCATCTGACGTTCCGGCATCTTCCTCCCGATTCTCTGCTTCCTGCTTCTCTGTCTGTGCTGCCGCATCCATCTCATCCTGCTGCAGCATGCGCTCAATCAAATCCGCTTTTTTCAAAGTGGAGATACGTTTCATACCTCTGGCTTTCGCTAAATCTTTTAAAATAGCCAGTGACAGACTTTCATATTTTTCCCTCATTCTTACCTCCAGTAATTTTTATATTTTATGGCTATTCCACTCAACGAACGAAACGCCTGTTTTCCAATGTGGTAGGTTTGTCCTGAAATGACAATTAAACTGCATATGATGCTGTTCCTTTGAAATAGTACCTGATGGTTATGTTATCCCGGAAATCTGTGCCAGAATCGACATTCAAAGAAAATATATTGGAAATATTATACACCTATTGTTCCGAAAATGGTAGTACTTTTTACCTATAGGTAAAATTTTTGCTGATTTTTCCCAGTATTTTTTCAAACAAGTCAGAACGTGCGTTTGCTTTTGCGTCCTGTATATGTTATACTTCGTTGTACAGATCAGGAGGCTCAACCATATGCTTAAAGATTTTGACCTGCAGGTTCTGACCCAACCCCTGTTACAATGGTACGCAGGCCACGCCCGGACACTCCCATGGCGGGAAAACATCACCCCCTACCGAGTCTGGGTATCCGAGATCATGCTGCAGCAGACCCGCGTGGAAACGGTAAAACCATATTTCGAACAATTCATGCGCACACTTCCCACGATCCGTGATCTGGCGGAATGTGAGGAGGACCGCCTGTTAAAGCTCTGGGAGGGACTCGGCTACTACAACCGTGTCCGGAACATGCAGGAAGCGGCAAAAACCGTCCTGTCACAGTACGGCGGCCGGCTTCCCGCAGACTATGACAAACTGCTTGCATTGAAAGGCATCGGGCACTACACTGCCGGCGCGATCGCCTCCATCGCCTACGGCATCCCCATGCCCGCGGTGGACGGAAATGTGCTCCGCGTGATCATGCGTGTTACCGCAGACGATTCAGATATTCTGAAGCAGTCCGTCAGGACCGAAGTGGAGCGCCGCCTCACGGCAGTCATCCCCGCCGAACACGCGGCGGAATACAACCAGGCCCTGATGGAACTCGGAGCCATCGTCTGTCTGCCCGGAGGAGAGCCGCTCTGCGCCCGATGTCCCTGGAACTCTTTCTGCGAGGGGAAAATACAGGGTATCCATCTGCAGCTTCCGACACGAAAAAAAGCCGCTCGTCGCCGATGCGAGGATCTCACAATCCTCATCATCCGGGATGATGACAGAATCGTTCTGCGCAAGCGTCCTGAAAAAGGTCTGCTCGCCGGGCTCTACGAATTTCCCAATGAACCCGGACACCTGACACAGGATGAGGCCGTCCGCGCTGTACAGAAGATGAGACTTCACCCGCTCCGCATTCAGAAGATTGAGGATTCCCGACATATCTTCTCCCACGTCGAATGGCATATGACCGGGTATATGGTACAGGTCGATTCCCTGACCCGCGAGGAGACAGAACTGCTCTTTATATCCATCAGGGAAGCGCGGGAACACTATCCGATACCATCCGCCTTTTCTGCTTATACAAAATATATGGAAGCAATTGAGCTGCAGCGATCATAATACTTTTATATAAACCGGACAGAGACGACTTTTGCCTCATACCCAACGCGCAGGACATATACAGAGAGGAAGCCGATGCTTACGCATCGGCTATACATGAAAAAGATTTATAAAAAGGAATGTGTGATATTTCGTATCGGTAGTTAAACACTTTGGAGAGGTTATCACCTCTCTTTTTTGTTGTAAAT
>JAJQEU010000114.1 GCA_021201535.1 Clostridiales bacterium | reverse complement strand
ATATTATATAGAAAACGTATTGGATAAGGGGGTATTTTACTGTGAAAAACATAAGACCGGTCAATATTGTAAAACAACTGATTATCTATGTAGCCGGATTATTCATCATCACACTTGGCATCAACATTTCAAAAATGTCTGCTCTCGGCATCTCGCCTGTCAGTTCCATACCGCGGGCATGCGAGCAGATCTGGGGCTTCACACTGGGAACCACGACTTTTATTGTTTATATATTTCTCGTTATCGCACAACTGGTTGTTCTTCGAAGAAGATTCCACATCACCAACGCACTAGGTCTGTTATTGACTGTTCTTTTCAGTGTTATGGTTGATTTTACCGGAACGGATCCGGACGCTTTCGGTCATATTCTGTATGGATTTCCTCAACCTGAGGGATACATAATGAAACTGATCTACATGATCGTCAGCGTCATCATTATCGGTATCGGCGCTTTCCTTTATCTGCGGCCCAACTGGGTTCCCATGCCGGCGGAGGGACTGGCCGGCGCCATCTCCGAGGTATCCGGCATTAAATTCGGTAACTGTAAGACACTGGTCGACACCGGAATGGTTGTGATCGCTCTGATTATGCAGCTGATCTTTCTGGGCGGTTTGCAATCTTTTATCGGAGACGGCGTCGTTGTACGAGAGGGCACTGTTATTGCCGCCATCTTTGTAGGACAAATTGTCAAATTGCTTTCAAAGTTCTTTGCAAAGCCCATGGAAAACTGGCTTCATGCGGGAGAAAACCGGACGTCCGAACCGGATAAAACCTGAAAATCAATGAAACAGACACTCCGGTACAGCGCAGGCGGCTTACACCCGTCGGCATCGGACGAAACGTGAGAATCAATAAAAAGCGGTTGTCGTATGGGATCATGGAACAGGCCATGGATACGGCAACCGCTTTTCATAGATGTCGGCGCACCGCGACAGCAGCACATGGGAGTTTATTCTGTATCAGCCAGCAGCCACGCAGTCAGCGGCTTCAACCTTGCTGAAAAAATCTTTACAAATGTTCCCACAACCAGCGCAGCGATAATCGTCCCTTCACGAACCCCGATCAGCCTGTGCAAAAATACCAGACATAAAATCGCGGCAACAACCGCCATGCTCACATCCGAAATCACCCTGACGATACCATATTCCTTTTTCGTAACTTTGGTAATAGCCCGGACAAAAGCATCTCCCGGAAGCATGACAACGTCGCCCACCACCTCCAGATACGCGCCGAAAGCAATGATCACACAACCAATCAGCAGCAATACGATTTTCACTATGTACACCTGCGGCTGAACAGCCTGCAACAAAAACATGGAAAAATCAATCAAATACCCAAACGCCACCGAGACAATCATCTGTAACACCAGTTCTGCTTTTTTTGCATTTTTCTTTAAAATCGCCCACTGCAGTAACGTCAACAGGATACTGTAAAAAATAGTCCAGTTTCCCATTGTCAATCTCGTTATAATAAGCGAAAGAGAATAAGGAATCGACGATATAGGAGATGTCCCAAGCGATGCTTTCGTTACAAACGCAACACCAAATGAATTAAAAATCAGACCAAACGCAAAAATAATATATCTTCTCAACAGTTCTTTTTTACCCATATATAAACAGTCTCCTTTCTCGTAATAGACCGTCATATCTGTCCGACAGTATGGATCATTTACTATTTTCTTCATTATTGTATTCTTCGGATTCTTTTTTATTTTATAATATAATAGCAGAAAAACTTTCTGATTAAATCCAACAAAAGTTGAAAAATCGCCTGATTGAAAAATATTTTTTTCTACAACCGTTGAATATTGTGTTTTACGAAGCCAGGTGATACACTTACTATATAAGGAGACACCGATTATGCAGGAAAGGAAAACGACACCTCTGACAGAGATGCCTGTAAAAGAACTTATCAAACGAAGTATTTTTTTGCTGGCAGCACTTTTTGTCATGGCTTTCGGTGTTGCATTTTCCATTAAAGGAGATCTAGGCACTTCTCCGATCTCCAGCTTTCCCTACGCAGTCAGTCTGATCACACCGCTCACGGTCGGACAGGCTACAATCGCGCTGCATTGTATTCTGATCGCGTCGCAGATTCTGCTTCTCCGAAAACAATATGATCCGTTCCAGCTGCTTCAGCTGCCGGCCGCTCTGGTTTTCGGTCTCCTGACAGATTTTGCATTGAATGTAATCTCCGATCTCTCCCCGTCCTCCTACGCAGGTCAGTGGCGTCTATGCATCATTGGTCTGATTCTGGTTGCTGTCGGCGTGAGTATGGAAGTTACATCAAAAATCGTAACTCTGGCCGGAGAGGGCTTCGTTCTCGCTTTCTGCAAGGTCGCCCCGATTAAATTTTCAAATATGAAGGTCTGCTTCGATGTGTCACTGGTCGCTCTGGCCTGCATCACCTCTTTCACTTTCCTGCATGCCATCGAAGGCGTGCGGGAAGGAACAGTAGCCGCTGCCGTACTTGTCGGTCTGTTGACAAAACAACTCAACAAATGGATGGCAAAATTTGAAAAGCGCTATCTCTGTTCCTGACAATCGCAGCACTTATGGATACTGCCGGCATGCAAAACCATCGGCTGCCAGCGACCGCCGTGGTCTTCAAATGTTTCCCCCTCTGTTTCAAAACCGATTGTACGAAAGAATTCCTCTGTGCCGGCCAGCGCGTCCAGACGGATCTCCTGAGCGTTTGACATCATGGCCTTGTCGACCAGAAGCCGCACCATAAAATCTCCGTAACTGTCACCCCGATACGCGGGCAGTATGGCGACATCCCTGATTCGAAAATCCTCGCCGTCGAACAGAACGCGCCCCATGCCCGCGGGATCTTCACCGGCAAATACCAGGGCATTGATGCAGTACTCATCCTCCGTTGTTTTTAAAATGTCCAGTCCGAGTTCTTTTTGATAGACCTGTTCGTAAATGGATCTCACCGTGTCCATATCCTTTTCTTCTGTCACAAATTTACCGAAAACCATGTGCCTGCTTCCCTTCCATATTGATTATGCTTCATGATAATACATACAAATCCACGGCAGCTGCGCTGCCGCCAGTACGAACAAGATAAGCGGATCCGTTCGGCAGCTGCCAACTGTAGAAATCCGCCCGCGGGCGGGCAAACTCTTCCATGACGGACATGATGACACCTCCGTGCGTGACAAAGACAATCTTTTGAACGCCGCTCGTTTGAGCCTGACACAGACAAGCCAGAAACGCTCTGCGGCACCGCGTGCGGAAATCCGTTCCGGATTCACCGCCGGGAACCGCAACGGTTCCGCCGCTGTCGATCCATGCCTGATAAATGAAATTCTCTTTCAGTTCGTCATATGTTTTATACTCAAACACGCCGAAGTCCGTCTCGCGCAAACCGCCGCAGACGATCAGACGGCTCCCCCCGCTCACACACTCCGGGAAAAGTATCTCCGCCGTCTGACGGCAGCGCAGCATCGGGCTCGTGTAGACCAGATCCGGGCAAAAATCCCTGTATTCCGACTGCGCCAGCTCCGCCGCCGCGGACGGCAGAAGCGGTTCATCGGTGCGTCCGACATATCGCTGTTCCAGATTACCCTGCGTTTTCCCATGTCTCAGCAATAAAATCTCCACACTGCCCACTCCCATCGCAATCGTCATCCGGGAACACATATGTCTACGCTCCGGTTGGCGTCACAAACAGCAATGAAAGAACTACTATCTTTCACTCTATGTATTCCTTCAACGCCGCTATCTGCTCCCGCGCCACATCGACGCCTTCCTGATACAGCTTCTCCAGAAGTTCCCATCTTCCCTCGGTACGTCCCACGCCAAAAGTCTCCCGCGGTGCGATCAGGAAAATATTCCCCTTTTTTTCTTCTTCCAGCAGCTCCTGCGTCAGCCGGTTGTAGGAATCTGCCCGACGTTTCAAGAGTTCCACGATCCGCGGGTATTTCCGGTAGACTAAGTTCACAATACCGCTACCGTTTTCTTTTCCTTTTATGTAGTCGCGTTCCCGGGTCAGGATCACAATGATCTGGTCACATCCCTCCTCCATGGCTTTCCGATAGGGAACCGGATCCGCCAGACCGCCGTCCAGATATCGGTTTCCGTCCAGCTCCACCGGCGTAAACAGCACCGGCAGCGAGCAGCTGGCGATCGTTGTCTCCCAGCGCGTTTCATAGGGCGGAATGTCAAAATACTCCGCCTCTCCGGTCGCGATATTCGTCACAACCGCCACCACTTTGCCGGGATAGTCCGCCAGCGCCTGGTAGTCAAACGGAACCAGGCGGTTCGGAATCTCGTCAAAAGCAAAATCCAGATTGTAGTAGCAGCGCTTTCTCGGATCCAGGAAATGATGCAGACCCATGTAACGGCGCTCTCCCATATATTTTCGCGTAAACTCGGCATTTCTGCCGCGCTGCGCGGAGGCATAGGAGACACCGTAAGCTATACCCGCCGAAACCCCGATGAGATAATCGGGATAAATATTTTCATCCATAAACACGTCGGTTACCCCACAGGAAAATATCGTCCTGCTGGCTCCGCCTTCCATCACAACTCCAAGCTTCATAATTGCATTTCCGCTTCACAGCGTTCGCATTCGCCTCCCGGTATTTCATTCTGCCCAAGGAAATTCAATCTCGCTCCCCTGCGTTCAATCCCAGATTTCATTATAAAAATCAAGATAATGCCGGTTGTTTTCCTTCACCGCTGCGATCGCGGAACGCGGGTGCTGATCCGTCAGCCCTGTAAGGAGATAGGGAATATCATAACCCCACACAGAGCCTTCCTCCCTGATCTTTAACATATAATCCTCAATAAAAGACAGAATCGGTGTAATATCATATTTCGGATTCTTCAGGAAACCGAGCAGTCCCTCCAGAGAACAGTTGCCCGCGCCGCGGCCCATTCCCATGACCGTGCCGTCCATCATGCTTGCACCGACAGACATCGCCTCAATCGTATTGGCAAACGCGCACTGCTGGTTGTTATGCGCATGGATGCCGACCAGCTTGCCGCTTTCCTTCAGCCCATCCGCATAGAAACTCACAATGTCACGAATCTGAATCGGATAAAGCGCGCCGTAGCTGTCCACCACATAGACCGCCTTTACAGAAGATTTGGACAGCATGTCCAGTGCGATATGCAGATCCCGTTCCTGACATTTGGATACCGCCATGATATTGCATGTCGTCTCATAACCCTTGTCCGATGCGTCCTCAATCATGGCGACAGCCTCCGGCATCGTACTGATGTAAGTCGCAATCCGAACCATATCCACCGGGCTTTCGGATTTCGGACGGATCGAATTCTTATAATCGCAACGCCCCACATCCGCCATAACGGATATCTTCATGCCTGTATCATTGTCACCCACAATGGCCCGAATATCGTCGTCCTCGGCAAACTTCCATTTGCCGAACTTGTTCACATCGAACTGTTTTTTGTCCGCACGATAGCCGAACTCCATATAGTCGACACCGGCCGCGATGTTCATGCGGTAGATTGCGCGGACAAAATCATCCGTAAAATAAAAATCATTCACAAGTCCTCCGTCCCGCAGGGTGGCGTCCAGTACCTTTATGTCCTCGCGGACGGACATCATACTTCCTTTAATCTGTATCATAGCTTTATCTCCTTTATATAGTATACACACTTGCGCTGCTCACGCAGCGCGTCAACATCTATGAAAATCGACAAGTCTGCGGCAAGCTGCTCACACAATCATCGCTTATAAAAATCATCCAGAATTTCAAAATATTTCTCAAACGTTTTTCGACAGCAGCCTGGATTTTCAATTTCAATCCCGTCCGCCCGAAGACCCATGACTGCAAAGGCCATCGCCACACGGTGGTCGTCAAATGTCTCAATCCGGCACCCCCGCGGCTGTCCCGGAAAAATCTTCACGCCGTCCGGATATTCCTCACAGGCAATGCCGGCCCGTTCCAGATTCGACACGATCGCGTGAATCCGATCGGATTCCTGTCTGCGGATATGCGCGATATTTGTAATCCGCACCGGAGCATCCGCATAGGGGGCAATCGCTGCCAGCGTCAGCGCCTGGTCAGAAAAATCATTCATGTCAACGGTGATGCCATGCAGCTTTCCCGGGAAAATTGTCAGCAGGCCATCCTTCGTGCCGTTGTGTATCCAATCCCCGTCCGGACTGTCTCGTCCCGATACCCTTACCTTTCCGCCGTCTGATACCGTGAAACAAACATCATCCGGCTCGTGACACCCAGATCCCGCTGCAGTTGTTCCTCCGCCCGGTCTCATGTCACATATGTCATCCGGCTCATTTTGCCCCGATCCCGCTACAGCTGTTCCGTCAATACCTCCGCCCGGTCCCGCGACGCGGATGCCTGCCGGTTCGTCGCACACGACACAACCCATCTGTTCCAGCACATCCAGGAATTTCAAATCTCCCTGCATCCCGGTACGATGTACATGTCTCACCAGCGCGTCTCCTCCGGTGACAGCGGCCGCCGCATAAAAATAGCAGGACGCCGAGACATCCGGCTCGATCTGATATGTCTCCCGCTTATAAGAAGATCCGGCCGGTATGATATATGCACCGTCCCGAAACTCCGTCGTCACACCGAACTCTTCCATCATCCTTCTGGTAATCCGAATATAGGATCCGTCCTTCTTTTCGCTCGTAATATGAATCCGCAGCCCCCCGGGAAACATCGGCGCGATCAGGAGGAATCCGCTCAGGAACTGCGTACTCTCGCTGATATCCATCTGCAGCACCGCCGGACCGCAGTCCATGCGGCTTTTTTCCTCATCCCCGATGAGAGTTTCTGGTTTTCCGCCCTCGCTGCCGGCATCGGCACAGAGTCTCTGCCCCGCTCCTGTGATACAGACCGGCAGATGCCAGGTCTCTCCCAGCCATTCGATCTGTGCCCCGAGTAACAGCAATGCTTCAAACAACGGCTTCATCGGGCGGCGCTGCATCTGCGAAGAGGCCTGTATCCGCCAGACGCCGTCCGAAACACCCAGCATGGCCGTCAGAAACCGGGCCGCAGTACCGGCGCTCCCGACATAAACCTCACCTTCCGATAGCGGAATTCTGCCGCCGCAGCCCTTCACGATCACCTGACAATTCTCCTCCCGGATATCTACCCGGAAGCCCAGTGACTGCAGCGACCTCAGAAAACATCTGGAATCATCACTGAACAGAACACCGTTCAGACAGACCTCATCGTTTGTCAGTGCCGCCAGCAGAAGCGCCCGGTTTGTGATGCTTTTCGAACCCGGAACCTCCACCGTCCAATGGATTGGTTGTTTTACTTTTTTCACCTGATATGTGTTCTGCATCATTCCTTCTTCTTTCCTGACTGACGAACCGATTTGCCGTCCGGACTGATTTTGTCCGGTTTATTTTTCATTCTTCATGGTTCGCTTTGCCATGTGAACCTCATTGGTTCGTTTTATTGCCCCGACACGTCAGTTCGTGCCTGTGCTTTCACTCTGCGCGGAGACTCCGGCATCAGTTGAATCGTCCGTATCACTTCCGGTTGAAGTATCAGACCCGGTTGCCCCGGAAGAACCGGAGGAATCCGCAGAGCCTGACGAGTCGGTCATCCCGGAAGAATCGGTCGTCCCGGAAGAATCAGAAGAACTCGAAGAGCCTGAGGAGCCGGAAAAGCCGGAGGAACCTGAGGAGCCGGAAGAACTCGAGGAACCTGAAGAGCCGGAAGAACTCGAGGACGAATCTGATGTCGGAATATCAGCGCCGTTGATCGTGGTGCTCGTGTCTCCGGTCGTCCCATTGATCGTACTATCCTCATCCTCCTCTGTACTATCTTCCGTATCCTCCGCCGAAGTATCGGCATCTTCCGCTTCTGTCTCCTCCTCCGCGGAAAGCTCTTCCTCCTCCGTATCTGTATCCGTATAGGATGAACTGCCGGAAGATGCGGAAGAAATCTCCAGATCAAAATCCGCCTGCGGAAGACCATCCGTCATGTAAAGCATGGCCGCCTTCCATATATAAAGAGGATATGTACTTCCCAGCAGACCGCTGACAGTCTTCGGCGTATCGCATCCGACCCAGACAGCAATCGTATAATAAGGCGTATAGCCGCAGAACCACCCCGCCTTATAATCATTCGTTGTGCCGGTTTTCCCCGCCGCCGCGATATCGGATGCGGAGGACCATTTCACGCCTTTGGCGGTTCCGCTCGTGAGAACCCCCTCCAGAACATCCGTCATAGCGTCAGCCGCCGAGCTGTCATATATGATTTTGCTGTCCGGTTCCTCATAAATCTCATCGCCGTTCGAATTCAAAATCGACGAGATACAATCCGTCTGGGTGTACTCTCCGTGATTTTCGAGCGTAGCGTAAGCGTTTGCCATCTCCACTGTAGACACCCCGTAAGTCAGACCGCCCAACGACGCACTCAGAGTATAATCATCCGGAACGATCCGGGAAAAGCACATTTCTGTCACGTAGGACAGACCCACCGTCGGCGTAATTTCATTAAACAACCAGTATGCACAGCCATTCTCACTGTTCTCGACCGCAGAGCGCAGTGTCATCCTGCTGCCGGACATCGACGCGATCTCGGACGACGTGCTGGTTTTCGCCGTCGTGACATCGATATTTGTCAGCATGGACGAAGCCGTATAACCGTCATTCAGCGCCGGTGTATAGACTGCCAGCGGCTTGAATGAACTGCCCGGCTGCGCATAGCCCTGATAAGCCCGGTTCAGAGAATAGACATTGCTGATATCCTCCTGAGAACGCCCGCCGATGATCGCGACCACCTTTCCGCTCTCGTTATCAATCACAGTCATCGCTCCCTGCAGCTCATAGATCCCGTCGTCCGTCAGATCCTCACTGAACGCAAGCTCCTCATCCAGAATCTCCTGCAGCTCGCTCTGCGCCTCCAGATCGATCGTCGTGTATACCTCATACCCTCCGGTATAGAGCTTATGCTTTGCCTGCGCATAATACTCGTCATATTCATCATTATAAGTCTCATACTCTTCATCCGTATCAAACTCATACTGAAACTCAAAACCATCCAGTTTCATCAGATAGCGCACCGCACAGTTGATCGCGTAGGTCGTTTCGTAATTATAGAAAGTATCATCCTCCTCCGGCTCCTCGACCACGATGGACTGTGCCTGCGCCTCCTCACACTCCGCCGATGTAATATAACCGCACTCTTCCATATCCTCCAGAATCTTATCCCGGCGCGTCAGGGCATTCTCCGGAGATTTCAGCGGATTGTAATATTCCGGTCGGTTCGGAATCGCGCACAGATACGCAGTCTCCGACAGAGTCAGTTCATCTACCGATTTACCGAAATAGGTGTTCGCCGCATCCTCCACACCGTAAATGCCGTTTGCAAAGCAGCAGGTATTGCAGTAGAACGTCATGATTTCCTCTTTAGAATAATGCTTCGTCAGTTCTCTCGCAATAAAGATTTCCTTTATCTTCCTCAGCATCGTCTTCTCATTGGAAAGGAATGTACCGCGCGCCAGCTGCTGCGTGATTGTGCTGGCGCCCTCCGCCACCTCGCCGCGGGTTCGCACATAGTTCAGGCAGACACGAACGATGCCCTTCATATCGATACCCGAGTTCGTCCAGAAGGTGCGATCCTCCACAGCCACAAACGCATTGACGACATCGGCCGGAATCTCGTCATATTCAAGAAACGTCGCGTCGGTATCCTCCGCCAGCTCCGCGATCTTCGTACCGTCCGCACTGTAGACATAGGTTGTCTCCGCGTATTTAAAATCATCCTCCGTACTGTTTTCAACCAGCTCCTTCGCCTCCTGCGCAATGCTGAACAACGTCTCGCCGGTCTTTGCATGAAGCATGAGATTCCCGACCAGAAAAACTGCGACCAGCGCAATGCAGACAGCGAGAAGCACCTTCCACAGACAGCGAAAAAAATCCTTCCGTCTCGCGATGCGCAGCTTCTGCTTATACTTTTTCTGACTCATCGGGTTTTTCTTCTGTTGCAGTTTCAGGCGTTTTACATGGGATTTTATTTTTTTCTTCCTTTTTTTGGCCATGAGTATCCTCCTGTTAAATCAGCTGTCGCCCTATGAATTCAGAACGAGTCAAATACGTCTGCCGGCAGACGATTTTCCTCTTTCTGAATTCGCACGGTCCTGTTCGCCGTGCCCGTTCGAGAGCTTCGCTCTCTCACTGTCCGGGCTGTCGCCCTATGAATTCAGAACGAGTCAAATACGTCTGCCAGCAGACGATTTTCCTCTTTCTGAATTCGCACGGCTTGTAGCTTTCGCTCAGATTATACACAAAAAAACTGAAAATGTAAATCAAATGAAAAAGCGTCAACATTTTATGAACCATATCTTAGCATAAAATATTGACGTTTTTTATAAAAATTGTGTTTTTCGTGTTAATTTTTTATTTTTTATCGATGTGATCCTGAATACAGGATGCCACTTCGTCCTTCGGCAGCCCCAGTACAAGTGAAAGTTCACCATATAACTCCTGCTCCGCTGCTTTCAGATACCGCTCGTCCAGCGCCGTAATTTTTTTGCCCAGCGCAAGCCGTTCTTCCTTCCGCACATGCAGAGCCTTGATAATGCTGACCCAGACCCGGACGCTGCAGGTCATCAGCGCCTCCTTATAGCTGGCTTCCCGCCTCTTCTCATCCGGCACCTGCAGCTGTTCAATCTGCGGAATCTCATCAATCAGCTGATGCGCCTCTTCCCGGGACATCACGCGTCGAATCACGGCTTTCGTACTGTCAGTCGGCAGATAGACTGTTCCTCTGGTATTCTGTACCGGCCGCATAATATAATAAAGCCGGTTTTTATCCGCTCCCGGAATATCGACAGGCGATATATCCTGGATCTGACAAACGCCCTTGCTGCCATAGACAACATACTCTCCTTTTTCAAACATTTTATCACCCCTTCGGAAAAAATGCATCCTCGAAATCTTCACCGTAATTATATGTATTATAACACATTTTTTCCGAAATGTCAGTAAAAAAAATAAATTGTCTGTCTATTGGAAAAGATTAAATTGTCTGTCTATTACCGTATTTGACGGACTGTATCGGTATATTGGCAACCAGTGCCGGCTCACTGAGCTCTCCTTCCGACGTCCCGGCCTGTATGATCCGGATATCCAGACCCTCCGTATCGATCTCAACGTATCTGGAGATCACCCTGATCATATCATCCCGAATCATCTCCACCACCTCCGGCGAACAATTTACCCTGTCTGAAACAAGGAGAAGCTTCAGCCTGTCTTTCGCCAGATCACCGGAGCTTTTTTTCTGAAAAAAATTTCGAAATTGCACGGCTGCCTCCTCCTATTTTTTTCGAAAGCGGTTTCTCAGCTTTCCGAACATACCTTTTCTGTCTTCCAGATTTAAAAAATCCACCTCTTCTCCCAATATCCGTCTGCTGATATTCATGTAAGCCCGTCCGGGCAGACAGTCGGAACCTGCCAGCGGCTCACCGCGGTTTGTGGAAACCACAACGCTTTCATCATCCGGCACCGCACCAATCAGCGGGATCGCCAGAATCTCGCACACATCCTCTACAGACATCATATCGCCGCGGCGGACCAGCTCCATTCTCAGACGATTGACGATCAACTCTGTGCGGCGGATCCCGTTCGTTTCCAGAAGGCCGACAATCCGATCCGCATCTCGGATGGCAGATACCTCCGGTGTCGTCACAACAATCGCACGATCCGCTCCCGCAATCGCGTTTTTGAATCCCTGTTCTATACCCGCCGGACAGTCCAGGAGAATATAGTCAAACTCCTCTCTCAGTTCGTCTGTCAGTTTTTTCATCTGCTCCGGCGTGACGGAAGACTTGTCCCTTGTCTGGGCGGATGGGAGCAGATACAGCTCCGGATATTTCCTGTCCCGGATCAGTGCCTGCCGGATACGGCAGTTTCCCTCCACCACGTCGACCAGATTATATACAATACGATTCTCCAGCCCCATCACCACATCCAGATTGCGAAGTCCGATGTCCGTATCGATCATAACGATCTTTTTTTTCATCTGTGCCAGGCCTGTCCCGATATTGGCCGTGGTCGTCGTTTTACCAACGCCGCCCTTGCCGGAGGTGATCACAATCACTTCACTCATGTTACATTGTCCTCCATCATCCTAAACTTCCCTTTGACACCTATGATACCTGCGGGTTCCAAAGTCACGAATCGGACCGCAAGCGCTCCATTCATGACCTTTTGCCCCTAATATCATCATATCGCTTCAACGTATATCTCCCCGCCCTTCACCGTCGCAATCTGCGGTCTGGCGGCAACCGGGGCTTTTTCCCTGTGACGAATAATCTTTACTCTTGTTCTTTTCTCCGGAATCCGGGCGGTAATATCCCCGATCTGAAGCAGTGACGGACTCATCTCGAGCGCCGCGACAAAACAGCTCTGATTCCCTGCGGCTCCTGCCCGGGCATTCCCCTGCAGCGCGCCGAGCACGATGACATTTCCCTGAGAAATGATTCTGGCTCCCGGGTTCACATCCCCGACGATCACGATACTGGACACACTCTCCAGCGTCTGACCGGAACGGAGAGTTCCTCTGTAGAACTCGCCGTTTTTCCCGGCTATGGAATCATAATATGTATCAATCTGCTTTTTAAACATGTCCGCATGGGCTTCTTCATTATCGACAACACAAATGACCGTAATATCCGTATGCGTTGTGATTGCCTCTACAATCCGGAAGATTTCCTCCTGCGTCAGATCTCTTCCCTCAAAACCGACCGCCAGCTTCGCATCCCTGAAAAACTTTGCAGAATCCTTAAATTTCTCAATAATGGCCTGCAGCAGATCGGCAAACGGCATCTCCGGATCCAAAAACAGCTGAATCCCGTATTTATTACTTTTGATAACGACAGCCTGCGACATATCTTCCTCCTGTAACCCTGTTTCAAATGGATTGTCTCACGATAATTGTTTCCTCCTTATTATAACCCTTCCCGGTAAATATGCAAAGATTTTTCGCATGCGGAAAGCTTTCGTAAAAAACAGGCGAAAAACGACATATTTTCCTCAGAAATAAGATTTATGTGCGTCAAAACTGTTTATTTTCGTTTTTCATCCCCTTGCAGATTTCGATTTAAGGTATATAATAAAAACCATACGAAAAAACATGAAAAACTGCGATAACTACACGATTTTTCTGATGGGAGAATGTTAAAATATGGAATCCGTAAAAGAACCCTTTTTTACCAGAGACAGAGATTTTTATAAAACACTGTTCCGCATGCTGATCTTCGTTGCGCTGCAGAATGTCATCGCCTACAGCGTAAACATGGCGGATAATATCATGCTTGGCAGCTATAGTCAGGAAGCGTTGTCCGGTGCCGCGACAGTCAACCAGATTTTCTTCATGGTGCAACAGTTCGCGCTCTCCATCGGCAACACACTGGTCGCGCTCGCCTCCCAGTACTGGGGCAAAAAACAGATCGAACCGATCCGCACCCTGACCGGCATCTCGCTGAAGCTCAGCCTCATCGTCGCCGCCTGCATCCTCTTCATCTGCGGCTGTTTCCCGGAACTCGTACTGCGGATTTTCACCACTTCGCCGGAGATCATCGCTGAGGGTAAGTCCTATCTGATGCTCGTCATGTGGTCATTCGCGCTGTATATCGTCACCAATGTGCTGATGTCCGTACTGCGCGCCGTCGGCACAGTAAAGATATCCTTTTACATATCGATCGTCTCTCTCATCGTCAATGTAGGCATCAACTATGTCCTGATTTTCGGCAAATTCGGTTTCCCTGAAATGGGCATCCGTGGTGCCGCGATCGGTACGCTGGTCGCGCGCGGTCTGGAGTTTCTGATTATCCTGTTCTACCTGATCAAAACAGACAAAAAACTGCACCTGATCCACCGAGACATCTGGAAATACAACCGCGACCTGAAGCATGACTACACAAAGGTATATCTTCCCGCCATGTGCGCGCAGGTGCTCTGGGGCGTGTCCGTACCGATGCAGACCGCCATCCTCGGCCACCTCTCCGCCGACGCCATCGCGGCCAACTCCGTGTCAACGACCTTCTATCAGTATCTCAAGGTCGTTGTGCTCGCCATGTCCGCCACTTCGGCAGCCCTCATCGGAAACACCATCGGACGCGGGGATATGCGGCAGATCAAATCCGAGGCCCGCACCATGTCCATGATTGACATCATGATCGGCGTGATCCTCGGTCTGGCTCTGATCGCGCTGCGTAAACCTCTGCTCAGTATGTACGCGCTGAACGACAATGCCACGACGCTCGCCATCCAGATGATCCTGCTCCTCGGTATCGTCATGATGTCCATGTCCTATCAGATGCCGGTCAGCTTCGGTATCATGCAGGGAGGCGGCGATACTCCTTTCCTTATGAAAATGAACATGATCAGCACCTGGTGTATCGTCATGCCGCTGTCCTTTATGGCGGCGTTCTGGTGGAAGCTGCCGGTGATACTTGTCGTACTCGTGATTCAGTCCGATCAGTTTTTCAAGTGCGTGCCGGTATTTCTGCACTTCCGATCGTATAAGTGGATTAAAAAGCTGACGCGGGAGGAAGCGCAGGAAGAAACGCAATGAACGTCACAGGACAATGATAAAACAACGGACAAAATGGCTGAACCATGATGACAGAATTGCGGAAAAATCACAGTGAATCACCGATCACCGGAAATCATAAAAATTTCTCTTTCTTTTCCGGCAGTTTTATGTTATAGTGAATTTCACGGGGCATTAGCGCAGCTGGGAGCGCGCCACAATGGCATTGTGGAGGCCACGGGTTCGAATCCCGTATGCTCCATAAAAGAAACAGCATTTCACAGTCTGGAGTGAATGCTGTTTCTTTTTTATAATTTCTTTGTCCCGATTCTAAAAAAGCAAATCTTTCATATCAAACAGAGTATCTTTTCTTTCTGTCAGCTTTTGTCCGCAGGATTTTCCCCGCCATTCTCCGAATCCCCCCAATCCCCCCATACATCGCCAGTATCACCGCAAACACCGTCGCCACGAAAACAGCCAGATACGCGCCGTATCCGTATGCCTCATACACCGTCTCGAAGGGCGACCCCAGGGACGGTCGGTTCAGAAACATAAAATTGGACCCCTGCCACGTGTTGAGACAGTGCAGGATCGGCGCCGCCACGGCAAAAAACAAAACCGGCATATAGATGCGGCGTATATTCGGTATATATTTCCCGGAAATAAGCACCAATATCGGAAACATCACCAGGATGCCATGCATGATAAAACCATGGAGGTTCATGTAGTTGACGGTTGGATACCGCAGCCAGTCCGGAAAGATCAGGGCGGACGCCGCTCCCGGCAGGCAGGCCACGCAGGTAAATTCCCCCAGAAAAGAGTTGGGAAAAAAGGTGAACAGCGCCTCCACAAAAATGGCGAGTCCGCACAGATGCAGCGGCAGATTTTCAAACTCCATATGCCCGGTAACGATCAACACGGTCTCCCGGTAGGCTTCCATGGCAAGCATGATGACCGCCAGCGTTTTCAGAAAGCGCTCCTGCGCCGACGAACTGCATTTCAGAAACAGGACGGAACAGAGGACAATCGCGACAGCCATACCTGCCAGCCATGTCAGATGAACAATCCCAAATGTATCATAGCCGCTGTCCGACGGCAGATCGTTCCAATACGTAAAATAAAACTCAAACAAGTGCTGCCTCCTTTCACAGACATTATCTGCTGTTTTTTATCTCAAAACAAAATTACACAGGAGATTTCCCTTCACACTCCGTCTCGTCCAGCATCTGCAGGAACCATGAGATGGCCGGATTCTCCGAACGCTGGAGCCATGCCACGCCCACCGTCATCTGCGCATGCGGTCCGTCCAGCGGCAGATACACCAGCGAGGACGGGTAAAAGATCTGATTTTTGGATGGCAGGATCGTAACGCCCAGACCGGCTTCTGTACAGAAGAGAACTTCATCCATAGAGTCCAGATATCTGATATCATGGGGCTGAAAATGATGAGCGCGGCAGACCTGAAGGGTCTGCTTTGCCATAAAAGGCCCGATCTCAGGATCCAGCATGAAAAATGTCTCCGACGCGATTTTGTCAAAATCGATTCTGGATGACGTCGCGCAGGGATGATCATCGGCGCAGATCAGACAGAAGGTATCCGTAAAAAGCGTCCGGCTGGCATATTCATTCTGTGTGTCAAAATCGCGGGACACGGAGAAAAACAGGTCATGCTTTTCCTGCGGCAGAGCGTCGGAAATGTTATGCGCGTCCATGCGGGTCAGGGTAATATTTACCTGAGGATGCCTATGGCGAAACTGCCGAACCAACGAGGGGAGAAAGGACTGACAGGGCGCAAGCAGATACGCGATGTGCAGGGACAGTTCCGAAGAATCGTCCGCCAGATAAATGCGTTCCCGCGCGCGCTCCATCATGTCCAGCATGCGTTTCGCATCCTCCAGAAACAGTTCCCCGCTCTTTGTCAGGAGAACGCGCCGTGTGCTTCTGGTAAACAGGCGGGTCCCGAGTTCCCGCTCCAGGGCAGAAATCTGATGGCTGATGGCGGGCTGCGTGATATAAAGCTCCTTTGCAGCCTCCGAAAAATTCAGATGTTTTGCCGTTATAACGAAATACTCCAGCTGTTCGTAAGTCATAATCCGCTCCCTCCTGTATCGTACTGCACCGGAAAACGATCGCACCATATTTTTGCAGATCTATATAAATTCTATATAAATTGCATCAGTTCCAGAAAACGCGTATAAAATCAGTCTGCATCTCAATATTCCTGTATAAAACCCAGCCGCTGTTCAAAAAATCTTTATAGAATTAGTATAGCACATATTTATTAAAAATATTTATTAATATTAAAAAAATAAAGAATTTTTTCTTTTTATTCATAAGTGTTATAATAAATACATAGAGCAGAACAGTTTAATATATCTGCAAAAAGGAGGAGGTTTCACATGAAGTTTGAACATTTATTAAGCCCGATGCAGGTCGGCCACAAAACCTATCGCAACCGCGTGGTCAGCGCGCCCATGGCGTTTTCACTGATCGTACAGAATCCCGAAGCACAGGGACCGACCTACCGCAAGCTGGAGAGCAGCGCGAAGGGCGGCAACGCCTGTGTGATCGTGGGCGAGCTGGACGTCAATTTCAGGGACGCAGTGCGAATTCCGGGCTTCCGGTATGTTGATTTTTCCGATCCGGAGCAGGATCCGCAGACATTTGACGCCGTCTCCGAGTACGCGAGACGGATTCACAAACACGGCGCCATCGCGCTCGGAGAACTGGTGCACTGCGGAAAAGAAAAGGTTCCGTTTACCGATGAGCAGGAGACGATCGGGCCGGTGGAAACCGTAAATTCGGCGGGCGTACCGGTGCGTGCCATGACAAAGGATGACATGGACCGGATCGCCCATGATTTCGGCGTCGCAGCGACTTACATTCAGAAAGCCGGTTATGACGGCGTCTGTCTGCACGGCGGCCATGGCTTTATCTTTACACAATTCCTCTCCCCGCTGATCAACACGAGGACAGACGAATACGGCGGATCTCTGGAAAACCGGGCTAAATTCCCGCTTCAGATCATCCGCTCTGTCCGCGAAGCGGTGGGCCCTGAGTTTCTGATCGAACTGCGTATCGACGGAACCGACCATCAGCCGAACGGCATCACACCGGAGGAGACCGGACAGTTTGTGCAATGGGCGGAAAATGACCTGACAAGCGTTCATGTCACCTGCGGTATATACGAAGAGTCCGTAAAATCCGGCACAGAGAGCAGCATGTTTCATCCGCACGGACTGAATATCGAGCAGGCGACTGTGGTAAAAGCATACACAAAGCTCCCTGTCGGCGTGGTCGGAGGCATCAATTCTCCGGAGATGTGCGAGGAGGCGATCGCGACCGGGAAAGTGGATTTTGTCGTGCTTGGACGTCAGATGCTGGCAGATCCGGAATTTACCAGTAAATGTATCGCCGGGGAGGAAGGCCGCATTCGCAGATGCCTGCGCTGCTATAAATGCTTCCCGGGTTCCCCGGAAGAAGGCTATGATGATCTTCCGTTTAACAGCGAGGAGCTCGCTCTGTACGTAGGGCACTGTACGATCAACCCGCTGGCACATCTGCCGTTCGACCCGGACGAACTGGCTCCGGCAGAGACATCAGCAAAGGTTCTCGTTATCGGCGGCGGCGTAGCCGGCATGCAGGCGGCCATGACGGCCTGTGACCGGGGACACAAGGTGACGATCGCAGAAAAATCAGATAAACTTGGCGGGCTGCTTTTCTTCACCGATGTAGATATCGACAAGCCGGATCTCAGAAATTTCAAAGATATGATGATCCGTGAGATTGAGATGCGCGATATCGAAGTCTGCCTGAATACGGAAGTCACCCCGGCATTCATTCAGACATTCGGCGCGGATGCCGTTATCCTGGCGACCGGTTCCGTTCCGGCACATCCGCCGATTCCGGGCATCGAATACGCGCATCAGGCTATGGAAATCTACGACGGCACCTACACACCCGGAAAACAGGTCGTCATGATCGGCGGCGGTCTGGTCGGCTGCGAAACCGGGCTGTTTCTCCAGAAGACCGGGCATGAGGTAACGGTCGTGGAGATGCTCGACCGAATTGCAAACGAGTCCTTCGGCATGTACCGCGAAGCGCTTGTCTGGGAGATGGAGAAAAACCATATGACCTCCCTTCCGAAAACAAAATGCCTGAAGATCGAGGTGGACGGAGTGACGATTGAAAATGCAGACGGTGTACAGAAGCTTCCGGCAGACAGTGTCATTTACGCGCTGGGCATGAAAAAAGTCTGCCCGCAGGAACTGATCGACGCGGCAGGTGATGCAAAAGTGTTTATCGTCGGCGATGCGAAGGGACCCGGCAAGGTGGATCAGGCGACCCGGAGCAGCTATCTGGCGGCCATTGAGATTTAAACAGTAATTTTAAACTCCCCGCCATGATTTGAAAACAGCATTCCCTTCATTCAAAAAGGGAATGCTGTTTTTGAGAAACTCAGGTTATGTAATTTTATGAGTGGAAACAAGGGGGCTCGAACCCCTGACCTTTCGCGTGTGAGGCGAACGCTCATCCCGGCTGAGCTATGTTTCCATAAATGGAGCATATGGGATTCGAACCCACGGCCTCCACAATGCGAATGTGGCGCGCTCCCAACTGCGCTAATGCCCCGTAAGCTATACTATAACACAGATTTCAAAAAATGCAAACAGTTTTTTTATAATCAGCGAAAAACCATAGGTGTCATAAGTCAGATTTGAAATCTACTCATGACACCTAAATCAATATTCCTATAAGAATCCGGGCATTATGCACGCTTCGGGAGCTGTTTGATGAGCAGAATCTTCATGCCGCCGGATATCCGGTCACTTTCAAGTTGATTGATCTCCCGTATCTGCCCCGTCGTCGTATGATATTTTTTTGCAATTTCCCACAGTGAGTCCTCCGGTGCCAGCGTCAGTCCGACGATTGAAGGCTGAGTATTTAACTCTTCAATCTTAAAATCTTCCTCTCGTATCTCCTGTATTACATCCAGTTCACGAAAGCCGGTCACCATGGCTTTCAGGCAGACCACCGCCTGTATTTCTACCTCCCCGCTGTTCTTCATCAGAAAAGACAACGCCTCCAGAGAGTGCTGCAGTTCCACATCGTCTTCCTTCCGTATGCCGGGAATTTCAATCAGATATTGAAAGGGAACCATTTCCTCTGCCGCTTCCAGCGGCGCATGATCATGATCGGTCAGATACAGAAGACGAATGCGGACCGCTCCCTCTGTCAGAATCCCCTCTTCCGTGACCGTCTTCCGGTCAATTTCTTCAACACCGAAGCCGGCGCATATCTGCAGAATGCCGCTGTCCCCGTTCTGTATTCTGATCGTGTCATTCACCCGGCACTTTGATTCATTTTTCATACGCAGTTCCGGAAAAACACCGGTTTCACGGCTCATTACCAGATTGCGGTTCAAAGCGTATGTATCGACGATCAGCTCCTGTTTTTCTGCCTCATATAAACGAACATCCGCATGCAATTCGCCCTCCGCCAGAATCATTCTGGACTCCCCGTCCGCATCGCGCTCCGGGCTGCAGGACAGATTTTGTATCTGGACGCTCAGATAAGGCACCATCGCGCTCTCAGCTTCCGGAATTTCAAACTCACAGTGGTACGGAACTTTCACCGCAAACCACTGAAGGCTGCTGTTTTCTTCGCTGACATAGACTACCAGGATCTGCAGTTCTCCCTGAACAGAAAGGATTCCGGGCGACAGCCTCTCCTCTGTTCCCAAAACCTGCATCTGCTGCCACAGCATTTTCTGTATATTGGGTTTATTGGACGGCAGGAAAATCTCTTCCCGGATATGGCAGTTCTCTTTACCGTAATATTTCATCTCCAGAAATTCATGCTCCTCCCTCATGATCTCAGGCTGCTCCTCTGCCTCGACAGCTGTCGGAAGTTCCACATCAAATCGTTCCCTGATGACCGCTTTTACTTCCAGAAGCGCCCGGACATTCAGTTTCCTGGAATTTGAAATCCGGATGGACAGATCCTCAAGCGCCGGATCGACCGACACCATGTCAAATTCACTCATATCCGGTGCAGAGAGAGTCTCCTGAAACGGAATCTCCCCCTCCAGGCTGCTGATCTTCCACTCGTTCTGATCCGTCTTATATAAAACGCGATACTGCACCGCACCCCTCACGATCACATGGCCGTTTCCTGCTTTTACTTCATCAAGCCGGACATCTCCGCCGCTTAAAATCACTGAATAAATATCCGGGAGATAGTCCGGCAGGTTATATCCTTCATCAAAAGTCGCCTGCGTCGATACGACTCCCTTTCTTCTCTCCATCTGAATCTGCGTCTTTAAAACATCCATATTTGTTCTCCTTCTGCTTATTTTCCGTTTCTGTCCGGATGCTGACATCTGTTTTTATCCCCTGATCACTCAAAAATAACATTTTCCTCCAGCCGTTCCGTTTTGATCACGATATACGGATAACTCACCACCTTTTCCACATCCTCACCGTTCTCGGGGCCAATCAGTTCCGCTTTGAAATAGATGGCATTGTCCGCCAGATAAAATTCCTTCATCTGTATACTATAGCCGCCGGTCTCCTGCATACCGAAGCCCCGCACAATGTACAGATTGTCGCCCTCGCGCCAGGTCAGCTTCAGATCATCCGATTTTCTCTCCGCGATTTCCTCCATCAGCGTCTCCGGTATTTCAGATTCAGCCAGCACGGTATATTCCAGATCACGGATTTTTTCTGTGCCCGCTTTTTGCAGACTGCAGCCGCACAGCAGAAGCAGCGTCAGCACAAGCACGGATAAGAAGCACTGTTTTTTTCTCATGAACCATTCTTCCTCATGATTCCTTGTTCCATTTTATGAGCTTGCATCAGATTTATGTCTGATTTTTCGAAAATATCACCGGATTCGAGATACGAATTTTACATTGAATCTGGATTTATTTTCTGTAATATGTTACAGTAACAGATGAGATAGTTATGGAGGAAACAGGCAATGCTAAGATTTATTTTCGCAGTTGGATTCGCTGTGTTATATTTGATTGTAGGTATTCCGGTTCTCGGAATCGAATATTTGATTGGAAAGATAAACCCACAGAAACGCGACGTCAGCAGTCTCCGGATGGTACAGTGGGCGTTTCGCGTGATTATGAAGATCTGCGGTGTAAAGGCTTCCGTCGTCGGATATGAGAATATCCCGAAGAACGAAGCCGTTTTGTATGTCGCCAATCACAACAGCTATTTTGATATCATCATCACCTATTCCATGTGTCCCGGCCTGACCGGCTACATATCGAAGGCTTCCATCGGCAAAATCCCGCTTCTGAATGTCTGGATGAAACGGCTCTACTGCCTGTTTATGGATCGAAACGATGTGAAACAAAGCCTGAAGATTATTCTGCAGGCGGCAGAACAGATCAAAAACGGGATTTCCATCTGTATTTTTCCGGAGGGTACCCGCGGCGATTCCGCGGAGATGATGCCTTTTAAGAGCGGCAGTCTGAAAATGGCTGAAAAAACCGGCTGCCCGATCGTACCGATTGCGATCCACAACACCCGCAGCATCATCTCAGACCATTTTCCTGTCGTATGCCCGGCACACGTAACCATTGAGTACGGCAAACCGATCTACACCAGAGATCTCCCGAAGGAGGAAAAAAAGGCTCTCGCGCGCATCACGCAGGACGCGATTCAGGAGATGCTGAATCACATGGAAGCTGAGGCTCCGTCCGGTTCGGTTTCGCCGATTGAGAAAAGTTCTTCCGAAAACATTCCTTCTGAAAATGACGTAAAAGTATCAGACAGCACACCGGAAATGCGCAGAACTTCCGGAGATATCCGGCGGGCGCCGGTCACGACAGAGTATCAGACCTGTCCGCCCAGATGAACGGCTGCTGATCATAATTACAGGAAATTCCGTTTCAGAGTCTCTACGATCTCAGAAAACTGCATAAAATGAGATGCTTTCACAAGAACAGCATCTCCTTTTTTTATGAGAGAAAGAAGGCGCTTCAACAGTGCTTCGCGTGTATCGAAATGTTCGGCTGCACAGCCGGCCTGAGCCGCCTCCCGCAAATCCTCTGACAGCTTTCCCGTGCAGAGGACTATGTCGATCCCCTTTTCCGCCGCATAGACACCCACCTCACGGTGCAGATCGCGCTCCCGTTCTCCCAGCTCACCCATATCCCCAAGCACAGCGATCTTTCTGCCTTCGGCAAGACTCAGCACATCCAGAGATGCTTTCATGGAAACCGGGTTGGCATTGTAACAGTCGTCTATGATCGTGATGCCTCCGGTCTGAATCAGATTCGTCCGACCGGCAATCGTTCTCGCGGCGGCGATACCCGCACAGATCTGCGCATGGCTCATGCCGAGCGCATGCCCCACACAGGCCGCGGCGCAGGCGTTATAGATATTGTGAATCCCCGGAATCGGCTCGTGTATGGGATAATCCGCACGGAATTCTATGTGTCCGGGATACATCTCATCGTCCTCCCCGCATCCGAGATCAGCTTTGCTGTCCCCACTGAAAAAATGGAGTACAGCGTCCATTCCATTCAGACCGCGGTTTTCAATACCGTCCGCCGTCACAAAATAGGAATCATTCACGCGCTCCGCGCTCTGATCCTCCACGAAATAACGGATGGGACGAATCCCCCTCACTTCATCGATGGTGGAGAGTTTGTCGTCATTTCCGTTCAGCACAATCACGCCGTCCGGTTTTAAGAAATCAAATATCTCGGATTTTGCCCTGAAAACACCATCCCTGTCGACGAGATTCTCCAGATGACACTGCCCGATATTCGTCATTACACAGACATCCGGTCGTGCTATCTTCGCCAGCCGGTGCATTTCGCCAAAATCCGAAATACCCATCTCCACCACGGCAGCCTCATGCTCCGGTCGAATGCGGAGCAGCGTCAGCGGCAGGCCGATCTCGTTATTAAAATTTCCCTCCGTCTTCAGCACGCGGTATCGCTGCTCCAGAACGGCAGCAATCATCTCCTTCGTGCTGGTCTTGCCGACGCTCCCTGCGACTCCCACGATCGGTATGGCCAGAGTGGAACGGTAAAACTCCGCGATATCCTTTAATGCCTGCGGGCAGGAATCCACCCGGATATACGGTCCTGCAGGGTTCTTAAGTATCTGTTCCGAAAGAACTGCCGACGCTCCCCTTGCAAACACATCAGAAATAAACGTATGTCCGTCCACGCGCTCTCCGCGTATGGCAACATAGAGATCGCCCTCCCGTGCCTGGCGGCTGTCGATCACCACACCGGCAATCTCCTTTTCCGCCAGATTCTCCGGTCCGCAGTATGTGCCGCCGCAGGCTCGCGCAATATTATGTAAAGTCATCTGTCTCATCGTTTTCTCCATGGTAGTTTCTCTCATGTTTGTCCGGTTCCCAAAACTCTGTAAATGCTTAACGCTCTCCCGAAATCCGGATCAGCTTCTCACAGAGCGTTCCGAAATCCATCCCGACCGCCGCGGCCTCCTGGGGCAGCAGACTGGTCGGCGTCATACCCGGAAGGGTATTGGCCTCCAGGCAGAATATCTCATTCTTCTCATTCAGAAGAAAATCCATGCGTGAATAAGTATCCAGACCCAGCGCCCGGCAGACCTGCAGGGCGATCGCCTTCATCCGTGCCGCAGTCTCCTCCGGCAGATCCGCCGGACAGGTCTCCACCGCACTCCCTGCCTTATACTTATTCCGGTAATCATAAAATCCCTCAACCGGTGCGATTTCGATCACCGGCAGTGCCTCACCGTCGATCACCCCCACTGAGAACTCACGTCCCTCAATGTAATCCTCCAGAATCACTTCATTTTCATAGCGAAAAGCCTCCGCAAGAGCCTTTGTGAACTCCTCATCACTTCGAACAATGGACACACCGATACTTGAACCGCCGCAGCAGGGCTTCACCACACAGGGGTAACCAAGTCCTGTCTTTGCAAAGGGAATCTGCTCATGCTTTTTCATGGAAATCCCGCGCGGTGTCGGAATGCCCGCCGTCTCAAACAGGGTCTTGGAAAGTCCTTTATCCATGGCGAGGGCGCTGCTTAAATAACCCGTTCCGGTATAACGGATGCCAAACAGGTCAAATACCGCCTGTATTTTGCCGTTCTCTCCGTTCTCACCGTGCAGCGCCATAAACACCACGTCTGCCGCCTGACAGATCCGGATCACATTCGGTCCGAAGAAACAGGCTGAAGAATCCCGGCGCATCGCCTTTACCTGCGTGAGATCCGGAGCCTCCGCCGGAATGGCGCTGATCACTTCATCCGCCTCGGCGCAATGGGAAAAGATATGGGCGATATCCATCTCCTCCTCCCCGTATCCCAGAAAGACATCCAGCATGATCACGCGATGCCCTCTGTCCCGCAGCGCTCTGGTCACCATGCTTCCTGTAATCAGCGAAACATCCCGTTCTGTACTCAGCCCTCCGGCCAAAACCACTATATCCATATGTAAAATCTCCTGTTTTTCCGTAAACTTCGCCGTGCTTAGTTCGCGAGCCTCCGGCTCGCGAACTGTCCGTGCTTCGCTTAGTTTAACTCATTTCCTGCGCTTTGTGAATGGAAGTACGAAAAAAAGTTCTTTTTTCTTTTGGTGATCGCTTCTGGCGGTTGCGAATCGTCTCGTCCAGTTTACGAAAACGTTCTTCCTCCCGTTCCTCCCGGTCACGCATCAGATAATTCATCTCCTTGATCACCTTCTCCCCGACCTGTATACTGATCTCTTCACCCAGTGCATGGTTATTTTCAGCAATGGCATGTTTCACGATCTCATTCATCATGATCTGAAACTGCTCCAGTTTTGACAGCGGCTGTTTCTGCGCTGCCCCGACCGCGTCGACATCCGCCGCGCCATCCGTTTCCGTGCTTATCTCAATCTCATAATCCTCTGATTCCGCTTCCGTCATCGCCGAAGAGGCCGTTCCCCGCACGGCGCAATCCGGTTCCCCTGACGCCGCAAAGACTTCCGGACGCACCTCAGAACTCGTCCCCTGCGCTGTGTGTGCGGTTCCTTTCTGTAGTCTGCCCGGCAGCTCCTCCGGCGCTTCTTCCCCCTCAGCAGATGAATTGTGAATCAGCATCCGGATCGCTTTCAGCTGATACCCTTCCTCCTTCCATCTCCTGATCTGTTCAAACTGACGGATATTTTCTTCTGTATAATAGCGGTGTCCCATCTCATTTCGCGGGATATCCAGTTGCAGTTCTTCTTCCCAGTAACGCAGGACATGCGATTCCACCTGAACCAGATTGGACGCATCCGAAATCATATAACGCACTTTTTCCATGGTCAGACCTCCGTTTATTTTTGACAGTGTCAAATTCCGCCCGTTTTTATGCATAAAACCTGTATCTGCTTTGGTTTTCTCTGTTGATTTATTTCAGACAGACGGATTTCAGTATTCTGCTCAAAACCAGTATAGAAGAAATTATGCCTGTCCTCAAGAAAATCTCATCGTAAAATTACGACAGGGTTTGTGCTGTTTCTGCACAAACCCTGCTAATTCCGCAAAATGGTTATTTTATTCTGTCGTCTCCGGTACAAACGCGTCAAACGTCACCGTCACCTTGAACAGATCGCCGTCCAGATAAATCTCCAGATCGCCGTCCTGCATTGTGGTGAGATTCTTTGCAATCTCCAGGCCTAAACCGCTGCCCTCCGTCGTCCGCGAAATATCCCCGCGGACAAATCGCTCCATCAGTTCCGCCGCGCTGAAATTCAGCTCATGTTCCGACATATTTTTGATCTCAAAGGCAACCTTCCCTGTTCCGCCGCTCCCGATCTTCCCGATTCTGCCGTCCCCGCCACTTCCGGTCTGACCACTTCCGGAGTCGCCGGTTCTGTCGTCTGACAGGCTGCCGGTCACGTAGACGCGGGAGCCCGGCATGGCATATTTCGCCGCGTTGTTGAAAAGATTCTCGATCACGCGGTACATACGCCGCCCGTCGGCAAAGATACGCATCTCCTCCTCCGGCAGATTCAGAACCAGCTGCAGATCCCGTGCCTGAAGCTTATCGTCAAACTCCCCGCTCGCCTGCTTGATCAGCTGCTTTAAGTCGATCTCCCGCATGTCCAGTGTGATGACCCCGGAGCTGATCTTCGATGCCTCCACCAGATCGTCCGTCAGCTGCTTTAAGCGCTGGGATTTTTTATCCAGAATATCGATATACCCGGCAATCCGCTCATCCGGCAGCTGCTCCCGCTTCAGAATATCCACGTAATTAATGATGGATGTCAGCGGCGTCTTAATGTCATGAGAGACATTGGTAATCA
Organism: Clostridiales bacterium; assembly: GCA_021201535.1. Lineage (GTDB taxonomy): Bacteria > Bacillota > Clostridia > Lachnospirales > Lachnospiraceae > Eubacterium_I. The sequence continues at coordinate 9,741 of JAJQEU010000114.1, read as the reverse complement.
GGTCGGTCTTTAAACGTTCGCTCTTCATCTCGACCTCCACCGCTCGGCGGACTGCCTCCTGCATGTTGTTCAGAATCTCTGCCATCTCACGATTCTCACCCTGCAGCACGGCAGCGTTCACCTGATAATCCAGATTTCCCTCACCGAGTTCCCTCATGCCTCTTTTAATCGTCTCCCGTCCGGAGGCGTGCTGCAGCAGCCTCCACCAGACAAACAGATCAAAGAAAAACAGACCGAACCACAGAAGAACGGCAAACACTTTGTTCGACCACCAGCCCCACCATCGCCACCAGAAACCGGCTGCCAGAAACAGCGCCGCAAACTGAATGATGATAAACACAGCATAGACTGTCGTGATCCGGCGGCTTTCCGACATGGCGTTTCCGGTCGTCTCCGCCAGCTTCCGGATCCCCCGGGAAATTCTTAAAATCAGACTGCCGCCGACGAAACGCGCTTTGATGCGCCGGCCATAGCGTTTCATCTCCCAGGCAAGCAGCAGTGCGCCCAAAGCCGTTCCGACCGCTCCCGCGATCATCAGTTTTATATACCCTCCGTAATTAACCGGCGCCTCATAATAATACCAGCTCGAGTTCGCTACCGCGGAAAAAACGATATAGACCGGGATGAACCAGAGCAGAATATCCATCAGCACCATGATCTCAATCGGGAAGCGGTCCATCGGCACCGGATGGATGTCCTGATCCCCCTGCCGGTGCCCGGTCTGGCAGGACAGAAGGATCAGCATGAACGCCGCCAGTGCCAGTGCGGCAAAAAATAAAAACAGAACATTCAGCGAGCCGAAGGGAGAATTTTCATTCCACCACTGAAACACCTGCATATCCGTATAGGATGAACTCGTCGTCAGCGGCCAGGTCGTGTCCAGAGCCAGATAAATCTCCCACGTCCCCAAACCCAGATTCTCCTCCGCATCCGCCAGCAGCACATCGCCGTAAGCGTCAATATGAACACCCGTCCATTCTCTGACCGGAGAGTCCTCCTCATCATAGTAACAGCTGAAAAAAAGTCCGCCCGTCTCATTCGTGTCATAATACTCATTCCCGTATATATTCTGAATCTCCCACAGTTCCAGGCTCTGCCAGTCAGATATATTGGTATAGACCTTGCCCGTATCTGTATTTTTCAGGTAGAGCATGGCGTTCGTATTCGTATCGACCGACTCATGCGAAAGGAAATAATCGCTGAGCTGGTCTGCCGCGTCGATCAGCAATGTATAGCAGCTTTCCAGCGAAATCGGCGAATTCGTATCCTGCGTGCTCCGCGCAAGCTCCGCCAGCGTCGTACCGGAAACACTCAGAATTGACTGTTCCTCCAGCTCTATGCCGTTGTTGTAGAGGATATTATCAGCGGTGCTGTAAATCTTAAAACGGTACGGAACCCCCGCATCTCCGGTTTCATCCAACGTATCGCCATCCAGATACACAATCTCTCTATCGTAAACCGTTGCGTCCGGTCCCATCTCCTCATAATCAGCATCGATGACAATGAAGCCGTCATCATCTGTATAGGTATAAGTCGATGTGGCCGCGTCCGTATCATACTCAGCCTCCGCTTCTGTCTCGGTATCGTTCTCGACATTTAAATTATCCGTGACTTCACTCTCTCCCCATTCCAGAGCATAAGCCTCCGCAGAATCCACCAAAAACTGTAAGCGGTAATAATTATTCGAACCATAAAACTCCGCCAGATCCGCCAGCACATAAGTGGTATCCGGATCCTTCTGCTCATTGTCCACCCCGGCGCTCAGGTTCGCGATATCGATCGTCTGCGTCTCATCGTAGGCGGTCCCCCCGGAGCAGAATATATCCTGCGTCTGCCAGGAATCTATCAGGACTTCCGCCTCAGTATACAGATAGGTAGCTGCCGTGCTGCTCTCTTCATAGCTCGTGCCCTGCGCAATCTCCGAAATCGTCATCCCGTACTGCAGACCCTGCACGATCCGCATCCCGGCAAGCCCCGTCAGCAGAGAGGAAGCGGTCAGGACAGCCACTGTCAAAAACTTCGCCCATTTTGCGTAAAGTCTTTTCTTCTTCAAAGGGAATCTTCCTCCTTCCGTCATGTTCGATATATTATGATAGCATGAGCGCAAGCGAGCCAACATGCTTGCATAATTGGCGAGCGGCGAAATGCGATCATGAATCATAGATTCATGATCTAAGTATATCGAAGTAATCTTGCGAAAACTAAAGAAGACATCTTAATGATTTCTTAAAACACAGTTTTTACCGACTCTGTTGTGAAAGAAATGTACTCACTGCCTCTTCCACAAAACGATTCAGGCTCATTTGATGTGCGATCGCAAAAACAGCCGCCTCACGGTGAAGTTCAGGAGAAATTCTTATATTAAAGCTCCCTTTATAAGACTTCTCCGGTTCCTTTCCCTCAGATTCACACAAAACAAAATAATCATCCACCGCAGAATGAAAATCCTCCACCAATTCCCTGGCATCTTTTCCTTCATAAGAAATCAATGCGCGAATCCCCATAACCTTACCGTAAAAAACCTCATCTCTCTCGGAAAACTCCACGCTTCCGACATAGCCTCTGTAATTCATCGTATTATTCATATGAGTCCCTCCTCCTCTAACTTCTCAATCAATTGTTTTACCTGATAATTTAGCAATTCTTTTCTCGGATGTGGTTTATGCAACATAACAGGTGCTTTATCTTCACATATAACTGTCCGTTCCTCTTCATAATACTTCAGCCCAAAAGAAAACGCAACTGAAAACAGTTGCATTTTCTTCAAAAATCACTTTATGTCTTCAACTCGGTAGCCCACACCCCAGACCACCTTGAGATAGCGCGGCTCGCGCGGGTTAATCTCAATCTTCTCCCGGATATGCCGGATATGTACCGCCACGGTATTGTCCGCGTTGATGGCGGCCTCACCCCAGACGCTCTCGTAAATCTGCTCGATGGAGAACACCCGCCCCTTGTTCTTCGTCAGGAACAGCAGAATGTTGTACTGAATCGGCGTCAGCTTCTCCACCGGCAGACCGTCCACCGTCACCTGCTTGGTGTCGTCGTTGATCTCCAGCCCGCCGGTCCGGTAAATCTGTGCCGCACTCTCCGCTGCGATCGTACCGAGCTTCGTGTAGCGGCGCAGATGCGACTTCACCCGCGCCACCAGCTCCAGCGAGTTAAACGGTTTCGTCACATAATCATCCGCGCCCACGTTGAGTCCGAAAATCTTATCCGTGTCCTCCGTCTTCGCGGAGAGAATGATAATGGGAATGTTTGACTCCTCGCGAATTTTCAGAGTCGCCCGCAGACCGTCCATCCGCGGCATCATCACGTCCAGAATCAGAAGCTGGACATCGTTATTTTTAATCATCTGAATCGCCTGGATCCCGTCATAAGCCTTCAAAATATGATAGCCCTCCGGCGCCAGATAGATCTCGATGGCATCCACAATGTCTTTATCATCATCACACACTAATATATTAATCATATGTAACTGCCTCCCCCGGAATCATAGCACAATTCTCATTCAGAACATCTTCTATTATAAATGATTGCAAACATACATATTTCTGTTAAATATTGTGAAAATGATACCACTGCAACCTTTCAAAAAAGCATCATGAAACCTTAAGAATTATTAAATTTAATAAAATTGACATTACCGTGAATCATTACTTTCTCCAGTGAAAAAACATTCTGCTTTTCGCAGAATGTTTTTCGTGACAGTTCCTAATTTATAAAATCTGCAATCGTGATTTCCAGATCTTCATACAAATTCACTTTCGCCGGATAATGAAACGGCACGATCACAGGCGCCGCGTCCTGTTCAAAATAATATATCGTCGTTCGTTCCCTCGCGGGATCGATGATCCAGTATTCACGTACACCGGCATCACTGTATAATGTCATCTTGGTGGCGTAATCCATTTCCCGGCTGGACGGAGAAACCACTTCAGCAACAAAATCCGGCGCACCCTCACATCCCCTGTCTGAAATCTTATTTTTATCACATATGACGCTGATGTCCGGCTCCAGATAAGCATCCTCCTCTCCCGGCAGGAACACCGCAAACGGAGCAGGAAACACTTCACACAAACCGTTTTCAGAGGCAATATAATCTGCCAGAACACGGGATACAGCAAAACTGATTCTCTGATGTATCGTATTGGGCGGAGCCATCACATAAATCTGTCCCCGGATCAACTCCGCACGCTGTCCTTCCGGTAAAGCATAAATATCATCAATTGTATATGAATCCGGTTTTAATAATGGCATATATGTCTCCTGTTTGCTTGCTATGTTTCTAATTTAACACAAGACAAATCTGTTTTCAATCTGATATTTTCCGAAACGCGTTACAAGTCACATCCCCACCAGATTTACGCTTTTTAATCCTTACAAGATGTGACTTGCAACAGCATCCGTCCATGCAAAATCGCTACGCGATGGGACGGATGCTCGAAACCACAACGTTTTCGGCCTGGCCACGCAGCAAGTGCGTGGTCAGGGAGTAACCAGTAACCGAAACGCCTCCAGTATCCCCGCGATCAGCCCTGTCCGCCCGAACGGCGTCATCAGATAATATCCGTCCACGTAAGGAGAAATCCTGCGCATGATTTCTACGGAAATCTCCGTCGCGAGACGTTCCGCCTCCGCACGGTCTTTCCCCTCATACAGTTCCGTGATCTTCGGATCTACATTAATTCCATTGATCTCACTGTCCATAAACCGGGCATTTTTTGCGCTCACAACAGGAATAACGCCGCCAAGCAGCCGGGCATCCAGTTCCTCATGAGCGCGCTTTAAGTTTTCAAAAGCCTGTTCGGTCAGCACCGGCTGGGTCAGAAAACCGACCATTCCCTTCTCGATTTTTTCTTTCGCAAGGCGAATCTGCACGTCAAAGTTCCGCGCGTTAAGGTTCAGCGCACCAAACAGATGGAACGATCCGGGCAGGGATTTCTTCCCGAGAGATGTGACAAACGCCGCCAGCTTTCTGGAATTGAACTGGTAGACGCTTTTTACCTCATCGCGCTCCGCCGTCGGAATCGGGTCGCCCGTGATCAGAAGGATATTCCGGATTCCCTCGGCGTAAAGACCGAACAGCAGGGCTTTGGTCGCATTCAGATTCCGGTCGCGGCATGTCATATGCGGCAGAGCATCCATGTTCAATTCACGCCGGATCTTGCACGCCAGCAGACTCGAGTCCATCCTGGCCCGTGCAACCGGGCAGTCCGCAATGGTAATGATATCCGTGCCGGCGCCCTTCAGCTCCCAGGCGCCTTTCATGAACCTGATCATGTTGGCATCCGCCGGAGAGTCCAGTTCTACGGCAAACACCTTCTCGCCCGCCTGCAGTTTGTTCCAGAAAAGACTCTCCGCCGCCTCCTCACTGGGCAGTCTCCCGGGTGACGCTTTTGCCACCGCGGCATTCGTCCGGCCGCCCTTTTCCAGCGCCTTACGCGCCATCTCAATGTGAATCGGCATCGTACCGCAGCAGCCGCCCAGGATAGCAGCTCCCTCCGCCGCCATCTCCTGCAGCTGGGACGCAAAATACTGAGGATCTCCCTCATAGAAGGTACGGTTGTTGATTACCGTCGGATAACCGGCATTCGGCATCAGGGAGAGGGCGATCCCCTCATGATCCATCTCTCTCACCAGCTCCAGCATATGACGCGCACCGCAGACACAGTTTAACCCCAGAGCATCCGCCGGACAACAGCGCATCGCGTCAAACAGTTCCGCTGCCCAGAGTCCGTCCCTGGAATAACCGTCCGCCTGCACCGCAAAGCTGACAATGATATATGCTTCCGGTGATTTCTCCCGGATGTACGCTGTGATCTCAGCCAGTCCATCCGTGTCGGAATTCGTCTCAAAGAGAAAATGCCGCGCGCCCAGTTCCAGAAACTGATCCGTGACAAAGCGATATTCCTCAAACGCGCTCTGCTCTTCGCTCAGGCCGCCGATCGGTCCGATATCCGCAAAGACATAGGCGTCATATTCCGCTGCCGCAGCGGAAGCCAGTTCCCATGCGGAACGAATCACACGCCGCACCAGATCCTCAGCGCCCTGAAACAATACGCGGTTTACCGCGAAGGTATCAGTCTTGATCGCCCTGCTGCCCGCCTCCAGATATTCCTTATGTATCTCCGAGATCAGGTCGGGCTGACGCAGGGCTGCCATCTCACAGCTCATCCCCGCCATATGGTTTTTCCGGGAAAAATAGGTTCCCATGCCGCCGTCAAAGAGCAATGTGTTCTGTTTCAAATATTCCCTTATATTCATAATCTATATTATACGGGATAAATATAATTTACCCCAGCACCTCCTTCGCCACATCCACGGATGCCTTGGCATCCTTCGTATAATAATCCGCTCCGATTTCCTCCGCGTATTCCGGCGTCAGAACGGCGCCGCCCACGAACACTTTGCAGTCGTGTCCCGATGCGCGGAGCGCCTCGATGGTTTTTTTCATAGAAACCACGGTCGTTGTCATCAATGCCGACAGGCCGATCAGACGGACGTCCTCCGCAATAGCGGCATCCACCACCTTCTGCACCGGCACATCGCGCCCCAGGTCAATCACCCGGTAACCATAATTTTCCAGAACGACGCGGACAATATTTTTCCCTATGTCGTGGATATCCCCCTCGACTGTCGCCATGATAATCTTGCCCTTTGAAACACTTTCACCGCCGCGCTTTGCAATCCGTTCTTTAATCAGATCAAAACCGGCACAGGCCGCGTTGGCGGAGTTGATCAGCTGCGGAAGGAAAATCTGCTGCTTTTCATATCGGTCTCCCACCACATCCAACGCCGGAATCAGCTTCGTATTGATCACATCCAGTTCACTCATCGTCTCCAGAAGCTGTACCGTCTGCTCCCGCGTCTCCTGCTTTAATCCCTTCAGAATCGCGGTTTCCACTGTCATCTCCCGCGTTTCCGCCTTTAATCCCTTCAGGGCAGCACCCTCCGACGTCTGCTTCCGCAGCGCGGCGGGCGATTTTTTTTCCTCTTCCGCCCCGGTAAAACGCTCAATATAGGCTGCGCACTGTGCGTCCTCGCCGGACAATGCGCGGAAAGAAAATACTGTGTCCATGATCTCTGCCTGATTCGGATTAATAATCGGCAGATCCAGTCCGCACTGCATCGCCTGTGTCAGAAAGCTGGTGGTGATATGGTTCCGCTTCGGCAGGCCGAAGGAAATATTGCTGACGCCCAGCACACAGTGAAGCCCCAGCCGCTCATGCACCATCCGCACTGCTTTCAGCGTCTCCGCCGCCTGCTCCTGCTGTGCGGAGATCGTCAGTGTCAGACAGTCGATCAACACATCCTCCTTCGGAATACCGGCAGCAAGCGCCGCCCGCAGAATCTTTTCCGCCAGTGCAAAACGCTGTTCGGCACTGTCCGGAATGCCGGACCTGTCCATCGTCAGGCCGACCACAGCCGCGCCGTATTTTTTCACAATCGGGAGAACATTCTCCAGGACCTCATCCTCCGCGTTCACGGAATTTACGATGGCACGCCCATTGCAAATACGCAGTCCTGCCTCTATCGCCGCCGGGTCAGAAGAATCAATCTGCAGCGGCAGATCAACCACGCTCTGCACCGCCTGCACCACGTCCACCATCATCCGCGGTTCGTCCAGCCCCGGCAGACCGACGTTGATATCCAGAATATCCGCTCCGGCATCCGCCTGCTCAATGGCACGTTCCATGATGTAGTTCAGATCATGCTCCCTCAGTGCCTGGGCAAAACGCTTTTTACCGGTCGGATTGATGCGCTCACCGATGACGCGCACACCGTCAAAATCTACCATTTTCCCGGCGGAGCATACGCCGCGGCGGAGATCAGAACGCAAAACTCCTGAGTCTGATGCACACGCCTTGTCTGCCGTCACCGCAGCACCTCGTGCAGCAGACATTCTGTCATCAACCGCATCCTGCATCTTCGCGGCAAGCGCTGTGATAAACGCCGGTGTCGTCCCACAGCACCCTCCCGCCATCGAAATGCCAAGATCGAGAAATGACTGCATCTGCCGCGCAAACTCCTCCGCCCCCATATCATACTCCCCTGTCGCAGGATCAGGCAACCCCGCATTCGGTTTTACGATCAACGGCCGGTCGGTCCAGTTTTTCATCTCCGCGATCATCGGGAAAATCTCACGGGGACCGAGCGAACAGTTGATGCCCATGGCATCCACGCCCAGACCATCCAGTGTCGCCGCCATGGAAGACACAAGAGTGCCGGTAAATGTTCGTCCGGTCGCTTCAAAACTCATCGTCACCCAGATGGGAAGGTTCGTATTCTCCCGCGCCGCCAGCACCGCGGCTTTTACCTCATACAAATCCGTCATCGTCTCAAATATGACAAGATCCGCTCCTGCGCGCTCACCGACGACCGTCATTTCCTTATAGATCTCATATGCGTCGTCAAAAGAAAGCGTGCCCAACGGCTCCATCAACTCACCGATCGGACCGACATCCAGGGCAACCCGTATCCGTTTCTCCGGTTTGCATCCGGGTTTTCCCGACCGAACAGTCTGTCGGCTCTTCTCGGCACAGCCTTCACCACCGTCAGTTTCCAATCCGGCCGCACGCCGCGCTGCTGCCACATTCGCCTCCACCAGCTCCTGCACCGTGTAACCAGTACCTTTTAATTTATGTGCATTCGCGCCGAATGTATTTGCATAGATGACGTCACTGCCCGCATCCACATATTCCCGCTGAATTCGCTCCAGGATATCCGGATGTTCCATGCCAAACACTTCCGGCCGCGCGCCCAATGAAAGGCCTGCATTCTGCAGCATCGTGCCCATGGCTCCGTCCAATATAGTAATTCGATTCAAAAGCTGTTCCTCTCTTTCCGCAGATTTGGCTCCGTGCCGGACCTGTCAGCTCCGTTCACAGGAAACCCCTCTCTTTCTGTAAGCGCAGTTCAAAAACATGCCGCAGGTTTCACAACCGCATTTTCTCAGTTCCTGCGGTTCAACCGATATGCCCAGAACGGCGGTGACCGATTTTCTCGGAACCATGAGATAACGATCCGTCACCATCAGCCCGATTCTGCGTGACGTATTGAGTATTTCACACAGTTTCATCTGTGTGTCAATCGGGAAATCCCCATAGCCCGGGCTGAAACGGCTGGTCAGATACAGATTTTCGTTTTTCAGCTGCTCCCGCAGATCCGCTTCGAAATCATCACAGACGTTCTCCACAGCAACGCTGGCACAGGCGTCCATGATCACCGCGTCCGCCATATTTGTCACTTCATGCCGCATAAGAACCCGTTCAATCCGGGCACCAACAGTCACCGCCAGAAGCACAGCCTCGCAGCAGGGAAGCAAAACCTCACGTATATCATTTCCCTTGATGGGAAAACCGCTGATCATGCCATCCCTCACCGGCAGGCGGCTGTAAACCAGACGCGGAACAACGTATCTTTTTACTTCTTCCATACAGATCTGTATCTGTCGCTGCACATCCGGCGTCACATCCTGTCCGCGGTGACCGAGATACATAAGTATTTCATTGTAGTTTAAATCCGATATCCGCGCTTCGATCATGGGATATTCCTTTCCTCACATTCCTACATCAGGAAAAAGACCTGTTACGACATTATACACAATATCTGATAAAATAGCAACGGACAGCGTGATGTCGCATATGACGTGATAATACGTTGTTGAAAAGAATGAGCAAGAATATCCTGAATTATTCACGACGGTATGAGATACCCATATCCCATCCGCCATAATGG